>DASQAL010000243.1:0-52931 GCA_035635775.1 Candidatus Acidiferrum sp.
GTCCACCCGCCACAGGCTGTCGAAGAGGCCGAAGTGGACACCGCGATCCACCTCGATGTGTGGCCGGTTGGGATTGAAGACGGTGGGCTCCTGGGACAGCGCCACCACGATCTGGCCGCCCTTCTTCGGGGTCTCCGCGGCGAGCACGGCGCCGGACCGGATGATGGGTGCCAGCATCGCCCCCGCGCCTGTCGTCGCGAGCAGTCCGAGCATCTCGCGGCGCGAGAGCGACGGAGAACCGGATCGGGGGTCTTCGGGTCGAGCGTCGAGGTCGATCATGGCGCCTCCTTCGTCTCGGGTTCACCGCGTGGTGCTGGCTCAGAACTCGGCTCCAAGGCGCCGAGCGGGTCGGGCGGGCCGATACTGCTCCGTCGCCAGGGCGGCGTCAAGAGCGTAGCCAGGACATGTTGGGTGAGATCCTTCTGTCGGCTCGTCCGATACGCTAAGCTCGGCTCGTGCCGAGCGCCTACGTGGTCCTTCTCGTCTCCAACCTGGTCTTCGCCACCGGCTACTCGGTCTCCCGGATCGTGCTCGAGGACGTCGGCCCGGCCACGCTGGCCATGGCGCGGCTGACCATCGGCTCGCTCATCCTCGTGCCGTGGGCCTGGCGCGCAATGGCGGCCGCCAAGCTCTCCCGTGAGGACCGCTGGCGCCTCGCCCTCACGGGGGTGGTGGGCTTCACGCTGGCCTTCGCGCTCGGCAACTGGGGCCTCGCCCACTCCACCGCCAGCAATGCGGCGCTCCTGATCACGGTGGAGCCCGCCTCCCTGATCCTGCTTTCGCCGCTGCTGCTCGGCGAGCGGCTCTCCCGGCAGGAAGGGCTGGGCGCGGCGCTGGCGATCCTGGGCGCGGCGGTCATCGTGGTGAACGGGATCCCCGGCGTCACGCAGGCCCTCGTGCCCCACTGGCGCGGCGACGTGATCCTGATCCTCTCCGGTGTGGCCTACGCCGCGTACTCGCTGATCGCCCGGCCCGTGCTCCTCCGCCATCCCGCGCTCGTGGTGACCGCCTACTCGATCCTCTGGGGCGCCGTCGCGATGCTGCCGCTCGCGGTGCTCGAGTGGGCCACCGGTCCGCCGCCCGTGTGGACCCCGCGGGCCGTCGTGGGCGCGCTCTACCTAGGGGTGGTGATGACCGCGCTGGGCTACGCGGTGTGGAACTGGTGCCTGGAGCGAGTCGAGACGCCCCGCGTGGCCATCTTTCTCAATATCCAGCCGCTCGGGGGCGCGCTGCTCGGGGTGTGGTGGCTGGGGAGCGGCTCACCGCGTTCACGGTGGCCGGCGGGCTCCTGATCCTGGCGGGACTGCACCTGGCGGTGAAAGCGCGCCGGAGAGGGTAGAATACCGGCATGCGGCGAGTGCGGGTGGGGCTGGCCCAGGTGAATCCGACGGTGGGCGCCATCGAGGCCAATGCGCGCCTCGTGATGGCGGGCATGGACCGGGCCCGGGCGCTGGGCTGCGACATCGTCGCGTTCCCGGAGCTGGTGCTGACCGGGTACCCCCCGGAAGATCTGCTGTTCAAGCCCGCCTTCATCGAGGCCAACCTCCGGGCGCTGGCCGACGTGGCCCGGGCGAGCCGCGGGCTCACCGCGGTGGTGGGCTTCGTGGACAAGCGCGACGACATCTTCAACGCGGCCGCCATCCTCCACGACGGCGCGCAGGCCGGGACCTACCACAAGCAGTACCTGCCCAACTACGGCGTCTTCGACGAGAACCGGTACTTCCAGTCCGGGACGGAGGCCCCGGTCTTCACGCTGGGCGAGACGGTGATCGCGGCGAACATCTGCGAGGACATCTGGTACCCGACCGGGCCCACCACGCTCCAGGCCCTCGGCGGGGCCGAGCTGGTGCTGAGCATCAACGCCTCGCCGTACCACGCGGGCAAGGGGCGCTTCCGCGAGAAGATGCTGGCCACCCGCGCGGCCGACGACCTCGTGTGCCTGGCCTTCGTCAACACGGTCGGCGGGCAGGACGAGCTGATCTTCGACGGCCAGTCCTTCATGTTCAACGAGAAGGGCGAGTGCGTGGCGCGGGGCAAGCCCTTCGAGGAAGACTTCGTCGTCGCCGACCTCGACCTCGACGAGGTCTTCCGGGCCCGGCTGCATGACTCGCGGCGGCGCAAGGAGAAGCTGCGGGCCACCGTGACCCAGTCGCGCCGCGTGGCGCTGTCCCCGCAGCCCGCGCCGGAGCGGCCGAAGCTGCCGCCCCACGAGGTGCCGGTGCTGGAGCCGGTGGAGGAGATCTACCAGGCCCTCGTCCTCGGCACGCGCGACTACGTCACCAAGAACGGCTTCACCCACGTGGCGCTGGGCCTCTCGGGCGGCATCGACTCCGCGCTGGTGGCGGCCATCGCCTGTGACGCGCTGGGCGCCGCCAACGTCACCGGCGTGACCATGCCCTCGCAGTATTCCTCGGCGGGCACCCGGAGCGACGCGGCGCGGCTGGCCCGCAACCTCGGCATCGAGTTCCTGCGGCTGCCCATCACGCCGGTGCTGGCCACCTACCGGCGCGCCCTCGCCAAGCCCTTCAAGGGGCTCAAGGAGGACGTGACCGAGGAAAATCTACAAGCGCGGATCCGCGGCAACTACCTCATGGCGCTCTCCAACAAGTTCGGCTGGCTCATCCTCACCACCGGCAACAAGAGCGAGATCGGGGTGGGTTACTCCACGCTCTATGGCGACATGGCGGGGGGCTTCGCGGTGATCAAGGACGTGCCGAAGACCCTGGTCTACCAGGTGGCCGAGTACGTCAACCGCAAGGCGGGGCGCGACGTCATCCCGCGCTCGATCTTCGACCGGCCGCCGTCGGCCGAGCTGCGCCCCGACCAGACCGACCAGGACACGTTGCCGCCCTACGCGGTCCTGGACGCGATCCTGGAGGCCTACGTCGAGGGGGACCAGGGCGTGGCCGACATCGTGGCGCGCGGCTTCGACGCCACCACGGTCAAGCGCGTGATCGCGATGGTGGACCGCAACGAGTACAAGCGGCGCCAGGGCCCCATCGGCATCAAGATCACGCCGCGGGCCTTCGGCAAGGACTGGCGCTTGCCCATCGTCAACCGCTTCCGCGAGTAGCCCCTGCTGCGATCCGTCGCGTTGTTCGCGCTGGCCGGGCTCGCCGAGATCGGCGGCGGCTATCTCATGTGGCTCTGGTGGCGCGAGGGCCGCCCCTGGCTGTTGGGCCTGGTCGGGGCCGTCGTGCTCGTCCTCTACGGGCTGATCCCCACCTACCAGGCGGCCCACTTCGGGCGCGTCTACGCGGCCTACGGCGGCGTGTTCGTGGTCCTGTCGCTGCTGTGGGGCTGGGCGATCGACCGGGTGAGCCCGGACCGCTACGACCTGGCCGGCGTCTGCCTCTGCCTGGCCGGCGTGGCGGTCATCATGTACGCGCCGCGCGCGTCCTAACATGACGCCGGGCATGGGGATGGCGCCGGGCATGGCGGGCGGGCGCCTCGACCCCACCGATCACCTGCGCCGCTCGTGGCGTGTGCACGCCATCGCGGCCGCGGAGGGGCTCGCGCTGCGCGACGTGTGGGAGGTCGCGATCCCGCTCCCGGCGGCGGTTCCGCTCGCTCGCTGGGTGGAGGCGCTGCGGACCGAGCCGCGCGGGCTGCCGTCGCGGGCGCTCTTCGCGCTCCGCCGGGCCCTCGGGCGCCTCCTCGGCCTCGATCGCGGCGGCACCGGCTTCGTGCCCGTCTACCAGGAGCCGGACGAGGTCCTGTCCCGGATCACCAACCGTACGGTGACCGCTTTCCTGCACATCTCGCTGGTCGACCGGCATCCTCGGCTGGCGGTGTACGTCCGTCCCAACGGCGCGTTCGGCCGCGGCTACATGGCCCTCATCGAGCCATTCCGGCAGTGGGTCGTCTACCCGGCCCTGCTCGCGGCGGGCGCACGGGCGGCGGCGCGGCTTGGCGGGCCTAGCTAGCGGGCGGGCAGGGTGTCCAGCGACTGCAGCGTGGCGAGGCGGCGGTAGATGCCGTCGCCGCGGGCCATCAGCTCCTCGTGGGTGCCCAGCTCGGCGATGCGGCCGTCGTGGACCACCACCACCCGATCCGCGTGCTTGACGGTGGCGAGCCGGTGAGCGATGACGAGCACGGTGCGGCCGCGCATCAGCTCCGACAGCGCCTGCTGCACGAGGAACTCGCTCTCCGCGTCCAGATCCGAGGTCGCCTCGTCCAGGATCAGGATCGGCGGGTCCTTCAGAAAAGCACGGGCGATTGCGAGGCGCTGGGCCTGGCCGCCGGAGAGCTTCACGCCGCGCTCGCCCACCGAGGTCGCGTAGCCCTCGGGCAAGGCGGCGATGAAGTCGTGGGCCTGGGCCTGGCGGGCCGCCCGCTCGATCTCGGCCTGCGTGGCCCCCGGCTTGCCGTAGGCGATGTTGTACTCGACCGAGTCGTGGAACAGGAAGGTCTCCTGGGTCACGATGCCGATCAGGGCGCGGAGCGAGTTCACCGTGACGTTGCGAAGGTCGTGGCCGTCGAGGGTGATGCGGCCCGCGGTGACGTCGTGGAAGCGCGGCAGCAGCTCCATGAGCGTGGTCTTGCCCGCGCCGGACATGCCCACGAACGCGACCAGTTCGCCCTTGCGCACGGTCAGCGAGATATCCCGCAGGGCCCACTCTTCCGCCTCCGGATAGCAGAAGCCGGCCGCCTCGAAGACGATGGACTCGGTGAAGCCGGGGAGCGCGCGGGCGTCGGGCGCGTCCACGATGGCGGGCGGGGTGTCCAGGATCTCGAACACCCGCTCCACCGAGGCGATCGACTGTTGCACGGTGTTGACCATCCGGGAGAGCTGGCGGACGGGGCCATAGAGGAGGATCACCGCGGCGGTGAAGGAGAAGAACTCGCCGGGGGTGAGGGCGCCCGCGATCACCCGGTAGCCGCCGTACCAGAGGGCGCCCATGATGGCGAGGGCCCCGAGCACCTCCATCACCGGCTCCGCCATCTCGTCCACGCGCCTATCTTGGAGGGCCAGGGACAGCAGGCGGTCGTTCACCTGGTCGAACCGCTCCTGCTCGAGCCGCTCGCGCCCGAAGGCCTTCACGATCTTGGTGCCGGTGAAGGACTCCTGGAGCACCACGTTCAGCTCCGCGATCTTCTGCTGGGTCCGCTTGTTGATCTTGTACAGCTTGCGGCCGATCGTCCGGATGGTCACGCCCACCAGGGGAAAGACCGCGATGGCGATCAGGGTGAGCAGCCACTCGCGCAGGAACATCACGATGAGCAGCGCCGCGATGGTGGCGACGTGGCGCACCGCCATCACCAGCACCGTGGAGGAGAGCCGGGCGAGGCGGTTGACGTCGGTGACCACGCGGGTCATGAGCTCCGCCGAATGCAGCGAGGCGAAGAAGGCCAGCGGCATGGACTGGATGTGGGCGTAGAGCTCGCCGCGGATGCGGGCGATGACGCGCTCGCCCACCGACGCCATGAGATAGGACTGGCCGAAGCGGCCGAGCCCCTTGGCCACGTAGGCGGCCAGCAATGCCAAGGGGATCACCTTCAGCATGGCCACGTCGCGCTTGAGGAAGATGTCGTCCATGGCGGGCTTGACCAGCCACGCGGTGAACGCCTCCGCGCCCGAGACGAGCAGGGCGAGCAGCCCGCCCAGCGCGAGCACCGGCCAGTAGGACCGCAAGTACGGCAGGAGCCGACCGAGCAGCCGGTAGCGCGCCTTCACGGTCGCCCGCTCGCGGCCCAGAGCCGCTCGTAGAGCGCCTCGGTCCGCTGGACCTTCTGGGCCATCGAGAAGTTGGCCTCGACCCGCTTGCGGCCCGCCCGCGCCATCGCCTTGGCCCGCGTCGGGTTCTCCAGCATGCGGAGGATGGCCTGGGCCAGCGCGTCCGGATTGCGCGGCGGGACCAGCAGCCCCGTCTCGCCCTCGAGGATGAGCTCGGGATGCCCCTCGAGGTCGGTGCCGATCACCGGGGTCTCCACCGCGAGGGCCTCGCGCAGCGAGCCGGTGAGGCCGAGCCCGGCGTAGGAGGCGTCCACCACGAGGTCGCTCGCGGCGAGGATCTCCGGGATGTCCTCGCGGTGGCCGAGGACGTGCACGGATTCACCGATGCCGCGCCGGAAGGCGCGGTCGCGCAGGGCGAACACGCGCGGGGGCGGGGCGCCCACGAAGAGCAGCCGCGCGTGGGGGGCGGCGTGGCAGACGCGCGCCATGGCCTCGAGCACGTCGTCGTTGCCGCGCCAGGAGCGGATGCCCACCTGGGTGACGAGGGCGTGCTCCGGACCCAGGCCCAGCTCGGCGCGGATGCGCCGGCCGTCCACCCCGGGATGGAAGCGGCCGAGGTCCGTCCCCGAGTAGATGACGTCGATCTTCGCGGCGGGCACTCCCGCCGCGACGAGCCCGCGCTTGATGGACTCGCAGACCGCGACGACCGCGGTCACCCGCGGCGTGGTGTAGCCGAGGCGGTTCCAGCGGTCGAGCGGAAAGCTCACGCCGCGATTGAGGACGAGGACCGGGATCCGGACCGTGAGGCCGGCCAAGAGGGCCAGCGTCCGCGCGCGCCCCTTCTGGCAGTGCACGATCTGGATCTCGTGCTCGCGGATGAGCCGGGCCAGCGCCCACGCGGAGCGGAGGTCGATGCCGTTCCGCATCGGCACCGCCGCGTGCTCGACGTTGGCGGCGGCGCACGCCCGGCCCCAGTGCTCGTTCGGGCGCGTCGCCACCACCACGTGGTGGCCGCGCCCGGCGAGCCCCAGCGTGAGATCGCGGAGCTGGATGGCCGCGCCGGTGAAGTAGTCCGACTTCGGATAGAGCTGGAGGATGTTCACACGCGCCTCACGCGGCTCCGGTCAGCGCCGGCCGCTCACCGGGCGCGGAAGAACTCCGTCACCGCCGCCACCACCTGGTCCACCTCGGCCTCGGTGTGGCCGGCCGAGATCGGCAGCGTCAAGATCTCGGTCACGATGCGCTCCGTCCGGGGCAGCGGGGGCGGGTTGAACGGCTCCACCGCCGGCTGCTGGTGGCTCGGCACCGGGTAGTGGATGCCGGTGGCGATGCCGCGCTCCTTGAGGAACTTCGCGAGACCGTCCCGCTCGGGCGTCCGCACCACGTAGAGGTGATAGACGTGGTGCGCCCCGGGCGCCTCCGCCGGCAGTACCAACGGCAGGCCCGCGAGCCCGCGCTGGTAGCGGGCGGCGAGGCGGCGGCGGTGATCGTTCATCGCGTCGAGCCGCCGCAGCAGCACGCGGCCGATCGCGGCCTGGATGTCGTTGAAGCGCAGGTTGAAGCCGATCTCGGCGTGGACGTTCTTGTCGAGCCGGCCGTGGTCGCGCAGGCGCCGGCAGCGCGCGGCCACGTTGTCGTCGTCGGTGATCAGCAGGCCCCCGTCGCCCATCACGGTCAGGTTCTTGGACGGGTAGAACGAGAACACCCCCGCGCGTCCGAACGTGCCGACCTTGCGCCCCTGCCAGGCGGCCCCGTGCGCCTGCGCGCAGTCCTCGAGCAGCCAGAGGCTGCGCTCGGCGCAGAGCCGCCGGATACCGTCCAGATCCGCGGGATGGCCGTAGAGGTGCACCGGCACGAAGCCCACCGTGCGGGCCGACACCTTCGCGGCCGCGTCGTCGACATCGACGGTGTAGGAGTCGTTCACGTCCACGAAGACCGGCACCGCGCCCGCGAAGCAGACCGCCTCCACGGTGGGGAAGGCGGTGTGCGAGGGCACGAGCACCTCGTCGTCGGCCTTGACCCCGAGGGCCTTGAGCGCCATCCAGAGCGCGGCGGTCGCGCTGCTCGTGAGCACCGCGTGCTTGCTCCCCGTGTACCGGGCGAACTCCTGCTCGAAGGCCTTGGACTCCGGCCCGAGGATGTACTGCCGCGAGTCGATGGCGGCCAGGACCGCGGCCTTGATCTCGTCATCGACCGGCGGTCGGGAAAGCGGGACGGGCATCGACGCGATCCTCCCTGGTTAAGAATGCAGCCGCGAGTATTTGCCGCCGAAGTACAGGAGCGGCTCCTTGCCCGCGTCGCCGCTCCACTCCCCGCTCTCGACCTGGGCCACGAAGATGGTGTGGTCGCCACCCGGATAGGCGTGCACCACCCTGCACTCGAGCTGGGCCAGGGCGTCCGGCAGGACCGGCAGGCCGAGCTGCCCGGGCCGGTACTCCAGGCCCGCGAACTTGTCCTCGCCGGGGGCGCTGGTCGACGTGGCGAAGCGCCGGGACGCGGCCTCCTGACCCTGGCACAGGATATTGACCGCGAAGCGGCCGGCCGCCTTGATCGCCGGGTAGCTCTGGGCCTTCTCCGACACGCAGACCAGGATCAGGGGCGGGTGCAGCGACACGGAGGTGAACGAGCTGGCGGTGAGCCCGGTCGGCCGGTGGTCGGCATCCCACGCGGTGATGATGGTGACTCCGGTGGCGAAATGACTCATCACACGGCGGAAGTCGTCGGGCCCGAGCACCTGATCGTTGTAGCAGTTCCGACCCGATTTTTCAAGTTCTCCAAGGGCTTGGACCGCGCTGGCGACAAGGGAAAGGTGGAACGCGGTCGGGTACGTCTCCGTCTCGGGGAGCGTCGGGCGGTTCTGTGGCGCGTGCTTCAGGTACTGCGGGTGGGAGGGGCGGAGCCTTCGCCAGGACAGCGACTCCGATCACCCTTCCGACACTCGTCCATGTCCCTCTTCGCGCATCCCGCCAGAAGCACCACCGCTAGAGCGCACGTAATCAGGAGCTTCATGGGTGTTCTCCTTGGCTTCCGCAGAGTAGCGCTCCGAGCTCCCGGAAAGTATACTGCGCCCACACCCATGACGACACTCACCGAGAGCACCGTGCTCACCGCGCTTCGCGCCGTCCGGGATCCGGACCAAGGCCAGGACATCGTGAGCCTCGGCCTGGTCAAGGAGCTCCACGTGCACGACGCGGAGGTCTCCTTCACACTCGCCTTCGCCGGGCAGTCGCCCGCCACGAAGGCCGCGCTCCACAGCAGCGCCTCGAAGGCGGTCTCCCAGCTCCCCGGGGTGAGCCGGGTCAGCGTGAAGATGGGCTCCGCAGCGGGAGCGGGGCGGCCGCAGGCCCCGGCGGCCCAGGGCCACGCCCACGGCCAACCGGGCGCGCCCGCCGCGGACTTCATCCCCGAGGTCAAGCACACGATCGCGGTGTCCTCGGGCAAGGGCGGCGTGGGCAAGTCCACGGTGGCGGTGAACCTGGCGCTGGCGCTCAAGCAATCGGGCGCGGAGGTCGGGCTGGTGGACGTGGACGTCTACGGCCCCGACGTGCCGTTGATGATGGGCGCCAAGGGCAAGCCGGGCATGTTCGAGAACAAGATCATCCCGGTCGAGGCCCACGGCATCAAGATCATGTCCATCGGCCTCCTGGTGGCGGAGCGCGAGGCCCTGGTGTGGCGCGGCCCGATGATCCACTCCGCGGTGCAGCAGTTCCTGCGCGACGTCAACTGGGGGCCGCTCGACTACCTCGTCTTCGACATGCCTCCGGGCACGGGCGACGCGCAGCTCTCGCTCTCGCAGGTCGTGCCGCTCTCCGGCGTGGTCATGGTGACGACGCCCCAGGACGTGGCGCTGCTCGACGTGCGCAAGGCGCTCGGCATGTTCCGGAAGCTGAACGTGCCGATCCTCGGCATCGTCGAGAACATGAGCTACTTCATCGCGCCCGACACCGGCCGCCGCTACGGCATCTTCGGCGAGGGCGGGGGCCAGCGCGTGGCCGACGAGTTCGGCGTGCCGCTGCTCGGGCAGATCCCGCTCGAGATGGAGACGCGCGAGGGCGGTGACTCGGGGGTGCCCATCACGGTCGGGCGCCCCGACTCGGCCCAGGCCCAGGCCTTCCGGAAGATCGCCGCCGCCGCCGTCGCGCGGGTGGACGCGGTGGCCGCGCTCAAGCTCCCCAGCATCGGGTAGGCCCGGTTGGCGGCCCAGATCTCGCTCCCGATCTTCCCGCTACCGGACCTCACGTTCTTCCCGCACACGATGCTGCCCCTGCACATCTTCGAGGCCCGCTACCGGGCCATGATCACGGACTGCCTGTCGCGCGACAAGCGGCTGGCCGTCGTCGGGCTCAAGCCGGGCTACGAGGGCAGCTACGAGGGCAAGCCGGCCGTCTATCCGGTCAGCGGGGTGGGGCGGATCGTGCGGTGGGAGCGCCTCGCTTCCGGCCGCTACAACCTGCTCCTGCGGGGGGAAGGGCGGGTGCGCATCGATCGCGAGCTGCCGACGGACACGCTCTACCGGATGGTGGCGGCCACGCCCCTCAGCGAGACGGGAGCCGCAGGCGCGGCGGTACCGGCCCTGACCGGCCGGGTCAAGGCGCGCTGCCAGCAGATCCTCTCCGCGGTGGGGCGGTCGGGTGAGGATCTGCAGGCCATGATGGAGGGGCTCGACCACCCGGCCGAGCTCTGCGACCAGGTGGCCTCGGCGCTGATCCCTACGCCGACTACGCGGCAAGCGCTTCTGGAAGAGCTCGACGTCGAGCGGCGGCTCCAACGGCTCGCCGCCGCGCTGGACGACCTGCTGAGCCAGCTCACCGGGGAGGGCGGGCGCCCGTGAGGCGACTGGTGGCGTCGCTGTTCCTGGCCATCGCGCTGCTCGTGCCCGCGGCGGAGGCGGCCACCCGCTGGGGGTGGCTCGGCGTGCGCATCCGCGACCTGTCCGAGCAGGAGATGGAGGAGATCTCGAAGCGGTTCGGCCTGCGCGAGGGCTTCGGCGCGGTGATCGTCGAGGTGATCAAGGAGACGCCCGCGGCGGCCGCCGGCCTGCGGACCGGTGACCTGGTGGTGGCCTTTCGCGACCGGCCGGTGGTGGACACGCGGAGCCTGCAGCGGGCCATCGCCTCGACCACGGTGGGCGAGAGCGTGAAGCTCACCGTGCTGCGCCGCGAGGAGGGCCGCCGCCCGGTGCAGGTCAAGGTCGGCGCGATGCCCGACGCGGTGGCGGCCGAGCGCGTGGCCGCCGAGTACGGCTTCCTGGTCCGTGACCCGGAAGGCCAGCCCGAGCTGGGGGGCGCGCGGCCTCCCGCGGTGCCGTCGGTGGCCGCGGTCTTGCCGCGGAGCCGTGCGGAGCGGGCCGGGCTCCAGGTGGGCGACGTGCTGACCGAGGTCAATGGCCGGCCGGTGGTGACGCTCGACGCGGTCCGGGAGGCCCTGCTCGCGGCCGGCCCCGACGGCCCGCTGCCCTTGATCGTGCGGCGGGACCAGGAGCGGGTGATGGTCACGCTCGAGCCCATCCCGCCCCGGTGAGGCCGGGGGAACCGGGAGGCCGCGTTCCCGGTTGCTTGGGCAAAGTTGTTTTCACCCCAGGGGTGCGGCCGGGGTAGAATTTCCCCATTTCACGACCGATTGTTCGTCAAAGGAGACGACCGATGAGCAACCAGCAGACCCCAGTCGAGGCCCCGCGCCGCCGGTTCCTGAAGGGCGCAGCGGCCGCGGGAGTGGCGACGCTCGGCTTCCCCATGGTCGCCAAGGCGCAGGGGCCCATCTCCATGCGCTGGCAGAGCACGTGGCCGGCCAAGGACATCTTCCACGAGTACGCCAACGACTTCGCGAAGAAGGTCAACGACATGACCGGCGGCGACCTCAAGATCGAGGTGCTGCCCGCCGGCGCGGTGGTGCCCGCCTTCGGCCTCCTCGACGCGGTGTCGAAGGGCACCCTCGACGGTGGCCACGGCGTGCTCGTGTACCACTACGGCAAGCAAACCGCGCTCGCGCTCTGGGGCTCCGGCCCCGCCTTCGGGATGGACGCCAACATGCTGCTGTCTTGGCACAAGTACGGCGGCGGCAAGCAGCTCCTCGACAAGCTCTACAAGTCCATCAACGCCAACGTCGTCTCGTTCCCCTACGGGCCGATGCCGACCCAGCCCCTCGGCTGGTTCAAGAAGCCGGTCACCAAGCCGGATGACTTCAAGGGGCTCAAGTTCCGGACGGTCGGCATCTCGATCGACGTGTTCACGGGCCTGGGTGCGGCGGTGAACGCCCTGCCCGGCGGCGAGATCGTGCCCGCCATGGACCGCGGCCTCCTCGACGCGGCCGAGTTCAACAACGCGACCTCCGACCGGCTCCTCGGGTTCGCGGACGTGTCGAAGGTCTGCATGCTGCAGAGCTACCACCAGAACGCCGAGCAGTTCGAGATCAGCTTCAACAAGACCAAGTACGACGCGCTCCCCGACAAGATGAAGGCCATCATCGAGAACGCGGTCGAGGCGGCCTCGGCCGACATGTCGTGGAAGGCGGTGGATCGCTACTCGAAGGACTACATCGAGCTGCAGACCAAGGACAAGGTCCGCTTCTACAAGACGCCGGACTCGCTGCTGCAGAAGCAGCTCGAGGCCTACGATACCGCCGCCGACAAGAAGGCGGCCGACAACCCGATGTTCAAGGAGATCGCGGAGTCGCAGCGCGTGTTCGCGGCTCGGGCCGTGAAGTGGGATCTCGACACCAACGTCAGCCGCCGCATGGCCTACAACCACTACTTCAACAAGCCGGCCGCCAAGAAGAGTTAACCGGCCGGTGACTCGCGAGCAGGCCGGTCATCCGGCTCCCGCCGGGTGGCCGGCCTGCTTCGTGTCTGGGCGGTGAATCCATGAACGCGCAGCGTTTCATCCACGCCATCGACCAGATCAGCTACTGGTCGGGCAAGGCGTTCGCCTGGCTGATCGTCGCCCTCACCTTCGTGGTGTCCATCGAGGTGTTCAAGCGCTACATCCTGAACGCCCCCACCGCGTGGATCTACGACTTCAACAACATGCTGTACGGCACCCTGTTCATGATGTGCGGGGCCTACACCCTGGCCCAGGCCGGCCACGTGCGCGCCGACTTCATCTACATCTACATGAAGCCGCGCGGTCAGGCCGCGCTCGACCTCACGCTCTATCTGCTGTTCTTCATCCCGTGCATGCTCGGGCTCATCTACGCGGGGGGCGGCTTCGCGGCCGACTCCTGGCGCATCGGCGAGCACTCCACCGTCACCGCGGAGGGGCCGCCCATCTATCACTTCAAGACGGTGATCCCGCTCGCGGGGGTGCTGGTCATGCTGCAGGGGCTGGCCGAGATCATCCGCTGCCTGGTCTGCCTCCGCACCGGCGCATGGCCGCCGCGCCTGGAGGACGTGGAGGAGATCGACGTCATCGACACCCAGCTCGGCCACAGCCAGTACGTCGACGAGGAGTCGCGCCGGGCCGCCATGGAGGGCGCGAAGGCGATCGACGAGGCCGCGCGCCACCGGAGCGTGATGGAGGAGGGCGTGGTGCACGAGCAGGCGGTGCGCGACGACCAGAAGCGACCGTGAGCGATCCGTCCTTCGGCCTCATCATGCTGGGCCTCATCGTGGTCGCGATCATGATGGGCTACCCGACCGCGTTCACCCTGATGGGCCTCGGCATGGTCTTCGGCTTCCTCGCCTTCTGGATCCCGGGCGCCCACTGGTACGACAACCGGGTCTTCGACCTGATCGCGCAGCGGACCTACGGGGTGATGACCAACGACACGCTGCTCTCGGTCCCCCTGTTCGTCTTCATGGGCTACGTGATGGAGCGGGCGGCTCTCGTGGACCGCATGTTCCACAGCGTCCAGCTCGCGTTCCGGCGCGTGCCCGCCTCCCTGGCGGTGACCACGCTGCTGGTGTGCGCGTTCTGGGGCATCGCCTCCGGCATCGTGGGGGCGGTGGTGGTGCTGATGGGCGTCATCGCGCTGCGGCCGATGCTGAAGGCGGGCTACGACATCAAGCTCGCCGCCGGGGCCATCACCGCGGGCGGGACCCTGGGCATCCTCATCCCGCCCTCGGTCATGCTGATCGTCTACGCGGCGGTGGCCGGGCAGTCCATCGTCAAGCTGTACGCGGCCGCGATGCTGCCCGGCTTCTTCCTGACGTTCCTCTACCTCGTCTACATCCTCGGCTGGGCGATCATCAATCCGAAGATCGCGCCGAAGCTGTCGCCCGACGAGTACCGGGTCGCCGTGCCCGAGTCCCTGCGGAGCTTCGAGCGCGGGCCGAAAGGCCGGATCGTGCCCGGGCTGCTGGCCGCATTGGTGAAGCCGCGCCTGGCCGCCGCGGCCGGCTACCGCACGATCCTGGGCAACGTGGCCGCGATCGCGGTGCCGGTGGTGCTGACCGCCGGAACTCTGGGGGCCACGTGGTGGTACGTGGTGGTCTACAACGCGGCCGAGGTTGTGGTGGCGGCCCCGGCGGCCGCGCCCGCCGGGCCTGCCGGGAAGGAAGAGCAGCCGCAAGCGCTGGGCTCGGCGGCGTCCGAAAAGGAGGAGCAACCCCAGGAGCTGGGCTCGGCGGAGGAGTCGGGGGCCCCGTCGGCTGTCCGGGCGCCCGACGGGCCGCCGGAGGAGATGACGTCGGTGCGGGAGGTGTCCGCCGGGCCGGCCGTGAGCAAGGTGCCCGCCCAGTTCTACGCGTGGTTCTGGGGATTCACCATCGTCTTGGCGCTGGTGCTCCTGTTCTACTTCTGGCGCATGGACGGCGAGCAGCTCGAGATCCTGAAGCAGCTGCTCGCCTCGGTGGTGCCGCTGGGCGTGCTCACGGCGGTGGTGCTCGCGGTGATCCTGTTCGGCATCTGCACCGCCACCGAGTCGGCGGCGATCGGAGCGCTGGGGGCGCTGTACCTCGCCGTCATGGCGAAGTTCCGGAATGAAGTGCTGTGGTGGAGCCTCGTGGGCGCCATCGTGGGATTCGCGCTCGGTTGGTACGAGCACGAGCCCTGGATGTCACTGCTCGTGGCGGCCTCCATCGGAGGCACCTTCCTCGGGACGGTCGGGCCGGGGCTCTGGCATCTGCGCGACTCGAAGGAGCTGCGCGAGAACCTCAAGCAGTCCACGTTCCTGACCGCGAAGACCACCGCGATGGTGTGCTGGCTCTTCGTCGGCTCCGCGCTCTTCTCGGCGGTGTTCGCGCTGCACGGCGGCCAGTCGCTCATCGAGCGGTGGGTGCTCGGCATGAACCTCTCGCCGCTCGGGTTCCTGTTCGTTGCCCAGCTCCTGATCTTCCTGCTGGGCTGGCCGCTCGAGTGGACGGAGATCATCGTGATCTTCTGCCCGATCTTCATCCCCCTCCTGAGCCACTTCGACGTCGACCCGATCCTGTTCGGGACCATGGTGGCGGTGAACCTGCAGGCCGCGTTCCTGTCGCCGCCGGTGGCGATGTCCGCGTTCTATCTCAAGGGCGTGGCGCCGAAGCATGTGACGCTGAACCAGATCTTCGCGGGGATGATGCCGTACATGGTGATCGTGCTCATCTGCTTGGCGTGCATGTACATCTGGCCGGGTATGACTCTCTGGCTGCCGAACTTCCTGTACAGCAACTAACTAGCGTCTGCGTGATGGCCTGGCCGGTGGGGCCCGGGGCGGGGTGGTGGGGGGCATCTGACCACGACCCGCTGTTCCGGCACCGCAGCCTGGGAGTTCCCAATCTGGGTTGGTGAGGCGAAGCGATCCCCGGAGGGAACGGGTCAGACTGCCCCCCACCACCCCGCCCCGGGCCCCATGTAAAAGCGGGTCGGCTTCTCTGATTCTCCTTCCTCGGGGTTGACCGTATACTTCGACGCTATGGAGCCCAAGGAGCTTTGGGAGTTGCCGGCGGCGGAGGCGGCGGGGTTGATTCGGGCGGGGCGGGTCAGCTCGGTGGAGTTGGTGGAGGCGTGCCTGGGCAGGATCAGGGTTACGGAGCCTCAGGTGGAGGCGTGGATCTATCTGGATCCTGAGTATGCCCTGGCGCAGGCCAAGATGGCGGATGAGTGGAGGCTTTCTGGTCGGCCCATCGGGGGGTTGCATGGGGTGCCGGTGGGATTGAAGGACATCATCGATACGGGGGATATGCCGACGGAGAATGGGTCGGTGTTGCATGCCGGGCGGACGCCGGCGCGGGATGCGGCGGTGGTGGAGCGGCTGCGGGCGGCTGGGGCGGTGATCATGGGGAAGACGGTCACCACCGAGTTCGCGACCCGGACGCCGGGCAAGACGCGGAACCCGCACAACCCGGGGCATACGCCGGGTGGATCGTCCAGCGGGTCGGCGGCGGCGGTGGCCGCGGGTATGGTGCCGCTCTCGCTCGGGAGCCAGACCGGCGGGTCCACGATTCGGCCCGGGTCCTACTGCGGGGTCTATGCGCTCAAGCCCACCCACGGGCTGGTGTCGCGGCACGGCATGTTCCAGCTCTCGCGCAGCCTCGACCACGTCGGACTCTTCGCGCGGACGGTCGAGGATCTGGCCCTGCTGCTCGAGGAGGTGGCGGGGTACGACGAGCGCGACCCCGACACGCACCTGCGGGGCCGGGGGCCATACCGGACGGTGGCGATGGAGGAGCCGCCGATCGAGCCGCGGTTCGGGTTCTTCCGGTCGGGGCGGTGGAGTCGCGTCGCGGAGGACGCGCAGGCGGCGCTCGGGGAGCTGGTCGAGCATCTGGGCGGGCGCGTGGAGGAGTTCGAGCTGAGCGCGGGCGCCGACGAGCTGGCCGAGTGGCACCGCGTGATCATGGACGCGGAGCTGGCGGTCAACCTGGCGCGCGAGTGGGAGACGGGGCGCGACCGGCTGTCGGCGCCGCTGCGCGCACGGATCGAGCACGGCCACGCGGTGCGGGCCCCCGAGTACCTGGCCGCGAAGGCGGCGGCGGGACCGCTCATGGCCACGTTCACCGAGCTCTTCGAGCAGCGCTACGACGCGATCCTGACGCCGGCCGTGGACGGGACGGCGCCGGCGGGGCTCGAGTCCACCGGAGAGCCGACCTTCTGCACGCTCTGGACCATGCTCGGCCTGCCCGCGGTGAGCCTCCCGCTGCTGCAGGGCGCCAACGGCCTGCCGCTGGGCGTGCAGCTCGTGGGCCCGCGCCACGGCGACGGGCGGCTCCTGCGCACCGCGCGCTGGCTGGCGGAGTCGGTGGGGGTGTAGCAGGACCACCCCTCACTCATTCGATTGCTCGCCTCGCCTTCGGCTTCAGCTCGCCCTGCGGCCCTCTCCCCTGAGGGGAGAGGGTGTCGAAGTCGCTCCCTCTCCCCCCTGGGGTGAGGGGCGGGCGGTATACTACCGGGGACATGATCGTCCTCGGCATCACCGAGACCCACTGCGCGACCGCCGCCGTCCTCCGAGACGGCCGCGTCATCGGCTGCGCCTCCGAGGAGCGCTTCAGCCGGCTCAAGAACGACGCGGGCTACCCGCGCCGGGCGATCGACGCCCTCCTCCGCGAGCTGGCGATCACGCCCCAGCAGATCGACGTGGTGGCCCTGGCGGGCGCCCGCGCGGCCTCCCGGGAGTGGCTCAACCGCGTTCTGCACGACGAGGTCTACGCGAAGGAGTACTACGGGGTCTCGTGGCCGTCGCGGCGTCGCACCTTCGAGAAGAAGGTGCGGAAGTGGGGCGCCAAGTTCGGCCTCATCGACGCCTCGCGCGGCAAGTTCGGCATCTCGCAGCGCGAGCGGCTCGGCTTCGTCACCGAGCACCTCGGCATCGCCCCGGACCGCATCGTGTGCCTCGACCACCACACCTGTCACGCGGCGGCCGCCTACTGGGGCTCGGGCTTCGCGGGACGCGACGCGCTCGTCCTCACCAACGACAACTCGGGGGACGGGCTTTGCGCGACCGCCTCCACCGGGCGCGGCTTAGCCCTCGAGCGGCACGAAGCCACGCCGAGTGCGCCCGGCTCGGTGGGCGCCTTCTACTCCTTCGTGACGCTGGCCATGGGGATGAAGTTCGGCGAGCACGAGTACAAGGTGATGGGCATGGCCCCGTACGCGCCGGAGAAGTACGCGGCGCGCGCGGAGGCGGCCCTGCGCGAGGTCTTCGATCTCGAGGAAGGCCGGCCCGCGCGCTTCCGCTGGCGCGCCCCGGGCGAGCGCTACCAGCTCCTGCTGCGCGCCATGGTCGGGTTGCGCTTCGACTGGGTCGCGGGCGGCGCCCAGCGCCTGCTCGAGGACGTGCTGCTGCGCTGGAGCCGCCTCATGCGGCAGCGCTACGGCGGCGGGCCGCTCGCCCTGGGCGGCGGGGTCTTCATGAACGTGAAGGCCAATATGCGGCTCGGGCAGGAGGACTGGGTGGAGGAGCTGTTCGCCTTCCCGTCCTGCGGCGACGAGTCGAACGCGGTGGGCGCGGCCTATCTCGGATACCTGCAGGAGTGCGCGCGCCGCGGCCTGGCCGCCGCGCCGCAGCCGTTCGGGCCGGCCTATCTGGGCCCCTCGGTGACCGACGAGGAGGCCGAGGCGGTCATCCGCGAGCGGCGCCTCGAGGGGCAGTACAAGGTGGCCTTCCACGACCGGATCGAGGAGCGCATCGCGGAGCTCCTGGTCTCGGACGGGGTGGTGGCCCGCTGCGCGGGGCGGATGGAGTTCGGGGCCCGGGCGCTCGGCAATCGCTCGATCCTGGCGAATCCCTCGGACCACCGGGTGGTCGGGCTGATCAACCGCATGATCAAGAACCGTGACTTCTGGATGCCGTTCGCCCCGACGGTGCTGGCCGAGCGGGCGGGAGACTACCTCGTCAATCCCAAGGGCTTCGCCTCGCCTTACATGATGCTGGCCATGCCGACGCGTCCTGAGGCGCGGGACGCGCTCACCGCCGCGCTCCATCCCCAGGACGCCACCGCGCGGCCGCAGATCCTGGAGCGCGACTGGAACCCGGAGTACCACGCGGTGATCCGCGAGTTCGAGCGTCGCACCGGGGTCGGCGCGGTGCTCAATACCTCGTTCAACCTCCACGGCGAGCCCATCGTCGGCGGGGCCGCCGATGCGGTGGACACCTTCGAGCGCTCCGGCCTGCCGCATCTGGCCGTCGGCCACTGGCTCCTGTCGAAGAAGTAATGCCGCAACCTCTCACCCTCTCCCCTCAGGGGAGAGGGCAGGGTGAGGGGTGACCGCGGTGTCGCTCCCCACGGTGGCCGCTCCGTGTTTCGTCTGCGGCGCCACCGACGCCGAGCCGCTGTGGTCCACGCCCGATCGCGCCTTCGCGGTGCCCGGCGTCTACACGGTGGCGCGTTGCCGGGCCTGTGGGTTCCTCTACCAGCGCCCGCGGGTGCGGGACGAGCACCTGGCCGACTGCTATCCCGATCACTACCCGCGCCACCAGGAGCCGTCTCCGCGCATCCCGTTCAAGGGCTCGCCGGCGCGCGTGCGGGCGGCGCGCTGGGCGCTCGCGTCGCGGCTGGGCTACGTGGCGCTGCGGGAGGCGAGCCCGGGACTGCCGACGCGAGTCCGGGCCGCGCTCCTGTTCCGGCGGCTCAAGTGGGACTGCCCGCCGTGGCGGGGGCAGGGCCGCTACCTCGACGTGGGCTGCGGCTCGGGTGCGGCGCTGGGAGTCGCGCAGGCGCTCGGCTGGCAGGTGGCCGGGATCGAGGTGGACGAGGCCGCGGCGAAGAAGGCCCGCCGCTTCGGCGAGCGCGTCTACACGGGCGATCTCCTCGGGGCGCCGTTCGCGCGGGCCGAGTTCGACTGCGTCACCGCCTTCCACGTCCTCGAGCACGTGCCGGATCCGGTCTCGGCGGTCGGGCGCATGCTCGAGTGGCTTGCGCCCCGCGGTCTGCTCATCGTGGAGGTGCCCAATGCGGGCGGCCTCGGGGCACGGCTCTTCGGCCGCGCCTGGTCGGGGCTCGAGCTGCCGCGACATCTCTCACACTTCACGCCGGAGACGCTGGGCGCGGTCGTCGCGCGGGCGGGGGGCAAAGTGGTCTGGAGCTGGCATCAGGCGAAGCCGCGGTACTACCTCTGGAGCCTGGGCTTCTGGCTGCGCGACCGCGGGCTCGGAAGCCTGGCGCGGATGGCCGAGTGGCGGCCGGTGTACGGGCTGCTGAAGCTTCTCCTCGAGGTCACGCTGCCGCTGGCGCGGTGGGCGGGGCGAGGGGAGGTGGTGCGGGTGGGGGTGGAGCGCGCGGTCCCTCGGTGAGAGGGACCACCCCTCACCCTACCCTCTCTCCTGAGGGGAGAGGGATATGAGGTGGGGACAACCTTCAGTAGCCTCGGGTGCGGTCGACGGGGTGGCGGAGTGGGCGGCTGGTTGCGTAGCGGCGGAGGTTGTCGTTGAAGATGGGCCCGATCTCGCGCGGGGTGCTGGGGCCCGAGATGTGCGGTGTCACCACCACGTTGTCGAAGCCCCACAGCGGATGGTCGGTGGGCAAGGGCTCGGTATCGAAGACGTCGAGCACCGCGCCGCCGATGCGCCGCGCGCGCAGCGCCGCCAGGAGCGCGGCCTCCTCCACGATCGGCCCGCGCGCCAGGTTGAGCAGCCAGGCGGTGGGTTTGAGCGCCGCCAGCTCGGCCGGCCCCACGAGCCCGCGGGTCTCGTCGCTCAGCGGGAGCGTCAGGACCACGAAGTCCGCGCGAGCGAGGGCGGCGCGGAGCGCCGTCGTCCGAT
This sequence comes from Candidatus Acidiferrum sp., assembly GCA_035635775.1. Classification (GTDB taxonomy): domain Bacteria; phylum Methylomirabilota; class Methylomirabilia; order Rokubacteriales; family CSP1-6; genus CAMLFJ01. Next base: position 20,291 of record DASQAL010000243.1, read on the forward strand.
AGACCCGCAGGGCGTCGCGGGAGCCCCGGCCGCTCCGCGTGACGCCGATCACGCGCATGCCGAGGGCGCGGGCCAGCTTCGCGATGCTCCCGCCGATATCGCCCAGGCCGACCACACAGAGGGTCTGGCCGCGCAGCGGAACGGGATCCACCGGCGCCCACCGCCGCTGCCGCTGGCTCGTGCGGAAGCCGTCGATCTTCTGTGTCGTCCACAAGCACCAGGCGAGCGTGTACTCGGCCATCCACGGCCCGAAGATGCCCGCGGCGCGAGTGATGCGGACGCCCGCCGGCAGCTCGGGCACGAGCAGGCGCTCGACCCCGGCGCCCATGCACTGGATCCAGCGGAGCCGCTTCGCGCCCGCGAGCAGCGGGCGCGGCGGGCCCCAGCAGTAGAAGATCTCGGCCTCGGCGCCCGGCCCGGCGGCCTGCTCGGGAGTCGAGGCCACGTGGACGCGGAAGGCGCGGGACGGCAGCCGGATGAGGTCGGCGTAGGCGCGGGCCTCCCCCGCGTCCGGGTAGTACACGAGGATGCCGCGGGTCACGCGCCGATCTTGGCGAGAAGCCGGTCTTCGAAGGAGAAGTCCACGGGGCGCTCGGTGAGGCCCTGGGCGCGGTACCACTCCCAGGTCTGGGCGAGCCCCGCGTGCAGGGTGTAGCGCGGGCGCAGGCCCAGCTCGTTGCGGAGCTTCGTGGTGGTGTGGACGGCGTGGCAGTCGTAGACCAGGTTCTGGCCAAAGACGGGGCCCGGCGTGTCGAAGCTCTTGAGCAGGGCGGCGTCGAAGTGCCGGAGCGTGACCGGCCGGCCGATCACCTCGGCGATCAGCTCGACGAAGCCCACCTGGCTCACCACGTCGTCGCCCATCACGTTGTAGGCCTGCCCGTGGGCCCGAGGGTCGCCCAGGAGCGCGGCCATCACCTCGGCCAGGTCCTCCACGTGGCCGAACTGCCGGAGCCAGCCGCCGTGTCCGGGCACCAGCACGGGGCGGCCGCGGCTGATCCGGTCCATGAAGAACGTTTCGTTATTGCGGGTGTTGAGCGGGCCCATCACGTGGGTGGGGCGGACGATGGTCACGGGCAGCCCCCGGGTCCGGTAGCGCTCGAGGAGCACGTCCTCCCCGCCGATCTTGTGCCGCGCGTAGTCGCCCCAGTAGAAGTTGCGGGCGGTCTCCTCGGAGTAGGGGATGGGGAGGCCGTGGTCGTAGACGCGGCACGTGGACACGAAGACGACGTGCGGCGACCCGGGGAGGGCGTCCACGAGGGCGGCCACGTCCTCCGGCAGGGTCGGCGCGTAGGTGACGTCGAAGACGCCGTCCCACCGCCGGCCACCGAGACGCTCGCGGAGCGCCGCGTGATCCTTCCGGTCGCCGGTGATCGCGGCCACGCCGGCGGGCAGCCGATCCGGATGCCGGCCGCGGTTGAAGACGGTGACCTCGTGCCCGCGCTGCTGGAGCGCCTGGAGCAGGTGCAGGCTGATGAACTCGGTGCCGCCCATGACGAGCACGCGCATGACGGCGGTGATTCTATCAGAGCCAGCCGGAGCGCTTGAAGCGGTAGTAGAGGAAGCCGCAGAGGGCCACCGTCACCGTCATCACCACCGGATAGCCCCAGCGCCACTGCAGCTCGGGCATGACCTCGAAGTTCATCCCGTAGACGCCCGCGATCATGGTGGGGACCGCGAAGATGGCGGCCCAGCCGGTGATGCGCTTCGTGGCTTCATTCTGAGCGATGGTGGTCAGGGATAGATTTGCCTCGAGCGCGGTCCCGAGAAGCTCGCGGAGGCCGTCCACCATCTCGTTGATCCGGATCGCGTGGTCGTAGACGTCGCGGAAGTAGGGGCGGGCGTCGTCGGGGATCAGGTCGAGATCGGTCCGCATCAGGCGGTTGCAGATGTCGATGAGCGGGGAGACGCCCCGCTTGATCTCGAGCAGGTCGCGCTTGAGGGTGTAGATCCGCATGGTGGTGTCGCGGCTGATGCGCTCGTTGAAGATCTCGTCCTCGAGGGCTTCCAGGCTGTCCTCGAGCCCGTCCACGATCGGGAAGTACTGGTCCATCACGAAGTCCATGATGGCGTGGAGCACGAAGCCGGGCCCTTTGGAGAGGAGCTGCGGCTGCGCTTCGCAGCGCGTGCGCACGTCGGCGTAGGACAGGGAGGCGCCGTGCCGGACCGAGACCACGTAGCGAGAGCCGACGAAGAGGTGGGTCTCGCCGAAGGCGATCCGCCGCTGCTCCCGATCCGGCTGCGCGGTCCGGAGCGCGATGAAGAGCGAGTCGCCGTAGCGCTCCAGCTTGGGCCGCTGGTGGGCGAGGTGGGCGTCCTCGATGGCGAGGTCGTGCAGCCCGAACTCGGCCTGTACCTCCTTGAGGAGGGCCTCGTCGGGCTCGTAGAGACCGATCCATACGAAGCGATCGTCCTGCTTCAGGACCTCGCTGATGTCCTCCAGCGCGACCTCCCCCACGCGGCGGCCGTTTGCGTAGGCGGCGCACGCGACGACCGGGCCGGTCTCGCGGTGGTCAGAGGGCATGTGTCCCGTGTCGCTTTCCGGGGGCTTACCCCCGAGAGAGGAGTGTACTCGCTGCCCTTGATATATCATCGTACAGGTGGAAACATCCTCCGAAACGTCGGACCCGGCCCCACCGCCGGCCCGTCCGCGATCCGAACGGTGGATCCCGCTCGTGTTTGCCTTGGTCGTCGTCCTCTTGCCAGCCCAGTACTGGTTTGCCAGGGCAAGCCCGTGGGGTGAGCCCTATCCGGCCCTGCTGATGCCCCCGTTCGACGGCACGCGGACCGACCGGCATGGACTGCCTTCCGGGGAGTCGGTCGCCATCGTCGTTAGCTTCGGGGACGGCACCGTTGAGTCGGTGCCCCTGCGAACGCTGCTGGCGATGGCTCCGTCGGGTCAGATGATGGCGATTGCGCACATCGCGCTGAAGCCGAAACCGCCCCCGCCACTTGACCGCCCCACCTCCCCATCGTCACTTCGGGGGTTCCTCAAGCGGCAGGTGCTTCCCGGCCTCCCGTTGAGAATGGCTCGGATGAACTACTGGTCCGGGCCGGATCCCCTTACCGTGGAGTGGCTCCGGACAAGGATGCGCGAGCTCTTTCCGGGCCGCCGCGCGATGCGGGTCACCGCGGACTGGTATGTCGATACATATGTTTGGCATGCAGACCGGTGGATGCGCCAGCGGACTCGATCCCTCTCGTTAGACGTGCCGCTATGAGTCCTCGCCGCGGGGCCTTGACGCGGTGGATGTTCGAGGAATACCGCATCGGGGAACGAAGCCTCGCGGTCAGCCGCGTACTCACGGCGCTGTATCTCTTGGCCATGGTCTATCCGCGCTACGTCCGGCTCGCCGCGTTCCCCTCGTCTTTCTATGCGCCGGCACTGGGGCTCGGAGCCTTCTTCCGCGATCTGCCTCCCGCTTGGGTGTTGTGGCTCCTGTTCGGTGCCACCGTCTCGCTGACGCTGGCCCTGCTCGTCGGCTGGCACACGCGTGCCAGCGGGCTGACCCTCACGGCTCTCACCGTCGTAGGCAACAGCTTCGAGTACGCGTTCGGCAAGATCGACCACGACATCCTCGTGCTCATGGTGTTGCTGACGATGTCGTTCTCCGGATGGGGAAGGCGGTATTCCGTCGATGCACGGCGGGCGGCAAGCCTGCCCCCGGTGACGGGCTGGCCACTGGCGATGCTCGCCCTGCTCGTCGGTTTCGGCATGTTTTCCGCCGGGCTCCCGAAGGTGCTGACGGGCTGGCTGGATCCGAGCACCCAGAGTGCGCAGGCGCACATTCTCTACAACTACTACGTGCTCGAGCGTCCCACGCTCGCGGGCCGGCTGGCCCTCGACCACACCCCGGCACTCGCGTGGGAAGTGCTGGACTGGGCGACCGTCATCCTCGAGCTGTCATTTCTGCCGGCGGCGTTCTCTCGACGGGCCCTGCTCGCGGTATGTGGCATTGCGGTGTTCTTCCACGCCGCCATCCACTTTACGATGGAGATCCCCTTCCACCTGAACGTCTTGGCCTACGCGATGTTCGTCGACTGGGAGCACGCGTTCGAGCGCTGGCGACCCCTGGACCGCGTCCTGGATCATCTCGCGGTGCTGTCGCACGTCCGCGGATGGAGCATTCTCGTGGCCGGGATCTCGATCACGGCCCTCTACGGTACGACCGGGAACACGTTGGTGTTGCTGCTCGACACCGTCGGCGATGGCGGCTGGATCCGAGACTCACTCGCCATGCTCGGCGCCTGCATCCTGGTGGGCATGGGGGCCGGACAATCGATCGTCGGGAGGTTGGGAGTGCGACGTCCGTTGGTGCTGTTCGACGGGGTGTGTGGGATGTGTAACCGCGCGATAGACTTCGTGCTCGCGCGAGACCGGGCGGACGTCTTCCGGTTCGCCGCGCTCCAGTCGGCGGCCGGACAAGCTGCCCTCGCCCGGCATGGGCTATCGCCTGACTACAGCGGCTCGATGGTGTTGATCGTCGGCGAGCGTTGCTATCGGTATTCCAGTGCCTCGCTGGAGATCCTGCGGCGGCTCGGCCTGCCATGGGCGCTGCTCTGGCCGCTGGTTCTCATCCCGCCACCGCTTCGCGACCTGGTATACGACTTTGTCGCCTCGCGACGATATCGCTGGTTCGGAAAGCTCGAGGCGTGTCGGGTCCCGACCGCGGAGGAACGCGGGCGATTCATTGGCTGAGCTCCGCGCTGAGGGAGCCCGGGCGTTCGTGGTTTTTTATCCCACCGTAACCGCCACGCAGGTGGTGGTCCGGGTGACGCCGTCGATCACGCCGATGGATTCGGTGACGAGGCTGCCGATGGAGTCGAGGGACTGGCCGTCCACCACCGCGATGAAGTCGTAGGGGCCGGTGACCGCGTCCATCGCGGCGACGGTGGCGCGCGGGCTCTTGACCTTGGCGAGGGCCTTCTTCACGTTCTTGGTCTTGCCGGCGGCGGTCTCGATGAGGACGTAGGCTTTCATCGTGGTCTCCTTTGTCGGCCGAGGATCCGCCCGGCCGCGAGCGCGGCCAGGAGGGCCGCGGCCGACACCGCGAGCGGCCGGAAGTTGGTGCGGAAGAACGGGATCGCGAAGAACGGCGAGCGCCGGTCGGACGGCCGGAGCCGGCCGTCGAGGAGCCCGTTCACCACCGCCATCGCCTCGTCGATCAGCACCTGGCTCGTGACCCGCGCGAAGGCCGGGTCGGCCATCGCGGGATGCCCGACGTAGCCCGGGCCGCCGTGGCGAACGGCATAGTTCGGGCGAAGGCGCTCCGCGAAGGAGTAGCGCGCGGCGGGGAGCTGCCGGTAGCCCTCATCCACCAGGTCGGGCCGCAGCACGAGCATGATCGAAGTCTCCCACCAGCCGCCGTGCGCGTCCTCGGAAAAGGCCGCCCGCTCCGACTCGGACAGGGGACGCCCGAGGCCGGCCTCGATCCGGGGCAGGAGGCGGCCCCGCAGGAACTCCCAGGCGAGGTGGCCGCTGAAGGAGGCCATGGTGATGCGGTGGCGCCGGGAGACGATGGCCGCCGCCTCCTCCAGCGCGACCAGGTGGCCCGGGCCCCCGTGGCCGTTCGACACGAGGACGTGGCGAAAGCCGGCCCGGCCCAGGGCCGAGCCGTAGTCCACCACCGCGTCGCGGACCACCCGCTGGCGGACGGCCACCGTGCCCACCGAGTCGAAGGTGAAGGAGCCCAGGTGGAGCGTGGGCGCCAGCACCACCGACCAGCCGGGCCGGTCCGCCACCAGCCGCTCCGCGATGGACTCGCTGAAGTGGCGCGCGGTGAAGGCGTCCACGCCGAGGGGGAGATGTGGGCCGTGCGTCTCGAGCGGGCTCACCGTGAGGATCACCACGGTGCGCGCGCGGTCGAGGGCGTCGAGCTGGGGTGTGGACAGCTCCTCCAGCCGGTGGATGGTCAAAAGCTGCTCCCCCGGGTGGCGGCCAGGTAATCATCCTTGGCGCGCTCCAGCTCCGCCACCAGGGCCTGCCGCTCCGCCAGGAGCCGGGTCGCGGACTGCCGATGCGTGAGGGAGAGGACGCCGAAGCGGAGCTGGTTCCGCAGCCGGCTCATCCCGCCGAGGTACCGGTAGGCCAGGAGCCCGCTCGCGGGCAGGGAAAGCGCGAAGCCGAGGGCCCACGCCGGACCCAGGAGCCGCCACACGATCCAGATCTCGATCGCCCAGAAGAGCGGGAACGCCACGATGCTCGCGAGCAGGCGCGTGGTGGCGTAGTCGGTCTCCTTGCGCGCGGTACGGCGGGCCAGCCACCGGGGTAGGAGATAGGGCAGGCCGTTGACGACCAGGCCGTACGCGAAGAACGGCAACCCGATCGAGGCCTCCCACGAGTGCCGAAGCCGGGCCCGCGCGGGCGGGCGCTGGGCGCGGGCGCGCACGGCCTGGTCCCGCACGTGGTAGGCGGCCAGCATGGCCCGATACTTCAGGACCGCGGCCCACATCCGCGCCACCCGCTCGGGATCGCGCTCCTCGAAGTGGGCCGCCGCGTCCGCGATGGCGCGCGAGAGCCGCAGGGGGTCGATCTGCCGGGTCCCGAGCCCGCGCTCCTCTTGCAGCTCGCGGATCAGGTCGCTCCGGTAGATCTCCTCGACGGCGCGGACGAGATCCTGCCGCTCCGGCCGGCCCACGTTGAGGATCTCGGCCTCCATGCCCCACTGGATCGCCGTGGTCAGGGCCTCGACCGCCTTGGCTGGATCATCCCGGTACACGGGCGCGTAGGGGGCCAGCGCGATCGGCTCCCCGAACGAGAGCCGGACATGGCCGCGGAAGGCCTTGCGGGCCTCGAAGGTGATGCCCACCGGAATCAAGGTGAGCGGCGCGCCGCGGCCCGAGGCCTGGTAGTCGAGCGCGATGCGCGCGGCACCGGTCTTGATGCGCTGGACCCGGCTCTCCGAATGGGTCGTGCCCTCCGGGTAGATGCCGACCAGCCGTCCCCGCTCGAGGGCGCGGAAGCAGGCGGCGAAGGCATCGGCGTTCCGGTCCATCTTGCCGGGGTCGTCCTGCTTGCGGTAGACGGGGATCGCCCCGCAGGCGGCGAGGAAGCGGGCCACCAGGGGATTGCGGAACAGCGCGGCGGTCGCAAGGTAGTGGACCTTCCGGGGCAGGACCCCGCCGACCAGCAGGGAGTCGATCAGGTTATTGGGGTGGTTGATGCAGAGGAGCACCGGCCCCGAGGCCGGCACCAGGCTCGCGCGGACCACCGCGACATCCCTGAAGAAGAACCAGAGCCAGAAGCGGCCAACCCAGCGGACTCCCCAGTAAAAGCTGTCGCGACTCATTGAGAGAGGTACCGCTTGAGCGTGACCGCGAAGGCCGTCGGGCTCTCGACGGGCTTGCGGGCGGTGAAGTCCACGCGAGTGCCGCGCTCGGTGGCGTGGTCGGTGGGGTCGAAGCGAGCGGTCAGGGTCGTGGCCTGACCCTCCGCGCGGAGGTGGAGGCTCTCGCCGGCGCTCTCGTCCCCGAGGCGGGCGACGATCACGTAGAAGCCGTCGGTGTCGGTCTCGCCCAGGTAGGAGAACCCGGTCTTTTCGCGCCGCAGCTCCACGCGCACGCCTGGACGCCCCCGGTTCTCCGCGTCGGTCACGTAGCCGAGCACGACGTACCGGTACGAGACCTGGTGCTCCGCCCGGGCGGCGCCAACGATGGAGCCGGGGACGATGGGCCCGGGCGCGGGCGACCCGACCGCGATCAGGGCGCCGGCCAGCGCGAGCGCCACGAAGGCCGCGCGGCGGCCCGTCACGACCCTAGACCGACAGATCGGCAGAGCGGATGCGTTTCACGCCGGCCTTCGTCATCTGATCCCACGCCTTGGCGAGCGAGCCATTGGTGTCGATGCCGCGGCAGGCGTCCTCCACCACCAGCGCCCCCAGGCCGACCTTGCGCGCGTCCAGGGCCGACCAGCAGACGCAGAAGTCGGTGGCGAGGCCGACCAGGAACACCTGGCGGAACCCGCGGTCGCGCACGTAGCCCGAGAGCCCGGTCGTGGACTTGCCGTCGGCCTCGAAGAAGGCCGAGTAGGAGTCCATCTGCTTGCGATAACCCTTGCGGATGATCAGCTCGGCATGGGGGATCTTGAGGTCCTTGTGGAAATCGGCGCCGGCCGTACCCTGCACGCAGTGATCCGGCCAGAGGACCTGGGTGCCGTAGGCGAGCTTGGTGGTCTCGAACGGCTTCTTGCCGGAATGCGCGGAGGCAAATGAGATATGACCCGGCGTGTGCCAGTCCTGGGTCATGATCACGTGCTCGAAGCCCGCCGCGATCTGGTTCACGAGGGGCACGATCAGGTCGCCCTCCTTCACCGGCAGGGCCCCGCCCGGGATGAAGTCGTTCTGGACGTCCACCACGAGGAGCACGTCGCGGCCGCCCGGCTTGATCTTGGCGGACGCGCCCTGGGCCCAGGCCCGCCTGGTTCCGGCGGTCGCCCCCGCCGTCACGAGGCCCCCCACCGCGCTGCTGAGAAACTGCCGCCGGTTCGTGCTCATGATGTCCCCCTCCGTGGTGCGGAGTATAGGCCTTCTCCGGGCTAGCGTGCCACCGGCTCGATCACGACCGCGGTTCCGTAGCAGAGCACCTCCGTCACCCCCGCGGCCACGTCGTTGGCGTCGTAGCGCATGGCCACGATCGCGTTGGCGCCCATCTGGGCCGCGTGCTCCAGCATCAGGTCGAAGGCCTCCTGCCGTGCCCGCTCGCACAGCTCGGTATAGAGCGTGATGTTGCCGCCGAAGAGGGTCTGGATGGTGGCGCCCAGGTTGACGATGAGATTGCGCGAGCGCACCGTGATGCCGCGGACCACCCCGCGATAGCCCACGATGCGATGGCCGTCGAACTCGAACGCGGTCGTCACCCACTGCGGATGGACGGGCATGGATTCCCCCTCACTCTTTCGCTCGCTCGCCTCGCCTGCGGCTTCAGCTCACCCTGCTTTCGATCGCTCGCCTCGCCTGCGGCTTCAGCTCGCCCTGCGGCCCTCTCCCCCTTCAGGGGCGAGGGTTCCATCAAACCCCTCTCCCCCCTGGGGAGAGGGCAGGGTGAGGGGTGTGGTGGTTTCAGTCGACGACCGCGATGCCGTCGATCTCGATCAGGCAGTCGTCGTCGTAGAGGCCGCGGACCTCCACGAGGGTCATGGCCGGGTAGTGCCGGCCGAAGTACTCCCGGTACACCGCGCCGATGTCCCGCCCGTGCGCCTTGTACTCGGTCTTGGAGAGCACGTAGATGGTGAGCTTGACGATGTCGTTCATCTGGCCGGCGCGCGCCGTCACCACCGCCTTGAGGTTCTCACAGACCTGGCGGAACTGGGCGGGCAGATCGCCCTTGCCGACCACGTGGCCGTCCTGGTTCAGCGCGACCTGGCCGGCGATGTAGACGGTCTTGCCGCCCTGGACCTCCCAGCCGTGCGCGTATCCGGCGGGCTTGGGCAGACTCGGTGGATTGACGGGCTGCATGAGCTTGGGCATGGATTCCCCCTCTACCCGTGATTGGCCGCGGGCGATTATACTACCTGGGCTCTATGGGTCGCCCCTTCGAGCAGGTCACGCTCGCCGACGCCGTCGGCCGTCTCCGCGCGGGTATGCAGGTGCTCCTCGCCCCGGGCTGTGGCGATCCCAGCGCGCTCGTCGGTGAGATCCTGCGCCAGGCCGACCGGCTGGCTCCGCTCACCTTGATGGGGGGGCTGCGGCTGGACGACTATCCCTTCGGCTCGTCCGCCTACGCGGGCAAGATCCGCTTCGCAACCTGGCACATGTCTCTGCGTTTGACGGATGCCGCGGCGCGGGGCGACGTGGACTTCGTGCCCGCGCGCTACTTCGACACGGTGAGCCTGTTCGCGGCGGGCGGGCCGTGGGCGCCCGACGCGGTGCTGGTGCACACCGCGCCCCCCGACCGCGGCGGGCACCTCTCGCTCGGCGTCTCGGTGAGCTACCTGCTGTCCGCGGCGCGCCGGGCCCCGCTCGTCATCGCCCAGGTCAACCCGCGGATGCCGCGCACGCTGGGCAACGCCTTCCTCCATCGCTCGCAGGTGGACGTGTGGACGCCGGTCGATCATCCGCTGCTCGAGTACCCGCCGACCCCGGTCGGGGAGGTGGAGCGGCGCATCGCCGGGTACGTGGCCGACCTCGTCCCCGACGGGGCGACGCTCCAGGTGGGCGTGGGCTCGATCCCGCAGGCGGTGATGGAGGCGCTCGCGGGCAAGAAGGACCTGGGCGTGCACTCGCTCCTGGTCGAGCACATGCTGCCGCTGGTGCGGAGCGGCGTGATCACCAACGCGCGCAAGCGCCTGCACCCGGGCCGCATGGACGTGGGCGAGATCATGGGCACCGCCGCGCTCTTCGAGTGGAGCCATGAGAACCCGCTGGTGAACATGGAGCCCTCCGACCTCGTGCACGATCCCGAGGTGGTGGGGGCGCTCGGCGACTTCGTCTCGGTGAACTCGGCCCTCGAGGTGGATCTGCTCGGCCAGGTCAACGCGGAGAGCGTGGACGGGCGCCAGGTGACCGGCATCGGCGGCCAGTTCGACTTCGTGCTGGGGGCCGCGCGGGCGGAGGGGGGACGGTCCGTCATCGCGCTGCCCGCCACCGCGAGCCGGGGCACCCGCTCGCGTATCGTGGCGCGCCTGGCCGCGGGCGCGCGGGTGACCACCCCACGCTTCCTCGCGGACTACGTGGTGACCGAGCACGGGGTGGCGGCGCTGCGCGGAAAAAGCGACGCCGGGCGGGCGCGGGAGCTGCTCCACGTCGCCGACCCGGCGTTCCGGGACCGTATCGAGCGCGAGATCAGGCCTTGAGCTTGTCGATCTCGGTGAAGATCTCCTGGTCCTCGGGGAAGCGGAAGGTGACCTGGTTGTCGTAGATCATCTTGTCGTCGGCCTCGACGGTGAAGATGCCCCCGACGCCTTCCCGGAGCTCGGAGTTGATGCCGTACTTACTCTTGATCGCGGCCTGCAAACTGGAGGCCTGAGGGAGATAGTTTCACTCGCCGCAGTACGTGATCCGGATGTGCATCGAATTCCTCCTTTGCGCCGACTTTGCGCGGGCCTGTCGCGTATGATACGGAACGCCCGCGGGGGCTGTCAAATGACCCGGCACCTCTTGATCGACACCGATCCCGGCATCGACGACGCGCTGGCGATCCTGCTCGCCCTGCGCTCGGCCGACGCCCACGTGGAAGCGGTCACCACCGTCGCGGGCAATGTCGCGGTGGACGCCGCGACCGCGAACGCCCGGCGCATCCTCGCGGTCGCCGCGCCGGAGCCGCGGCCGCCGCTGGCCGGCGGCGCCCCGGCCCCGCTCAAGCGCGCGCTGGTCACCGCCGGGCACGTCCACGGCCAGGACGGGCTCGGGAACCTCGAGCGCTTCGTGGAGCCCGACGGCCGGCTCCGTTACCCGGAGCCCGCCTACCCCATTGAGATGCGGTCGGGGCCGGAAGTGATTCTGGACGCGGCGGATCGCTGGGGCGCCGACCTGACCATCGTGGCCCTGGGGCCGCTGACCAACGTGGCGCTGGCGCTCCAGCAGGACCCGCGCCGGTTGGGCCGGACCGGCCGTATCGTGGTCATGGGCGGCGCGATCACGGTGCCGGGCAATGTCACGCCCGCCGCCGAGTTCAATTTCTACGTGGATCCGGAGGCGGCCGCCGCCGTGCTCGACGCGGGCCTCCCGGTGGAGCTGATCCCCCTCGACGTGACGCGCCGGGTGGTCCTGGCGCAGGCGGCGCTCACGGACCGGCTGCACCGCTGCTCCGACCGGGTCGCGCGCTTCATCCTGGACTTCACCCTGCACGGCTTCGCCTTCGGGGACGAGCGCGAGGGCGGCGGGATCGTGCTCCACGACCCGCTGGCCATGGCGGTGGCCCTCGATCCCTCGCTGGTCAGCTTCGAGCCCCTCTGCGTCGAGGTCGAGTGCGAGGGCAAGCTCACGCGCGGGCTCTCCCTGGCCGATCGCCGCGAGATTCCCTCGCACCGCAAGCGCGCGCCCACCTGCCGGGTGGCGGTGGACGTGGACGCCGAGCGCGTGCTGCGCATGGTCCTGGAGCGCCTGTGCCCCGTCTCTGCGTGATCGGCTCCGCGAACGTCGACTTCACGGTGGCGCTGCCGCGCCTGCCCCGCGTGGGCGAGACGGTGTCGTCGGGCACGCTGCTGGTGAACCGCGGCGGCAAGGGCGCCAACCAGGCGGTGGCGGCGCGGCGCCTGGGGGCCGAGGTGCGGATGATCGGCTGCGTGGGCGACGACGACTCGGGCGGCGACATCCGCCGGGGGCTCCTGGAGCAGGGCATCGGCGTGGAAGGGCTCGTGACCACGCCGGACGCCGCCACCGGCACCGCGCTGATCTTCGTGGACCGCGAGGGGCAGAACCAGATCGGGGTCGCCCCCGGAGCGAATCACCAGCTCACAGTCGCGATGGCGCGGCGGGGGGAGGACGCGATCGCCTGGGCCGAGGTCGCCCTCTGCCAGATGGAGGTCCCGGTGCCGGTGGTGCGCTGGGCGCTCGAGACGGCGCGGCGGCATGGGGTCATCACCGTACTCAACCCGGCGCCGGTGCAGGAGCTGTCCGACGATCTGCTGGGGCTGGTGGACTACCTCACGCCGAATGCGGGCGAGGTGATGGCGCTGACCGGCATCGAGGTGCGGGATCTCGACTCGGGCCGGCAGGCGGCGGCCCGGCTCGTCGAGCGTGGCGCGGGCACCGTGATCATCACGCTGGGCGAGCAGGGCGCGCTCGTGTGCGACGGCGGCTCGGTGGTGCACTTCGAGGCCTTCCCGGTGGAGGCGGTGGACACCACCGGCGCGGGCGACGCCTTCAACGGCGCCCTCGCGGTCGGCCTCGCCGCCGGTGGCAGCGTCGACCAGATCATCCCCTTGGCGAGCGCGGCGGCCGCCCTGACCTGCACGCGGCGCGGCGCCCAGGACGCCCTCCCCACCAGGGCCGACGTCGAGCGCTTCCTCCAATCCCTCCGCTAGCCTGGGGTCAGGTCTTGAATTACGACATTTCCGCGCCGGGCGCTTTGCCGAACGCGAAGAAAATGTCGTAATTCAAGACCTGACCCCTACTTGAGCTTCGCGCGGAGGGTGTCGACGCGGGCGACGGCTTCGCGGACGCGGGACTCGCTGAGGGTCCCGGCCGCGATGGCGCGGGTGATGGCGGCGACGACGCGCTCGGCCGCGCGGTCGTCGACCTTGTCGCTGTTCTGGGCGATCAGCAGCACGTCCACCCCGGCGCCCAGCGCGAGCACGGCGGCGTCCTCGAGCCCGTAGTGCTGGGCGATGGCGCCCATGAGCAGGTCGTCGGAGACCGCGACGCCGTCGTAGTGGAGCCAGCCGCGCAGCACCCGCTGCACGGTGAAGCGCGACAGCGTGGCCGGGTCCCAGGGGTCGAGCCCGCGATTGAAGACGTGCGCGGTCATGACGCTGTCGGCCAGCCCCGCCGCGATCAGGGCGCGGAAGGGGGCGAGCTCGATCCGCAGCCGGGCGGTGTCGCTCACGTCGGTGAAGCCCAGGTGCGAGTCGCGCCGGCTCGACCCGTGGCCGGGGAAGTGCTTGAGCGAGGTGAGGACGCCCGCCTCGTGCATGCCGAGCACGAAGGCGCGCGCGTGGGCGGCGACGCGCTCCGGGTCGGCCGAGTACGCGCGGCCGAGGGCGACCACGGCCGGGTTGGTCGGGTTCACCGCCACGTCCACGACCGGGGCCAGGTTCCAGTTGACACCGGCCTCGCGCAGCATCCCGCCCATGCGCCGGGCCTCGGCCTGGGTGAAGGCGGGGTCGTCGCGCTCGCCCAGCTCCCGCGCGGGCAGCGTCGGGGGGTAGCCGAGGCGCGGCGAGAGGCGCATGACGCGGCCACCTTCCGCGTCCGCGGCGACGAAGAGGGGGCGGCCCGCGCACCGGGCCGCGAGGGCCTGCAGATCGCGGGTGAGCTCGGTCACCTGCGTGGGGCTCACCATGTTGCGCGGCTGCCCGGAGGCGGCGAACCGCTCGAAGAGGAGCACGCCGCCCACCTTGACGTCGCAGACGAGGCGGCGAATCTCCTCGTTGCCCGCGACCTGGGTTCCGGTGAAGCCGATGAGGAGCAGCTCGCCGATGCGGAGCTGGACCGGGTCGGGCGCGGGGCGGGGGGTGACCAGCGCGCAGCCCGAGAGGGTGAGGGCCAGGACAAGCGCGCCGAGGCCGAGCCGGCCGGGCACCCTCACCCCGGCCCTCTCCCTCGGGGAGGGAGAGGGAGACATCAGGCGCGGGCGCCGCGGGCGGCCGCGACGAGGCGGCGGACGCGCTCGACGTCCACCGGATTGGAAAGCCGCCCGTCGCGCTTGATCGAGGTGCCGACGATGACCGCGTCGGCCACCGAGAGGAGCTCGGCGACCGTCTCGGGCGAGGCGCCGCTGCCCACGAGGAGCGGGGCCTCGGGCACCGCGCCGCGCACGCGCTTGAGATCGGCCATCGGAGTGGGCTCGCCGGTGGCCACGCCCGAGACCACGAGCGCGTCGGCCAACCCGCGCGCGTAGCAGTCGCGCGCCTCCTGCTCGATGGGCATCGGAGCCAGCGGGAGGCCGTGCTTGGCCTGCACGTCGGCCAGGATGGCGACGGCGACGCCCAGCAGTCGCCGGTAGCGCAGGGTATCGTGCGCGTCGGACTCGATGATGCCCTGGTCGGCGGCGACCGCGCCCACGTGGACGTTCACGCGCACGAAGCGCGCGCCGGTGGCGGCGGCCACCGCGAGGGCCGAGCGCACGTCGTTCTTGAGCACGTTGACGCCCACCGGCAGCGGCACCGCGCGGCGGATCTCGGCGATCGCGACCGCCATCCCGGCCACGGTGGCCGCGTCCACCCGGCGCGCGGTGAAGGGGACGTCGCCGTGATTCTCGACGAGGAGCGCGTCGGCGCCGCCCTCGGCGAGGGCGCGCGCGTCGTCGAGGGCGGCGCGCACGAGCGCGGCCATGTCGCCGTCCCAGCGAGGGCTGCCCGGCAGCGCGCGGAGATGCACCATGCCGATCACGGCGCGAGCGCTCGAAGCAGGCAGGCCGATGAGTTCAGCGAGCGTCATGGAGCGCCACTGTCATGTGGCGGAATCATAACACGCAGGGATATACTGACTCCGTCATGGCAATGGCGCCGGAGAACGCACCGTCGCGAATCGTTTATGGATGGTGGGTGGCCTTGGCGCTCTCGATCATCGTCTTCCTCTCGGCGGGCATTCGCTTCACGATCGGCCCGTTTCTCAAGCCGATCTCGGCGGATCTGGGCCTGGATCGCGGGAGCTTCTCGCTCGTGATCGCGCTCTCGCTGCTCCTCTACGGCGCCTTCATGCCGCTGGTCGGACGGCTCGTGGACCGCATGGGCTCGCGCGTGGTGTGCTCGGCGGGGGCGGTGGTGATGGCGGCCTCCCTGGTGCTGACCGGCCGCATGACCACGCTCTGGGAGTTCTACCTCTACTACGCGGTGATCGGCTCGCTGGGCCTCGCCGCGACCGGCCACGTCATGGGCTCGGTCACGCTCGCGAACTGGTTCGTGAAGCGGCGCGGGGTCGCGATGAGCTTCCTCGGCTCGGCCTCGATGGCGGGCTCCTCCCTGGGCACCTGGCTGGGTGGATTCCTCTTCGACGTCACCGGGAGCTACGGCGCGGCCTTCGGGGTGGCCGGGGCCCTGCTGCTGATCGCGGCGATCCTGAGCCTCTCCATCGACGAGAAAGCCCGGCCGGCGTGCCGCGCGGTGCCGATACCGTCGCGGCCGCTTCCGGTGGCGGGAGGAAGCTGATGGGCTACAGCACCATCCTGATTGACCGGACCGACGGAGTTGCCACGATCACGCTCAACCGCCCGCAGGCGCGGAACGCGCTCGACCTCGTCATGCGGCGCGAGCTCCTGACCGCGCTGGACGAGCTGGAGGCGGAGCCGGCCGTCCGGGTCGTCATCCTGACCGGCGGGGGCGGCCATTTCTCGGCGGGCGGCGACGTGAAGACCATGGCCGCGAAGCGGCAGACCGCCGCGGAGGGCCGCGCCCGCGTGGAGTCGCTCAATCGCTTCATCATCCGCCTCTTCGAGTACCCGAAGCCCACGATCGCGATGGTGGACGGCTTCGCGGTCGGCGCCGGCTGCAATATCGCGCTGGGCTGCGACCTCGTGATCGCGTCCGACCGCGCCCGCTTCGGCGAGGTCTTCGCCAAGATCGGGCTGGTGCCCGACGGCGGCGGCACCTGGCTCCTGCCGCGGCTGGTCGGCCTGGCCAAGGCGAAGGAGCTGGTGTTCTCGGCCGACATCATCGACGCGGCGGAGGCGCTGCGGATCGGCCTCGTCAACCGGGTCGTGCCCGCGGCCGAGCTCGAGGCCACGACGCGGGCCCTGGCCGCCCGCATCGCGGCGGGCCCGCCGGGCGCGCTCGGCCTCGCCAAGGCGCTGCTCAACCGCTCGGCCACGGTGGACCTGGCCACCTCGCTGGGCCTCGAGGCCTATGCCCAGGCCCAGAGCATCACCACCGACGATCATGCGGAAGGCGTCCGCGCGTTTCTCGAGAAGCGCCCGCCGAAATTCACCGGCACATGAAGCGCCAGCCAGACCTCGCCGAGTGTCCGCGGCCTGGGGGAGTGCGGGGGCCAGCTTCTCGGTTGTCCGCGGCCTGGGGGAGTGCGGGGGCCATTTCTGGGCCCCCGCAGATGAAGAAATGCTAAGCGCCAAGATCACCGCCACCGGCATGTCCGTCCCGGAGTGCGTCGTCACCAACGAGCTGCTCTCCCGCTGCATGAGCACGAGCGACGAGTGGATCACCCAGCGCACGGGCATCCGCGAGCGCCGCATGTCGCCCGATACGTACCGCATGCTCCTGCGCCTCGCGGAGGCGCCCGACAAGCCCGCCTTCATGCGCGAGATCCGCGAGCGGGGCCTGGACGGGGAGATCACGTCCACGCTGACCGTGACGGACCTGGCGATCGAGGCCTCCCGGATGGCGCTGAAGAACGCGGGCCTCGCCGCCGAGGATCTCGACTGCATCATCCAGTCCAGCACGCTGCCGGATCTCGCGTACCCCGCGCCGGGCTGCGTGTTGCAGGGCCGCCTCGGCCTGACGAGTACCCCCGTGTTCAACCTCGCCCAGGGCTGCGCGGGCTTCGTCTACGGGCTGGCGCTGGCCGATCAGCTGATCCGCGGTCGGATGTACCGGCGGGTGCTCGTGGTGGGCGCGGAGCTGCTCTCGTCCGCCTTCGACTTCACCGACGAGGGCCGCGACATGGCGGTGCTCTTCGCCGACGGGGCGGGGGCGGCGGTGCTCGAGGCCGGGGAGACCGACGCGGCCCGCCCGCGCGGGCTGATCTCGCATCATCTCCATTCCGACGGCACCGCGCTGGACGCCCTGTTCGGAGAGATGTGGGGCTCGTCCACGTTCCCGCCGGTGTCCAAGAAGAAGATCGACGACGGCCGCACGCGCCCGCGCATGAACGGGCGCGCGGTCTTCGTGAACGCGGTCAGGCGGGTGCGCGAGGTCGTGCAGGAGTGCCTCGACGCCAACGGCCTGCGGCCGCTGGACGTGGACTGCTACCTCTTCCACCAGGCCAACCTCCGCATCATCGAGGCGGCCACCGAGCACTTCCAGATCCCGGCCGAGCGGTGCTTCAACAACCTCCACCGCTACGGCAACACCGCGGGCGCGTCCGTTCCCATCTGCCTCCACGAGGCGCTGTCCGAGGGCCGCATCAAGGATGGCGACCTCGTCATGCTGGTGGCCTTCGGCACCGGCTTCTCGTGGGGGGCCACGCTCCTGCGCTGGTGAGCCCTCCCGACGGGCTCCGCGGCTGGCTCGAGCGTCTGGGCTGGAGCCGGCCACCCGAGCGACGAGCCCTCGTCCTGGCGGGCGGCGGGGTCATCGGCGGAATGTACGAAGTCGGAGCCCTCGCCGCGCTCGACGAGGTGCTGCCCGGCTTCCGCGCCAACGACTTCGACCTCTACGTCGGCTCCAGCGCCGGCTCGGTGGTCGCCGCGCTCCTGGCCAACGGGGTGCGCCCGCGGGAGCTGTACGAGATCCTCGACGAGGAGCGCGACGACCCACTCAACTTCAATCGCGGCGCGGTCTACCACAAGGGCTCGTTCGCGGCCGCGACGCGCAACGTGGCCCAGTTCATGTGGGCCATCGGCAAGCGCGCGCTCATCGATTTCCGGCTCGAGTGGCCGGACCTGCTCGCGCGCAGTGGCGGCGACATGCCGGCCGGCTTCTTCTCGCTGTCGCCGCTCGAGGCCTATCTCCGGGAAGCGTTTCAGGCCAAGGGACTCTCGAACAGCTTCACCGGCACGCCCCGGCCGCTGCTCGTCGCCGCGATCGCGCTCGACCGCGCCGAGCGGGTGGTCTTCGGCCAGGGCGATTTCATGGACGTGCCGATCTCCCAGGCGATCGCGGCCTCCTCGGCGATCCCCGGGTTCTTCGAGCCCTACCGGATCCGCGACCGCGACTACGTGGACGGCGACGTGGGCTACACGGGCCACGCCGATCTGGCGGTGGACGCCGGCTCGACCGTGCTGGTCGCGATCAACCCGGCGGTGCCGCAGTGTCTGAACGAGCAGGACGGACCCGAGATCCGGCGGGGCGGCCTCTACGCGATCATGGAGCAGGCGGGACACATCTCCAGCCTCAACCTGTTCAATACCGGGCTCAGCGCGATCAAGCTCCAGCATCCCGAAGTGGAGGTCCTGGTGATCCAGCCGGAGCCGAAGCCCTCCCCCCTGGTGGGCCCCTCCATGGGCTTCGAAGCCAGCCGCGCGGCCCTCCGCTACGGGTACGGCACGGTGAAGGACTGGCTCGCGGGGCCTGGGGCAGCCGTCGCCTCCCGCTTCGTTTTCCCGCGGCCCTGACGGGCCCCCTCACCCTACCCTCTCCCCGGAGGGGAGAGGGGGAGTTAGACCTCTTCAGCCCCGTAGCCGGCCTCGGCAAGATGGCGCTTGATCGCCTCGATCTGCGGGGGCCCGGAGGTCTCGAGTGTCAGCTCCACCTCGGTGTCGCCCACGGGCGCACGGGAGAACGCCCGGTCGTGCTCGATGCGCAGGACATTGGCCCGCGCCTCCGCCACCAGGGCGGTCAGGCGCGCGAGGGCCCCCGGCCGGTCGCGTAGCCGCACCCGCAGCCGCACGAGGCGACCGTCCTTGACGAGGCCCCGCTCGATGATCCGCGCGATCACGTTGACGTCGATATTGCCGCCGGAGATGACCAGCGCCACCGTCCGACCCTCGAGGTCCACCCGGCGATTGGCCAGGGCGGCGAGGGGTACCGCGCCCGCGCCCTCGACCACCGTCTTCTCGATCTCGAGCAGCAGCAGGATGGCGTTGGCGATCTCCTCCTCGGCGACGGTGACCACCCGGTCCGCGTGGCGGCGGGCCAGATCGAAGGTGTGCTCGCCCACACGGCGCACCGCGATGCCGTCCGCGATCGTGGTGGCGGCGGGTACCGTCACGCGGGTGCCGGCCGCGAGAGCGCTCGCCATGCCGGGCACCTCCTGAGCCTGGACCCCGATGACCTGCACGGCGGGCCGCTCGGTCTTGACGGCCAGAGCGACGCCGCCCAGGAGCCCGCCCCCGCCCACCGGGACCAGCACCGCGTCGAGCCCGGGCACCTGCTCCAGCAGCTCCAGGCCGATGGTGCCCTGTCCCGCGATCACTCGAGGATCGTCGAAGGGATGCACGAAGACCAGATCGCGGGCCGCCTCGATCTCGCGGGCGCGCGCGTAGGCCTCGTCGAAGTTGTCCCCGTGGAGCACGACCTCGGCGCCGCGCCCCCGGGCCGCCGTCACCTTGGCCAGCGGGGCCCACTCCGGCATCACGATGACGGCGGAGACCCCGAGCCGCGCGGCGTGGAAGGCGACGGCCAGGCCGTGGTTGCCCGCGCTCGCCGCGACGACACCCCGCCGCCGCTCGTCGGGGGAGAGCTGCAGGAGCAGGTTGGCCGCGCCGCGCTCCTTGAAGGAGCCGGTCATCTGCAGGTTCTCCAGCTTGACGAAGACCCGCGCGCCGGTCAGCGCCGAGAGCGTTTCGGAGTACGGGCACGGCGTCTCGTAGATCGTGCCGGCCAGGCGCCCCCGGGCGGCGTGGATGTCGGCGGCCTCGATCATCAGAACGGCAGCTCGGGCTCGGCGTGGCGCGGAGACATGAGCCCCACCGGCATCAGGGTGGTGGAGCGGGCCCAGCCGACGCGGCCCCGCCAGTCCACGAGGATGAGGCCACCCTGGCCGCCGCCCTCCTCGACCAGCACGCTCAGGGCAACCTCGCAGGCCTGCCCCGGGTCCCCGACGCTCTTCAAGATCTCGAGGGCCCGGCGCGCCAGGGTCACCCGGATGATGGCCTCGCCGTCGCCGGTACAGGAGACGCCGCCGAGCGTGGTCTCGGCGTAGGTGCCGCAGCCGATCAGCGCGCTGTCGCCCACCCGGCCCGGCAGCTTGCCCGATATGCCGCCGGTGGAGGTGGCCGCCGCGATGGTGCCGAGGCGGTCGAGCGCCACCGCGCCCACCGTACCCGCCTGGAGGGCGGCCAGTCGCCGGCGCTGTTGCTCGGTCACGAGCTCGGCGGGATCGCAGAGCGGCACGCCGAGGGCCTGAGCGCGCGCGAGGGCGCCGGGCCCCGCGAACAACGAGGGCCCGCCGGCATCGAGGATGCGGCGGGCCAGCGTGATCGGATTGCGGACGCCCGAGACGGCGGCCACCGCCCCGTTGCGGAGCCGGTCGCCTTCCATGATGGAGGCGTCGGTCTCGACGGTGCCGGCCGCGGTCAGCACGGAGCCTCGGCCGGCATTGAAGCGCGGATGGTCCTCGAGGCTCCGCACCGCCGCTTCCACGCCGTCCAGCGCGGTGCCGCCCTCGGCCAGGGCACGCCACCCCGCGGCGACCGCGTCGCGCATGCCGCCGCGGAGCTCCTCGCGGCCGCCCGGATCGGCGCCGGCGCCGCCGTGCACGATCAGCGCGGGGACACGGCTTGTCATGGCTCGGCGCCGATCGCTATCATGCCCGGGTGATTGTCGGCCAATCCGGTTCACAGGACAAGTCGCGACCTGATCCGTTCGCCGCCCTCACGCGACGGATTGTCCGGTGTCGGCTCTGCCCGCGGCTGGTGCGCCATCGCGAGGCGGTCGCGGCGGAGCCACCGCGCCGATATCGTGGCCAGCGCTACTGGGCGCGCCCGCTGCCGGGCTTCGGGGATCCGGACGCCCGGGTGCTGCTGGTGGGGCTGGCGCCGGCGGCACACGGGGGCAATCGCACCGGGCGGATGTTCACCGGCGACCGGAGCGGCGACTGGCTCTTTCGCGCGCTCCACGAGGCCGGCTTCGCCAATCAGGCCACCTCGACCGAGCCCGGCGACGGTCTGCGACTCGCGGGCGCGTACATCACGGCCACCGCGCGGTGCGCGCCGCCCGCCAACAAGCCGACGCCAGCCGAGATGGACCGCTGCCGCCCATTTCTATTGGAAGAGCTGCGGCTGCTCTCTCGCGTCCGGGTCGTGGTCGCCCTGGGCAAGATCGGCTGGGACGCCTACCTGCGCGCGCGGCGGGCGGCGGGTCTCGCGGTGCCGCGGCCGCTGCCCCGCTTCGGCCACGGCGCCGTCGCGACGATGCCGGACGGCGGGCCCACGCTCCTCGGTTGCTTTCACCCGAGCCAGCAGAACACGTTCACGGGGAAGCTGACACGGGAGATGCTGCAGGCGGTGTTCGTTCGGGCGCGGGGATTGGCGGGGGTTTAATCCGGCCCCCTCACCCTACCCTCTCCCCAGAGGGGAGAGGGTAAAGAGGAGCGGTCCCACCGGGTGTTACCATGGACACATGCGGCGCGCGTGCGTGCTCTTGACCGTCGTCTTGGGCCTGATGGTCGCGGCGGGGGCGTCGGCGCAAACCGTGGCGGCGGCCGCGGCGCAGCTCGCGGTGACCGAGGCCACGCTCGACAACGGGCTGCGGGTGCTCGTGCAGGACGACCCGCGCAACCCGATCGTCGCGGTGCAGGTCTTCTACCGGGTGGGCTCGCGCAACGAGCGGCCCGGGGCGACCGGGCTCGCCCACTTCCTCGAGCACATGATGTTCAAGGGAACGCCCACCTACGGCCGCGGGCAGATCGCGCGCCTCATCGAGGAGAACGGCGGCCGGGACAACGCCTACACCACGAAGGACCTGACCAGCTACTACACGACCATCGCGGCCGACCGGCTCGACCTGGTGCTCCGGATCGAGGCGGACCGGATGCGGCATCTCCTGCTGGACGCCGCCGAGATCGATTCCGAGCGGAAGGTCGTGATGGAAGAGCGCCGGATGCGCTCGGAGGACGACCCGGACGGCCTCGTCTACGAGGCGATGAGCTCGCTGGCGTTCAAGGCGCACCCGTATCGCTGGCCCATCATCGGATGGATGTCGGACATCGCCCGCATCAACCGGGCCGAGCTGCGCGCGTTCTACGACACCTACTACCTCCCCAACAACGCGATCCTGGTCATCGCGGGGGACGTGCGGGCTCCCGCCGCGCTGGCCATGGCGCGGCGACATTTCGGGAGAATCGCGCGGGGCGCTGCGCCGCCGCGGGTGACCGCGGTCGAGCCCGCCCCGCTCGACGAGCGCCGGCTGGTGGTGCGCCGCGAGCAAGCCCAGCTCCCCGTCGTGAACATCGCCTGGCACGTGCCGAACCACACCTCGGCCGATGCCCCCGCGCTGGAGCTGCTGTCGACCCTGCTGTCGTCCGGGCGCACGTCCCGGCTCTACCAGAAGCTGGTTTACGAGAAGCGCATGGTCCTGGGCGCGGGGGGTGACTACTCGTACTTCTCGCTCGACCCGTCGCTCTTCTGGTTCTACGCGGCGCCGTTGCCCGGCCAGGCTCCCGAGGTGGTCGAGCAGGCCCTGCTGGCCGAGATCGAGCGGCTCAAGCAGGACGTGGTGCCGGAGGAGGAGCTGGCCCGCGCCCGCAACCAGATCGAGGCCTCCTTCGTCTGGGAGCAGGACTCGGTCTTCTCCCGCGCCTCGGTGCTGGGGCGTTTCGAGATGCTAGGCTCCTGGCGCCTGCTCGACGACTACCTGCCGAAGCTCCGCGCCGTCACGGCCGCCGACCTCCAGCGGGTGGCGCGGACCTACTTCGCCCTCGACCGCAAGAGCGTCTCCATCCTGCTGCCCGCCGAGCCGGCCGCCCCGGCGGCCCGGTGAGCCCCCCGGGGTGAGCCCAATGGGCTCCCGGCTGGCCAAGGGGGTGATCGTCCTCACCCTGCTGCTCGTGCTGGGCCTGGCCTATGCGTACGGCGGGCGGCTGTTCGGGTCCGGCAACGGCAAGTCCCTCGTGAGCGTCACCGGGACCATCGAGGCCATCCAGGTGGACGTGAGCGCGAAGATCACGGGCCGCATCGCCGAGCGGCCGGTCAACGAGGGCGACCGGGTCGCGGCCGGCCAGCTCCTGGTGCGCCTCGACGAGGCCGAGCAGGCCGCGGAGGTGCGCCGCCAGGAGGCCGCGGTGCGGACCGCTCAGTCCACCCTGAACGACCTGCTGGCGGGCGCCCGGCGCGAGGAGCTCGAGGACGCCCGGGCGGCACTGCAGAGTGCCTCCGCCACCCGGGAGTGGACCGAGCGCGACTTCCGACGGGCGGAGGGCCTCTTTCGCCAGACGCTGATCGCGGCCCAGGAGGTCGACCGGGCGCGCCAGGCGTACGAAGTGGCGGTGGCCCAGGAGAAGTCGGCCCGCCAGAAGCTCCTGCTCCTCGAGGCGGGATCGCGGCCTGACCAGGTCGAGGCCGCGCGGGGCCAGCTCGCCCAGGCCCGGAACGCGCTGGACATGGCCAAGACGCGACTCAAGGAAATGACTATTTTCTCACCACTTGAGGGTGTGGTCCTTCGCAAGAACCTCGAGGTGGGAGAGCTGGCCAGTCCGGGCGTGCCGATCCTGACCCTGATGAAACCGTCGGACATCTGGGTGCGGGCCTATGTCCCCGAGGAAGAAGTTGGGCGTGTCAAGGTCGGCAGCAAGGCGCTTGTCGCGGTGGACGCCTATCCGGCCCGCCGATTCCCCGGCCGGATCACCGAGATCGCCTCGGAGGCCGAGTTCACGCCCCGGAACGTCCAGACGAAGAAGGAGCGCGTGAATCTGGTGTTCCGGATCAAGATCGCGGTGGACAACCCGGAGGGCATCCTCAAGCCGGGCATGCCCGCCGATGCCGACATTGACTGACCCGACTGGTCAGGCCGTCGTCACGCAGGGGCTGACGCGGCGGTTCGGCCGGCGGGTCGCGGTGGACCACCTGGATCTCCAGGTGCGCGCGGGCGAGCTCTACGGGTTCCTGGGTCCGAACGGGGCGGGGAAGTCCACCACGCTCCGGATGCTGTGCGGGCTGCTCGCGCCGAGCGAAGGGGGCGGGACGGTGCTCGGCATCGACCTGGTGGCCGAGCCCGAGCGGATCAAGTCGGTGATCGGCTACATGTCGCAGAAGTTCTCGCTCTACGACGACCTCACGGTGGACGAGAACCTCACGTTCTATGCGCGGGTGTACATGGTTCCGCGCGGTGTCCGCCCGGCTCGGATCGCCCAGATGATCCAGCTCGCCGACCTGGCCGGCCGCGAGCGCCAGCTCGCGGGCACGCTCTCAGGCGGCTACCGCCAGCGCCTGGCCCTGGCCTGCGCGCTCGTGCACGCCCCGCGGCTGGTCTTCCTCGACGAGCCGACCGCCGGCGTGGACCCGGTGTCGCGGCGCAATTTCTGGGGCCTGATCCGCCGCCTGGCCGACGAGGGCACCACCATCCTGGTGACCACCCACTACATGGACGAGGCCGAGCTCTGCGACACGCTCGGCTTCATCTACCAGGGCCGGCTCATCGCCCAGGGCTCGCCCGCGTCCATCAAGACCACGACCTTCCGCCAGCCGGTGATGGAGGTGGAGACCGCGGAGCTACGCCGGGCCGCCGACGTGCTGGCCGACTGGGACGCGATCGAGGAGGTGCAGCGGGTCGGCGCGCGGCTGCGCCTGGTGGTAGGGGACCACGCCCTGACCTCATCAGACATCGAGCAACATTTGAGGGCGGCCGGGCTGGAGGTCCGCTGGGTGCAGGAAGTGGAGCCCTCGGTGGAGGATCTCTTCGTGTCCTTCGTGGACAAGCAGCGCAAGGCCCGCCTGCGCGAGCAGCTCCGCGCCCTCGACCCGCAAGCGCCCCTCACCCCGGCCCTCTCCCCAGAGGGGAGAAGGAGCAAGTCGGACTCCCTCTCCCCCGAGTGGAGAAAGGGTAGGTCGGACACCCTCTCCCCTCTGGGGAGAGGGCAGGGTGAGGGGCCGGGTGAGGGGAGCTAGACATGGGCTCGCGGCTGCTCGGCATCATCGTGAAGGAGTTCATTCACCTCAAGCGCGACATGCTCGCACTGGTGCTGGCCCTCGCGGTGCCGGTGGGGATGCTGTTCATCTTCGGCTGGGCCATCAACACCGACGTCAAGCATATCCCGACCGCGGTCTTCGAGCAGTCGGGCAGCCTCGAGGCCCGACTCTTCCTGGAGGCGATGGAGAACAGCCAGTACTTCAGCGTCCGCCGGCGTGTCACGAGCCACAAGGAGCTGACGCGTCTCATCGACTCGGGCGAGGCCAAGGTCGGCGTGGTGATCCCGCCCGACTACGCCCGGCGGCTCACCCGCCAGGATGCCGCGATCCAGGTGATCGTGGACGCCTCGGATCCCCAGGTGGCGACCTCGGCGCTCAACGCGGCCACCTCGCTCGGGGCCCAGCGCTCGCTCCAGGTGCTGACCCAGACGCTCGAGGGCACCCGCCTCGGCGGCCAGGCGGAGCCGCCGGTGGACGTGCGGGTCCGCGCCTGGTACAACCCGGACCTCGTCTCCGCCATCTTCATCGTGCCCGGGCTGATCGGCGCGCTCCTCATGCAGACCACCATCACCGCGATGGCGGTCTCGGTGGTCCGCGAGCGCGAGAAGGGCACGCTCGAGGCGCTGATCGTGAGCCCCATCCGACGCTGGGAGCTCCTGCTCGGCAAGATCATCCCGAACCTGCTGGTGGCCTTCGGCCAGATGACCATGGCCCTCCTGGTCGCCCACTTCGTCTTCGACGTGCCGATCCGGGGCAGCCTGCCCCTGCTCTACGCCCTGTCGCTCGTCTTCATGATGGGCACGCTCGGCGTGGGTATCCTGCTCTCGGCGGCCTCCCGCACGGTGCCGCAGGCCATGCAGCTCGCGTTCCTCACGTTCCTGCCGTCGATCTATCTCTCCGGGCTGCTCTTTCCCATCGAGGGCATGCCCACCGGCGCGCAGTACCTGGCCGCGATCATCCCGCTGACCTATTTCCTGAAGATCGTGCGCGGTATCATCCTCAAGGGCGTGGGCTTCGAGTATCTGTGGCCCTCGCTCGTGCCGCTGGTGATCTTCGGCACGGTCGTGTTCTCCCTGGCGGTGCTCAAGTTCCGCAAGCAGCTCGATTGACGAGAGAGGCGCTCCCATGCGAGTGATGCTGGCCGTGCTGCTGCTCCTGCTCGCCGGGCCCGCGCCGGCGGCGGGCCCGCTGGCGCACCGCGAGGTCCTGCCGAACGGCGCGGTGCTGCTGGTGGCCGAGCGGCCCGCGATCCCGATCGTGGTGGTGCGCGTGGGCTTGCCCGGCGGGGCGGTGCACGACCCGGCGGACGCGCTCGGCGTGGCCAGCCTCACCGCGGAGCTGCTCACGCGCGGCACCGCCCGACGCTCCGGCCCCGAGCTGGATCGCGCCATCGAGTTCGTGGGCGGGAGCCTCGAGGCCGGCGCGGGCAGCGACGGGGCCGCCGTCACGCTCTCGGTGCTCAAGAAGGACCTCGCGCTCGGGCTGGACCTGCTCGCCGAGGTGCTGCGACAACCCACGTTTCCCGCCGACGAGCTGGCGCGCAAGGCGACGGACATCCAGGGGGCGCTGCGCCGGTCCGAGCAGGAGCCGGAGACGGTGGCGGCGCGCGAGCTGGGCCGGATGATCTTCCCCGGGCATCCGTACGGGCGGCCCGCGTCCGGCACCATCGAATCCGTCGGCAAGCTCACGCGGGAGCAGGTGACCGCGTTCTACCAGCGCCACTACCGGCCGGACGGGGCGAACATCGTGGTGGTGGGCGACGTGACGGTGGGGGAGATTCGCCGCGAGCTACTGCAGCGTCTAACCGGCTGGACCGCGGCGGCCGCGCCGGTGGCCGCGGTGCCGAAGCCGCCGCTCGTCGCGGGCGCGGAGGAGCGGAAGATCGTCCGGGATCTGACCCAGACGACCGTGCTGCTCGGGCGCCCGTCTATCAAACAGGATGATCCGGACTACTTTGCGTTGGCGGTGGCGACCTACGTCCTGGGGGGCGGGTCCGCCTCGCGGCTGTACACCCGCGTGCGGGAGGAGCGAGGGCTCGCCTACTCGGTCTACAGCTCGCTCCTGCCGGCGCGCTACGGCGCCTCGTACCTCGTCTCGCTGCAGACGCGGACCGACGGGGTGGGGGAGGCGGTGCGGCTCACCCGCGAGGAGATGGCGCGGCTCGGGCGAGAGCCGGTGGCGCCGCGGGAGCTGACCCGGGCCAAGTCCTACCTGATCGGCAGCTTCCCCCTGCGGCTCGACACTTCGGGCAAGCTCGCGCCCTTCCTGGGAGCGGTGGAGGAGAGCGGGCTCGGGCTCGACTACCCGGAGCGCTACAAGGAGCGGATCGGCCGGGTCACCGCGGCCGACGTCCAGCGAGTCGCCGCGAAGTACCTCGACCCCGCGACCTTCTCGCAGGTTCAGGTGGGACGCTAGGTAATCGGAGGGGGCCTCGACGGCCCCCTCCGAGCCTCCCCCAGAACCACTTGCGCCAGCGGAGCCGGCACTCGAACAGAGGGGATTACCACCACCAGCCGGGATAGTAGCGGCGCGGGCCGATGTAGAAGGGGTCGTAGTAGGGGCCGTACCCGTACGGCCCGTACCCCCAGGGATACGGGTAGTACGCGGGTCCCGCCACCATGTCCTTCGGCCAGAGCCGGATCCGCTCCACGGTGATGACCGGGTAGCGATAGGAGACCTCGCCGATCTTACGCTCCTCCACGCCGGCGACCTGGCCGACCACCGTGATGCGCCGGCCCGGGGCGTAGACGGCGGGATCGAGGAACTCGGGGGTGTGGAGCAGCGCGCGGCCGGGCGAGCGGTCGCTGCGCTCGGGGGAGTCGTCGCCGTGCAGCCGCCGCGCCAGGAGCTCGATCTCGGTCAGGCCGGGGCGGGGCTGGACGGCCAGGATGTCGCCGCCCAGGATCACGCGCGCGCCCTTGTGGGCGGCCGGATCGCGCAGGAGCTCGTCGGCGGTGAGCCGCGTGTCGACGGTGCGCATCACGGACTCCGGAAACGCGGTGGCGCAGCCGCCGACCAGGACCGCCAGCAGGAGCAGCCGGAGCCAGCGCATGGGCCCACGATACGCCCGGCCCTAGAGGCCTGCAATCGCTGTGCTACAATCCGCGCACATGAGGCGGGCTCGCTCATGCTGGTGGTGGTGCTCGGTGCTGGCGGCCGGCCTGTCACTGATCTGCAGCGCTCCCATCGACGCCGCGTTGTTCACCCTCATGCCGGGGGATCGCGACGAGGCCGTGCGGGTCGGGCGGCGCAGCGTGACCACGGAGGACTGGGGCGGCGAGTGGCGGGTGGACGGCGGCGCGGGCCAGTTCCTCACCGTCATGACCCCATTTCACCGGCTGGCCCTGGCCGCGCGCAACTCCGCCTTCCAGGACAAGGAGCTCAAGCCGCGCGAAGTCGATTCGGTGCTGAAGGACCAGGAGAACAAGGTCGTGTTCTTTGCGACCCTGCGCGGGGGCCGGGTGGACTTCGCGCGCTTCTACACCGCCGTGCTGCTGGCCCGGCCGCAGGAGATCAAGGCCTCCTTCACCCAGAACGAGCGGACCGCGCTCCGCGGCGAGGACGGGCAGTACACCGCGCGCTGCCTCTACGTGTTCCCCGCGGAGGGCGTGGATCCGCGGGCCAGCCTGACGCTCCTGGTGCGGGACAACGACGAGAAGGTGGTGGCGAAGTTCACGATCGATCTCTCGACCATGCGCTAGAGCCGGAAAGGATCCCCCGACGGTGACCCCGGAACGGTTCGCGCAGGGCATGACCTTCCCGGAGTACCTCGCGCAGATGCGCACCAACCAGGAGCGCTTCGCGAAGCGCCTGGCCGAGACCGAGATCAACCCCGACGATCGGGCGGCGATGCGCGGGCGCAAGCTCAAGATACTGGTGATCACCGAAGACTGGTGCGGCGACGCCTTCGTGGGCTTCCCCGGGCTCGCCAAGCTGGTGGAGGGCGCGCCCGACGTGGAGATGCGGGTGTTCCTGCGCGACGCGAACCCGGACGTGATGGACCAGTACCTCAAGCGGGGCCTCTACCGCACGATCCCCGTGTTCGTGTTCTTCGACGAGCAGATGAACGAGCTGGCGCGATTCATGGAGCGCCAGGACGTGGTGACCGAGCTGCGCACCGTGCTGAAGGTCTGAGGAGGACCGAGCCATGAAAGCGATTCGTGTCCACGCTCCGGGTGGTCCGGAGAGCATGAAGCTGGAGGAAGTGGCGACCCCCACGCCGGGGGCCGGCCAGGCCCAGGTGAAGCTCGAGGCCTGCGGCGTGAACTACATCGACGTGTACTTCCGCACCGGCGCCCACAAGGCCCCGCTGCCGCTCACCCCGGGCATGGAGGGCGCGGGCACCGTGACCGCGGTCGGGCCGGGCGTCTCCGACGTCAAGGTGGGCGACCGGGTGGCGTGGACCGGGGTGATCGGCTCCTACGCCCAGATGCTCTCGGTGCCGTCCGACCGCCTGGTGGCCCTGCCCGACAAGCTCACGTTCAAGGACGGCGCCGCCGCGATGCTCCAGGGGCTCACCGCCCACTACCTCGTCACCTCCACCTGGCCGCTCAAGAAGGGCGAGACCGCGCTGGTGCAGGCCGCCGCGGGTGGCATGGGGCTGCTGCTCTGCCAGATGGCCAAGATGCGCGGGGCGACCGTGATCGGCACCGTGTCCACGGAGGAGAAGGCGGCCCTGGCGAAGGCGGCGGGCGCCGACCACGTGATCCTCTACACCAAGCAGGACTTCGAGCCGGAGGTGAAGCGCATCACGGGCGGCCGCGGCGTGGACGTGGTCTACGACGGCGTCGGGGCGAGCACCTTCGACAAGGGGCTCAACTGCCTGCGCCCGCGTGGCCTCATGGCCCTCTTCGGCGCGGCGAGCGGCCCGGTCCCGCCCCTCGATCTCCAGCGCCTGAATGCGGGCGGCTCGCTCTTCATCACCCGCCCGAGCCTCACCCATCACGTCGCCACGCGCGAGGAGCTGATGCAGCGCTCCAGCGAGCTGCTCGGCTGGGTCCGCGACGGAAAGGTCAAGCTGCGGGTGGAGCATCAGTTCCCGCTGGAGCAGGCCGCCGAGGCCCATCGTCAGCTCGAGGGCCGCAAGACGACGGGGAAGATCTTGCTGCTTCCATGAGTGATCGATGTTGAAGTGGACGCTGGTCGGGCTGGCGGTGCTGGTGGCGCTCCTGCTGGGCGCCCTCCTGGCGCTGCCGCTGCTGCTCGACACGCCCGCGGTCCAGGCCTACGCCTCGCAGGCGGCCTCGCACGCGCTGGGCCGGCCCGTGAAGTTCAACGCCCTCTCCATCTCCGCGCTGCCGCTGCCGACCGTCAAGCTCCGCGGGCTGCAGGTCGCGGAGGACCCGAGCTTCGGGCCCGGGCCCTTCGTCACGGTGACCGAAGGCCGGATGCGCATCCGCATCCGCCCGCTCCTGCAGGGGCGGGTGGAGCTGGCCGATCTCACACTGAAAGAGCCCCGCATCCACGTGGTGGAGGATGCCGCGGGCAGGCTCAACGTGTCGACGCTGGGCGGTGGCGCGGCCCCCGCGCCGGTCGGCCCCCCCCGCGTGGGCACCGGCCGTCCGGGCGTCGCCGCGGCCGGCGGGATGCTGCTCTCGCGCGTGCGCATCGTCAACGGGGCCATCGACTACCAGAAGGCGGGCGCGAAGAGCGCCGAGTTCACCCTGGACGCCATCGACGTCACGGTGACCCAGGCCGCCGCCGGCGAAGCCCTCCGGGTCAGTGGGAGCGCCCAGGGCCAGCCCGGCAACGTCAAGCTGACCATCGCGGAGGGGACGGTCAGCGTGGCGCCCGGGCGCGCCTTCGGCGACGCCCAGCTCAAGGGGACGGTGGATGTCGAGGCTCGGGACATCGCGCCGGCCGCCGCCCTGTTCGTGCCGACGCCCAGCCTGTCGGGGCCGCTCAAGGGGCGGCTGCAGGTATCGGGCACCGCGGCGCGCCTGACCGCCAGCGGGGCCGTCGGCTTCGACCGCCTCACGCTGTCCGCTGAGCAGCCGCGCTGCCCGGAGCCGAAGCGGCGGTCGCTGGCGCTCGAGGATGTCCGGGTGCCGCTGCTCTACGCGCCGCCGCAGCTCGAGAGCCAGGCGGTGCAGAGCAAGGTGGCGAAGGGGACCGTGACCTTCCGGCTGACCGTCGCGCTCGGCCCGCCGCGCGTGGCCACGCTGCGCGACATCGCGGTCAAGGGCGTGCAGCTCGAGCCGGTCCTGGTGAACTACCTCTGCCAGCGCAACGCGGTGACCGGGCCGCTGGACCTGACCGGCGAGGCGACGCTGCGCCTGCCCGAGCCGCTGCCCACCCTGAACGGGTCGGGCCGGCTCCAGATCGGCGCCGGCCGCGTCATCGGCCCCGACCTGCTGAACGCCCTCGGCCAAGCCCTCGCGCTGACCGACCTGGTCTCGGGTGTCCTCGACGGAGGCCGTCGCGGGAGCCGGCCGGCCGCGGGCTCCCCCCTCAACTTTGACTCCATCACCGCGAGCTACACGATCACCAACGGGGTGGCCCGCACCGAGGACCTGGTCTACCAGGCGCGCGACCTGCGCCTGACCGGGGTCGGGACCTACGGGCTCGTGGACGGGCGGACCGCGATGGACGTGCTGGTGACCCAGGGCGGCAACCGGGTGAAGGCGCGGCTGGCCGGCGGCCCCGGGGCGCTGACGATCGTGCCCACCGACGTTCGGATCAAGGAGCCCAAGGACCTCAGGAAAACGCTCGATCGGCTGTTGCGCTGAACCGCGCCCCGCCCAGCTTGCCCGCCTCCACGAGCCCGACGAAGAACGCGTAGAGCTGGTTGTACTCGTTGTAACGCGCCTGGCCGAAGCGGGCGACGGTCTGCGCGCGCATGCCCCGGTACATGCGCAGCCGCTCGCGCAGGATGCCGATCCATTCCGCGGAGAGATCCTCGGCCTCGACCGCGCCGAAGCCGGCCCGCGCCAGCAGATCGCGGTAGCCCGCGATGCTCTGCAGGGTGACCGCGGCCATCCACTCGTCGAGGCGGTGGCGCTCGTTCGCCTCGAGACGGGGCCGCGCGACCCAGTCGCTGAAGGCCAGGCGGGCGCCGGGCTTGAGCACGCGCGCGCACTCCCGGAGGACCGCCGCCTTGTCCGGCACGTGAAGGAGCCCTTCCTGACTGACCGCCGCGTCGAAGGCGCGCGCCCGGAAGGGGAGGACCTGCGCGTCGGCCCGCAAGAGGCGCACCCGGGGGCCCAGGTGGACGAGGGCGGTGAGCCGGGCGCCCGCCGCGCATCGCGAGTGGGTCAGGTCCACGCCGGTGACGCGGACGCCGAAGCGGTGCGCCAGGAAGCGCGCCGGTCCGCCGAGGCCGGCGCAGATGTCGAGCACGGTCATGCCCGGCGTGATGGCCGCGCGCCGGGCC
>DASQAL010000244.1:0-4950 GCA_035635775.1 Candidatus Acidiferrum sp.
GAAGGTTATATAGTCGGACGGCGATGGCCGAGTCACCGACTGCCGGGGAAGGCGCGTTCGAGCTCAACGCCGGTCGCCTCTGCCTCGACTTCACCAATACGGTCCGGACGCGCCCGCTCAGCGACAAGATCGAGTTGATCAATGATTATGGAGACTTACTTTCGTGGGCCCGCCAGGCGACCATCCTGACCACCGGGGAGGCGGCCGCCCTGGCCGAGACGGCGCGCCGGCAGCCCCGCGCGGCCGCCGACGCGCTGACCCAGGCCCGCGCACTCCGGGAGGCGCTCTACGGGCTCTTCTCGGCCCGGACGGCCGGCCTGCCCGCCCCGACCTCCGACCTTCACACCATCAACAAGGCGATCGCCAAGGCGATGACCCGGGCGGGACTCAGCCCGTCCGCCCGTGGTGGGTTCGAGTGGAGCTGGCCGGACGCCCCCCTGGGAGCGGATCGCGTAGCGTGGTGGGTGGCGCGCTCGGCGGCCGAGCTGCTCACGTCCAAGGATCTAACTGGCGTACGTGAGTGCGCCGGTTATGACTGCGGCCGGCTTTTCATGGACGGTACCAAGAATCGCAGCCGGCGCTGGTGCGACATGGCCAGTTGCGGGAACCGGGCGAAGGGCCGGCGCCACTACGAGCGTCGGAAGTCCACCCGGCGGCGTGCCGGCTAGGTCCGGGCCGGCTTCGGTCCCCTCAGCACGGCGCCCACCACCCGCACCAGCTCCTCGGCGGAGAAGGGCTTGGCGACCACGAACTCGATGCCGTGGCGCTCGAGCTTCTCCGGCTCGAGCTGATCCCCGAAGCCGGTGATCAGGCCGACCCGAGCCTCTGGGCAGCGTTCCCGGCAGGCCGAGGCGACCTCCCAGCCCGATATCCCCGGCATGGCCAGATCGGTCAGGACCACGTCCACGGCCTCCGCCTCGATGCGCGCCAGGGCGGTCGTGCCGTTGAGGGCCTCGATGACCCGGCAGCCATTGTCCCGGAGCAGGTCCCCCAGCGAGCGCAGGATTTCCTGGTTGTCCTCCACCACGAGGACCCGCGTGCCGCGGGGCAGCCGCGAGCCATCCGCGGCCCCCTGGTCGACCGGCAGCACCGCCGGCACGGGCAGGCGGATCGTGAACGTCGTGCCCTGACCCAGGACGCTGTCCACGGCGATCTCACCGCCGTGCCGGGCCATGATGCCCCAGACCACCGCCAGGCCGAGGCCATTGCCCTGGGCCCCCTTGGTCGTGAAGAAGGGCTCGAACACGCGCCGCCGGGTCTCCTCGGACATGCCGCAGCCCCCGTCGGCGGCACGGATCACCACCCGGTCGCCCTCGGCCGTCGCCCGGAACGTGAACGTGCCGCCCGCGGGCATCGCCTCGAGGGCATTGTTCAGCAGGTTGAGCAGGGCCTCGCGCAGCTCTTCGGCGGTGCCCGCCACCAGCGGGACCTTCCCGCCCTCGACGCGCACGTCGTAGGAGACCCCACGGCTCTGGGCCTGATCGCGCCAGCGGGGCCGGGCCAGCTCCACGACTTCCTGCAGCACCTGATGCATGTCCACCCGACCGAAGGGCCGCGTGCTGCGGGTGCGGGTGAACTCCTGGATGCGCCGCACGGTCTGGGCGCCGTCGTGCGCGGCCTGGCGAATCATGGTCAGGCTCTCCGCCACGTCGGGCGCCTGCCCGCGCGCGAGCAGCAGCTCGGTGCGCAGCAGCACGACGGCCAGGAGATTGTTGAAGTCGTGGGCCACCCCCGCGGCCATCTCGCCGAGCGCCCGCAGCCGCTCCACCTGCACGAGCTGGTCCTGAGATTTCTGCACGCCCTCCAGCGCCCGCTCCAGCTCCGCGTAGAGGCGCGAGTTCTCGACCGCGATGCCGGCCTGCGCCGCGAAGGTGCTGGCCACCGCCACGTCGTCCTCGGAGAACGCGGCGGCCTGGCTCGTGAGCGCGCTGAGCACGCCCACCAGCCGGTCGCCCGCCCGTACCGGCACCGCGAGGTAGGCCCGCATGCCGAGGCGCGTGGCGCTCTCGCGCTGGGCAGGGTCGAGCCCGGCGTGTCCGGCCAGATCCATGATGGCGATCGGCTCGCCGGTGGCGGCCACGCGGCCGGTCGGGCCCTCGCCGAGTGCGATCTCCGCTTGGAGAAGCATCGCCATGTCCTCGCCGCGTACTTCCGCGCGCACGAGACGGCCCTCCTCCACCAGGTGGAAAGCCACCGCGTCCGCCTGCAGGAGGGCGGCGTAGAGATCGGCGATGCGCCGCTGCACCGTCGCGGGCGGCCAGAGGCGCGTCACGCGCTGGCTCACCTCCACGAGGGCTTCCAGACGCCCCTGCCGGCGGGTCAGCTCGCGGAAGAGATTGCTGTTGGCCAGGGCCACCGCGGCCTGGGACGCGAGCGACGCGGCGAGGTTGCGGAAGGGCTCGGAGTAGGGCAGCGCGTCGCGCTCGATGGCCGCCGTCGACACGAAGGGCCGGCCGCTCTCGCGCTTGCAGTTGATGAGGGCGAGCACGCCGATGATCTCGCCGCCCGGCGTCTGCATCGGCAGGACCAGCAGCGACTTGGTGCGGTACCCGGCGAGGGCGTCCACCTCCGGGTTGAAGCGGTACGGGCGGTCCGCGGGCAGCGCGTAGGCGTCGGCCACGTTGAGGATCTCGCCGGTCAGCGCCACGTGGCCGGCCAGGCTGTCCTGGCTGAGCGGCAGCGCGACCGCGTTGAACTCGACCGGCACGCTGTCGTTCTGGGCCAGCTCGAAGCGCAGCCGGCGCGCGCCGTCGCTCGCGGGCTCGACCAGGTAGATCGAGCCCGCGTCGCTCCGGGTGATGTTCCGCGCCTTGGTCAGGATCAGCTCGAGCAGCAGCTTGGTGTCGCGCTCGGCCGAGAGCCGCACCCCGATGGCGTTCAGCTCCTCGAGCTGCCGCGTCGTCTCCTTCGCCTCGCGGGTGACGCGGGCCTGTTCGCACGCCGCGCGCAGCACGCTCGCGAGCGTGGCCGGGCCCACCGGGAGCGTGAGCGAGACGAAGCCGCGGGCCACCGGAGCGGCCTCCGCGGATTCCGAGAGCACGACCGCGGGCACCATGGCTCGCCGCGCCGCTTCGAGCAGGGTCGCGTCGAGGTCGTCGACCGGGCCGTCGAGGAGCAGCACGCCGCCTTCGTCGACTGAGAAGGGGGCGGGCTGCCCGGGCTCGAGCAATCGCGGCTCGAGATCCTCGGGCAGCGCCGCCACCAGTCCCCCGCGGGAGAAGTCCGCGGGGTACCAGACAATCCCACGTTCAGGTGCAGACTCGCGACGGTCGCTCATGGTCTCAGGTCCTGATGTCCGTTGATTGGAGGAGGCGCCAGATGTCCCGACTAGCGGCGAAGGCCGCCGAGCAATCCGCCAAGCAATCCGCCCAAGAGTCC
This sequence comes from Candidatus Acidiferrum sp., assembly GCA_035635775.1. Classification (GTDB taxonomy): domain Bacteria; phylum Methylomirabilota; class Methylomirabilia; order Rokubacteriales; family CSP1-6; genus CAMLFJ01. The sequence continues at coordinate 3,379 of DASQAL010000244.1, forward strand.
GCCGCCACCTCCGGTCCCGCCGCCGGTGCCGCCGACCGTGCCACCGACCGTGCCGCCGAGGCCACCGACGGTGCCGCCGAGGCTGCCGACGGTGCCGCCCAGGCCGCCGACGGTGCCGCCGAGGCTGCCGACGGTGCCGCCGAGGCTGCCGACGGTGCCGCCGAGGCCACCGACGGTGCCGCCCAGGCCGCCGACGGTGCCGCCCAGGCCGCCGACGGTGCCGCCGAGCCCGCCGACGGTGCCGCCGAGGCCACCGACGGTGCCACCGAGCCCGCTGACCGTCCCTCCGACTACGCCGGCCAGGCCGCCGACCGTATCGCCGAGTCCCAAGGTGTCCATCAGACGCTCGAGCGTCACAACGGTCGTCTCGGTGAGGCTGGTCACGACACCCGTGACAGGCGCCGTGGGAGGAGCCAGCAGCGCCGAGGCGAGCATCACGGCGCGGCCCTGCTCGCGGACCATGAGACCGCTCTTGAACTCGTCCGGTGCGTCCTTGGACTGCACCTGCTTCGGCTTCAGGTCCGCCGTGAGCGCGGCGACCGCATCACGCGAGAGCGGACGCACCGAGCCCAGCGTGTTGCCCGACACCACCACGCTCTGCATCTCCGCGAGGCGAACCGTCGGCTGCGAGGGATCCAGGTGCGCGCTCACGTCGAGCACGCCGTTGAAGAGATGGACACGGGTCGTGGCGGGGGTCGTCATCCCGGCCTTGACCGGATCGACCTCGACCACGAAGACGGTGCCCCGCACGGCGGCGGTCGCGTTCGGCGAGCGGATCTCGATCACCTCGCCGGGGCGCATGCGGCCCTTGACCACCGCCACCCCGACCTTCCCGGACGCCAGATCTACCGTGACGCGGCCGGCTTCCTCGGTCACGGTCAGGACCGACAGCTCGCGCACCGTGATGAGCGCCTTGCCGCCCAGGAGCACCCGGACCAGCGAATGCTGCTGGGTGTGGATCCGGTCCCGCACGAAAATCTCGTCCCGCATCTGCAGTGAGACCGGCCGCGCGGCGGCCACCGCGCGGATCAGGGTCGCGTCGCCGTTGACGGTGGTGACGACGCCGGCGCTTTCCTCGGACTGGGCTACGGCGACAGTAGGCAGACCCGCGCACAGCAGGGCCGCCGCCATCGCGAAGATTTTCGTTCCGGACATGAGGGTTCTCGCTCCCTTTGACCGGCGCGCCTGTGGGTGCATCGCGCCAGTGTCAGCCTGGGAGAGCAAAGCGAGTGCCAGGCGGACACTTCGCCGCAACGGAGTGAAATCACTGATCGGATGGTGTCAGCAGATCGACACGAAATCGCTGACACTCGCAAGAAATGGCACGGGATACGACGAGACGAGAATGCATTTCGTGCTCACCAGCGGTGTCGCCACGGTGGCGCGCGGCCCGCTCCCCGCGCCACCACCACGGCTACCGGGAGCCGGTGAGCTGCTGGCGCGCCAGCACCGCGCCGGCCGCGAGCGCGCGCACCTTCTGATTGCACATGTAGCGCGGGGACCAGCCGAAGCCGCAGTCGGGATTGACGTAGAGCTTCTCGGGGCGGCAGACCGCGAGCACCCGCCGGATGC
>DASQAL010000245.1:0-29157 GCA_035635775.1 Candidatus Acidiferrum sp.
CGGTCGCCGATCAAGGCTTGCTCGAGTTGGTGGGTGGCGAACATGGTGCCGTGGGACCACCTTGGTCGCGACTCTTGCGTGAGCTACGATGGGAGGCCGGGAGGGGTAAGATGTCGTCTTCTACGGGACCTAACGAGGATCTCTCAAGTTCGAGCCCCCTCAGCTCCACCAAAACTTCAGCGATTCACAGACACGGGGCGGGCGGTGCCGGCGCAGGACCACCTGCTCCGTAGTCTTTTCGAACCTGATCTCCTGGTTGCGCAACTCACCGCAGGACGCCGCGATTCGAGAAACGCGTCTCCTGGCTGGTGATGAACTCGAGCAGCGCCGCCTGCCCACCCTCGGTGGCCTTTCTCGCCCGGGCGAAGGCGCCCGCGATGTCCTCGGGCCGCTCGACCCGCTCGCTCCAGCCGCCCATGGCGCGCCCCAGATCCGCGTAACGCCCGCCGATGTCGCGCGTGCCGTACTTGTCGTGGGACACGACGAGATGCGGGATCTCGATGGCCATGGCCGAGTTGTTGAGCACGACCGTGAGGATGGGGACCCCGCAGCGCACCGCCGTCTCGAAGTCGAGCCCCGTCATGCCGAAGGCGGCGTCTCCCATGAAGTTGACGCAGAACTTGTCGGGGGCGGCGAGCTTGGCGCCGATGATGAGGCCGAGCCCAGTGCCGAGCGCATGCGACTTGCCCCAGCCGAGATAGCCGCGTGGCGAGACGGCCCGGTAGAAGGGGAGGAGCTGGTCGCGCGGGCTCCCCGAGTCGTGCGTGACGATGGCTTCGCGCGGGTTCACGGTGCGCATGAACTCGGCGATCACCCGGTAGGGGGTCATCGGGACCTCGGTCGAGCTGAGCGTCGGCGTCCACTCGGCGAGCCACGCCGCGCGCACGCGCTCGAGCTCCGCGCGCACACCCTCCCGTCCGGCCGGGCGGCCTCCCTGGCCCTTGATGGCCTCGATGAACTGGCGCAGCACGAGGCGCGCGTCGCCCAGGAGCGGGTAGTCGGCAGCATAGCTCTTGTTGAGATCGCGCTCGTCATTGGTCGCGTGAATGAGGGTCTTGCCGGCAGGGATGGTGGTCGCCATCCCGTGGCGGGTGAAGCTGCACCCGATACCGAAGACCACGTCGGCCTCGCGGAGATAGTGCAACGTGTGCCCGGTCACGACCGGGCCGCCGGTTCCGAGCGCGAGCGGGTGGTCCTCCGGGAAGGCGCTCTTGCCCTCGAGCGTGACCATGACCGGCGCCTCGAGCAGCTCGGCCAGCTCGAGCAGATCATTCGACGCCTCGGAGTACAGCACCCCCTGGCCGGCGTGGATCACCGGCCGCCGCGCCTCCCGGAGCACACGGGCGGCCGTCTCGACCTCGCGCGCGTTGGCGCCGGCCGCCGTCACCTTGACCGGCCGGTACGCCTCGATCAGGGCGTCGGGCACCTCCTCGTTCACGACGTCGGCGGGGATCTCGACCATCGCCGGCCCCGGACGGCCCATGCGCATCACGCTGATGGCCCGGCGCATGACATCCGCGACCTGGCTGCCCGTGGTGATGGTTTCGACGGACTTGGTGACCGACGCGAAGGTGCGCGCCGAGCTGAACAAGGGGAACACCTGGGCCCGGTCGCGCTGATGGCCGAGCGGCAGGAGCAGTATCGGCGTGGAGTCGGAGTACGCGGTGGCCACTCCGGGAAAGGCGTTCTCGGCCCCGGGGCCGTACTGCATGCAGAAGGCGGCGAGCGTCTTGCCGTTCTTCACCCGCGCGTAGCCGTCGGCGATGCCGACGCCCACCCGCTCCTGGCGGCAGAGCACGGGCCGGATCTCCACCTTGGCCGCGGCCTCGATCAGCGGGGTCGTTGGATAGGCGCTCAGGAACTCGGCGCCCTCGGTCTTGAGGATGCGGGCGATGGCATCGACGACTTTCACGGTGGGCACTCCTTGGGCTCTTGGGATTACCGGCCGCTCGCGCGAACGAGCGGCCGGCCAGCGGCCCGCGGTTGACTATACTGCAGGACGCGCAAGATCGGTCAGGTGAGGGAGAGCCGGCGCGGGGGGACGGGACCGAGCCCGGGATCGGACCCGAGGTGCTCGGCCGGGTCGAGCGGCGTTGAGCCGGCGGCCCGTATGCTGGCGGGCGGCATGGGAGAGATCGGCGGCGACGCGATCGCGATCCGTGAGTTGACCAAGCCCGCGGGGGGGGGCGAGGTGGGGCGAGAGCTCGGGCGGCCGGCCCCGTCGTCTTTTCTCAGCCCTTGCGGGCAATCACCGCGATCCGGGTGAGATCGATCACGTGTGCCGCATGCCAGAGACTGATCCCGCTCCACGCGGAGAACCGCGTGATTCGGGGATCGGCCTATCACGCGCGCTGCCGGGATCGCATGGAGAGCCCGTCCGGGCCGGCAACCGTCACGTTCTCGTGATTCCTATGCCACCGCCCCCGTGCTAGCCTCAGCGTCGTAGTGACCCTCGGCAGGGAGGCGCCTATGACGCTCAAGATCGATCGGCCCACTCGGGTTGCCCCCGCGGCACCGCTCCAGAGCCTTCCGTACGACAGCCTCGGCATGGACGCGGAGTCACTCAAGCGGGGAATCCTGGGCCACCTCGAGTACACGCTCGCCGAGCTGCCCCAGCAGGTGGACAGTGAGTGGGAGCCCTATGTCGCCTTGGCGCTGGCGGTGCGGGACCGGATGATCGAGCGCTGGGTACGCACGCAGGAGACCTACTATCGGCGGGACGCCAAGCGCGTGTACTACCTGTCGCTCGAGTACCTGATGGGCCGCACGCTCGGGAACGGCCTGATCAACATGGGCCTGCTGGACGAGTGCACCAAGGCCCTTCACGAGCTGGGCTACCGGCTGGAGGACGTGCGCGAGGCCGAGTGGGACGCCGGCCTCGGCAACGGCGGTCTCGGCCGACTGGCCGCCTGCTTTCTCGACTCGATGGCCACGCTGGGCTACGCGTCGTACGGGTATGGCCTGCGCTACGACTACGGCATCTTCCATCAGCGCATCGTCAACGGCGCCCAGGTCGAGGTCCCCGACGGGTGGCTGCGGTATGGCAATCCGTGGGAGATCCCGCGCCCGGGCGACCGATTCCGGGTGCAGTTCTTCGGCGGGGTTCGGTCCTCCATGGACGGGCAGGGCCGACTCGTCAAGGAGTGGGTGGACACCCGCGACGTGCTGGCGACGCCCTACGACACCCCGGTGCCCGGCTATGGCACCCAGACCGTCAATACGCTTCGGCTCTGGGCGGCGCGGGCGGTCGAGGAATTCGATCTCCACGAGTTCAACGAGGGCGACTACATCGGGGCGATCGAGGCCCGCGCCCGCTCGGAGAACATCTGCCGGGTGCTGTACCCGAGCGACAGCGTGGCCGCCGGCCAGGAGCTCCGGCTCGCCCAGGAGTACTTCTTCGTCTCCGCCACGCTCCAGGACATCATCCGGCGCTACAAGAAGCGCTACCGCATGTTCGACGAGCCGCGCGGCGCCCGCGTCTTCGATCACTTCGCGGACAAGGTAGGTATCCAGCTCAACGACACCCACCCGGCGCTCGCCGTCCCGGAGCTGATGCGGGTCCTCGTGGACCTGGAGGGGCTCGGCTGGGACGAGGCCTGGGAGATCACCCGGGCGACCTTCGGCTACACGAACCACACGGTGCTCCCCGAGGCGCTGGAGCGGTGGCCGGTGAGCCTGGTCGGTCGGATGCTGCCCCGACATCTGGAGATCATCTACGAGATCAATCGGCGCTTCCTGGACGAGGTGGGGCGCCGCTTCGGCCCCGACGACGCCCGCGCCCGCCGCATGTCGCTCGTCGACGAGGACGGCGAGCGCCGCGTCCGCATGGCCACCCTCGCCATCGTCGGCAGCCACAGCGTGAACGGGGTGGCCGAGCTGCATACCGAGATCCTCAAGCGCGACGTCTTTCGCGATTTCCACGAGATGTGGCCGGAGCGGTTCAACAACAAGACCAACGGCATCACCCCGCGTCGGTGGCTGCTCAAGAGCAACCCGCCCCTCGCGCGGCTGATCACCGAGACCATCGGCGCGGGCTGGGTGACCAACCTGGAGGACCTCCGCGGGCTCACCGCCCTGGCGACCGACGCGGCCCTGGGCCTGGCCTGGCGGAAGGCCAAGCGCGAGAACAAGCTCCGCCTGGCCGAGACCATCGTTCGCCAGTACCAGCACCGCGGCATGGCGCTCACCGTCAATCCCGACTCGCTCTTCGACGTCCAGGTCAAGCGGATCCACGAGTACAAGCGCCAGCTCCTGAACGTCCTCCACGTGATCACGCTCTATAACCGGATCCGGGATGGGCAGGACTCCGGTATCGTCCCGCGCACCGTCATCTTCGGCGGCAAGGCGGCTCCCAGCTACGCGATGGCCAAGCTCATCATCCGCCTCATCAACGGAGTGGCCGACACCGTGAACGCCGATCCCGCCGTTCGTGACCGTCTCACCGTGGCGTTCCTCGCCGACTACCGGGTCTCGCTCGCCGAGCAGATCGTCCCCGGGGCGGACCTGTCGGAGCAGATCTCGACGGCGGGAACCGAGGCCTCCGGGACCGGGAACATGAAGTTCGGCCTGAACGGAGCCCTGACCATCGGCACCATGGACGGCGCCAACGTCGAGATGCGGCACGAGGTCGGCGACGACAACATCTTCATCTTCGGCCTCACCGCGGCCGAGGTCGCGGCGCGGCGGCCGCACTACGACCCCTGGGAGATCTACCGGAACGATCCCGAGCTGGCCCGGGCGGTGGACATGATCGGCGGGGGCGCGTTCAGCCCGGGCGAGCCCGAGCTCTTCCGCCCGATCGTCGACTCTCTTCTGACCGGCGGCGACCACTTCTTCCTGCTCGCCGACTACGCCTCCTACGTGGCATGCCAGGAGCGAGTCGCGACAACCTATCGCGACGAATCGGCGTGGACGAGGAAGTCCATCCTGAACGTGGCCAACATGGCCAAGTTCTCGAGTGACCGGACGATCCGGCAGTACGCCGACGAGATCTGGCGCGTCTCCCCGGTGAGGGTGGAGTGAGCCCGGTCTACGACTTCGACCTCGTCTGCATCGGAAGCGGACCCGCCGGCCAGCGGGCCGCCGTGCAGGCGGCCAAGCTCGGGCGGCGGGCGGCCGTGGTCGAGAAACGGCGCTGGGTGGGTGGGGCGTGTATCGACACCGGCACCATCCCGAGCAAGACGCTGCGGGAGGCGGTCGTGACGTTCTCCGGCCTGGCGGGAAAGGGAGACCGCCTGCCCTGGGCCCGCCTCGAGGGGCGCCCGACCTGCCAGCAGCTCTTCGCGGGGGTGGACAGCGTGATCGCCCGCGAGGTCGAGGTGATCGAGAACCAGCTTCGGCGGAACGACGTGAGCGTGCTGTCCGGGGTGGCGTCGTTCGTGGATCCCCACACGCTGGCGATCGAAGCCGACGGGGGCCGGCGGCAGATCACGGCCGAGCACATTCTGATCGCGGTCGGCACGCAGCCGGCACCCCCGCCGGGGGTCAAGAGCGACGGCGAAGTCATCCTCAACACCGACGACATGGTCCGGCTGAAGCAGCTCCCGCGCACGATCTGTGTGGTCGGAGCCGGGGTCATCGGGATCGAGTACGCGTCCATCCTCGCGGCCCTCGGGGTGGCGGTGACCCTGGTGGAGCGGCGGGACCGGCCGCTCGAGTTCCTCGACCGCGAGATCGTGGACGAGCTGCTCCACCAGATGCGCAGTCGGAACGTCACGCTCCGGCTCGGCGAAGCGGTGGACTCGATCGACCTCGCGGAAGGTCCGCCGAGGAAAGCGGTGCTCACCCTCGAGTCCGGCAAACGGATCGTCACCGACACGGTGCTCTTCTCGGCCGGCCGCGTCGCGGGTACCGAGGCGCTCAATCTGGCCGCGGCGGGACTCGAGTCCGACGAGCGCGGTCGGCTCCGGGTGGATGCGCACTTCCGCACCGCGGTGTCCCACATCTTCGCGGCCGGGGATGTGATCGGCTATCCCAGCCTGGCCGCCACCTCGTCCGAGCAGGGGCGCCTCGCCGCCTGCGCCGCGTTCGGCGTCGACGCGGGCCCCATGGCCGCTCATTTCCCCATCGGCATCTACTCGATCCCCGAGATCTCCATGGTGGGCGCGCCGGAGCATGAGCTCACGCAGAAGAAGATTCCCTACGAGGTGGGCGTGGCCCGCTACCGCGAGATCGCGCGCGGACAGATCCTCGGGGACCACGCCGGCATGTTCAAGATGCTGTTCCACCGAGAGGACCACCGGCTCCTCGGCGTTCACTGCATCGGGACCGGCGCCACCGAGCTGGTCCACATCGGGCAGGCCGTGCTCGGCCTGGGCGGCGGATTGGACTACTTTCTGAGAACCGTCTTCAACTATCCGACCCTGGCCGAGTGCTACAAGGTCGCGGCCCTCGACGCCTCGAACCGGCTCCGGTTCTGAGCCCGCGCTCGTCACCGACAGCCACCTCGCGCCCCAGGCCGGCGCGTTCAACGACAACTGGCGCGCGGTCCGCGCCTTCGTGGCCGCCGAAGCGCCGGCCCTCTGGCCGAGGTGGCCGACGGCCCTTTGTGACGACGGAGGCCGGCGGCGCGGTGGTCAGCCCTCCATGAAGCCGGCGAGCTCCGCCGAGGTGACCCCGCGGTCGACGTATCCGAAGGTACCGGCCGCCTTCACCTCGCGGGCCGCGTCGATCAGGCCGCTCATCGCGGTGCGGTAGAGCGAGGTCGCGAGGCTGATCCGCTTCACGCCCGCCGCAGTCAGCTCGGCCGCCGTGAACGATTTGCCCTTGATGCCCACCATGAAGTTGACCGGCTTCGACACGGCGGCGCACACCGCGCGCACCGCGGCCAGGTCGGGCAGGCCCGGCGCCATGAGCACGTCCGCACCCGCCTTCTCGAAGGCCTGCAGCCGCTTGATCGTGTCCTCCAGATCGGGGTTGCCCCGCAGGAAGTTCTCGGTCCGCGCAGTGAGCGTGAATGGAAAGGACAGCGCGCGCGCCGCCGCGACGGCGGCGGCCACCCGCGCGGTCGCGGTCGCGATGTCGAAGAGCGGCGTCTGCTTGTCCCCGGTCGCGTCCTCGATCGATCCGCCCACGAGCCCCACCGAGGCGGCGAGCCGGATGGTCTCGGCCGCGGCCGACGGCGCGTCGCCGAAGCCTTTCTCCAGATCGGCGGCGACCGGTAGATCGGTCGCGTCCACGATGGCGCGCGAGTGGGCGAGCGCCTCCTCGCGCGTCACCTTGCCGTCGCGGCGGCCGAGGGTGCCCGCGGAGGCTCCGCTGGAGGTGGCGAGCGCCGGGAAACCGAGCGCGGCGAGGATGCGGGCCGAGCCGGCATCCCACGGGTTGGGAATCACGAAGGCGCCCGGCGCCGCGTGGAGGGCCCGGAAGTGGACGGCCTTGTCGCTCTGGCTGACGGTCATGGTTTCGCCTCTATGACGTCTTGCGGGGGGGCACCACCCAGTAGAAGACGGTGTGCTCGCCGTCGGGCAGGTTGAGCTTGATCGTCTTCTCCGGCTTCCAGTCGCCCATGTCGTAGTTGTGCGAGACGACCCGGGTCCCGGGCCGGAGCTCGAGCAGCTTCGGGCGCAGCTTCATGTTCACCGCGGGCAGCAGGTAGAGGGTGACCACGGTGGCGTCGCTGATGTTCGCCTCGAAGATGTCGCCCTCGACGAACTTCGCGAGCTCGCTCACCCCCGCCTTGCGCGCGTTGTCCCGGGCCTCCTGCACCAGCGCCGGGAGCAGCTCGATCCCGGTGCCGCGCGTGCCGAACTTCTTGGCCGCGGTAATCACGATCCGCCCGTCCCCCGACCCCAGGTCGTAGAGCACGTCGCTCTTCTTGACCTTCGCGACCTTCAGCATCTCGGCCACCACCTTCTCGTGAGTCGGCACGTAGGGAACGTCCGGCTCCTTCGGGGTCGACGGCGTCTGGGCGCTCGCCGCGACGGCGGCGGCCAGGATGAGGGCGAGGAACGGCACGGGGGAACGGAAGATCCGCATGTCAGGCGCCTCCTTGGATGCCGGGACGGGTGACGGCGGCTCGTCCCATCAGCCCGAGGACGAGCGCGCCGGCCGCCACCACCGCCACCCCGACGATCGAGCCGCTCCCGCTGTAGGCGAGACTGGCATAGAGCAGGTAGGCGCAGGTGGCGCAGAACACGAGCGGCGTGATCGGATAGAGCGGCACCGTGAACGGACGCGCCACCTCCGGCTCCCGGCGCCGCAGCACGAGCAGCGACACGCCGGTCAGGAGGAAGAACAGCCAGAACACGGGCGCGGTGAACTCCACCATGGTCTCGAAACCCTCCCGCATGAACCCGCCGAGGAGAACCAGCGCGAGGACGAGCGTCCCCTGGGCGACGAGCGCGTTGACCGGCGTCCCCGCCCGGCGATGCCAGCGGCCGAGAAAGGCGAGGGGCCGGAAGTCGCGCCCGAGGGCGTAGGCGGTGCGGGCGCCCGTGAACACCGCCGCGTTCACCGAGGTGGCGGCCGCGATGACGATGAGCACGCTCACCACCCAGGCGCTCCCCACTCCGGCCGCGCGGGCCATCAGATCGGCGGCCACCGTCTTGGACTCCGCCATCCCGGCCAGCCCGAGGCCGCGCAGGTACGCCACGTTCACGAGCAGGTAGAGCGCGGTGATCGCGACGATGCCCCACACGAGGGCCCGCACGATGCTCCCCCGGGGCCCGCGGATCTCCGCGGAGGCGTACGCCGCCTCGTTCCATCCCCCGTAGGTGAGCAGCACGAAGACCATCATGAGGCCGAACCCCTGGGTGGGGGACGCGACCACCGGGGGCGTGGTCAGCGACGACGGCGTGTCGAGCGCGAGCCCCGCCGTGATCACCAGGACCAGGCCCGCCACCTCGGCACCGGTGAGCAGATTCTGGATCAGGCGCCCCTGGCGCACGCCGATGACGTGGACGCCGGTGATGCCCACGACGGTGAGCGCCGCGTAGAGGGTCGGCGAGGCGGCCCCGAGCGGCACCAGCTTGGTTGCGTAGTCGCCGATGACGAAGGCGAGCAGCGCGATGGACCCGGTCTGGATCACGGTGATGCGCGCCCACGCGAAGAGGAAGGCCAGCCGGATGCCGAAGGCGCGCGCCAGGTAGTGATAGTCCCCGCCGGGGCTCGGATAGGCCGCGGCCAGCTCCGCGTAGCAGAGCGCGCCGATGAGGGAGATGGCCCCGCCCGCCACCCACGCGCCGAGCGCCACCGCCTCGCTCGTCGCGTTGGCCGCGACCAGAGACGGGGTCCGGAAGATACCCGCGCCCACCACGGTGCCCACGATGATCGCCACCACGTCGATCACGCGCAGGGTCGGGCGCAGGGTCGGGTCCGAGCGGGCGGCCAGCATCACCGGCATAGCTTATACCGGAACGCGGAGCCCGCAACGAGTCCACCCCCTGTCCGAGATTCTGGACATTGTGCCGGCCGCGCGTGGCGCCCTAGGATCCGCCTAGGATCCGGACATGATCAAGACGGGGCGCATCGAGTTCTACGACCGGCCCACCGCGTGGGGCCTGATCATCGGCGACGATCAGGATCTCTACGTGGTCCGGGGCCGGGACGGGCGCGGGACGGCGCCCCGGGTCGGCGAGCGCGTCTCCTTCGAGCCGCAGGTCAGCGCCGACGGCAAGCGCGCAGCGGAAGTGCGGCTGGTCAGCCGGGGCCTCACGGCGCTCGGGCGCGAGGCGCCGGCGGCCGGGGTCAGGCCCCTCCGATGATCTCGGGGACGACCGCGAACCCTCGCGTGCGGATGGACTCGTCCACCCGGAGCTGCCGCCGCCGGTCGGCCGACCGCCGCTCGCTGGCGGCGGCCTCCGCGCGCTCCCGGCGCTCGCCGTGACGCCGGTCGAGGATCACGGTGACCGGCTCGCTCGCGTACTCGCGCTTGAGATAGTCGTAGAGCTGGATATTGTGGCGCGCCACCACGAACAGGTGCCCCAGATGCAGGAGCTCCTCGGCGGCCCGCGACAGCCAGAAGCGCATGTCCATCTCGCGCAGGAGGCCAAGGGCCGTGGCCAGGTGATCCTCCGCGCGATCGCGGTCGCCCGCCAGGCGCAGGAGCCGCCCCAGCCCCAGGTGCGTGCGCGCCTGGAGCGGCCGCATCTCGAGCTCCTCGGCCAGGCTCAGCGCCTGGCCGTAGTAGCCTTCCGCCTCGCCCACCAAGGGTGGCTCGGCCAGCGCGGCGAGCTCGCCCATCAGGCGCAGCGCGCCGGCCTGGTGGCCGCGCTCCTTGTGCCGCAGCGCCAGCTCGAGCGCGCGCTGGGCCACGCTCCGGGCGCGGTCGAGCTGCCCGGCCGCGGCCAGGCCCTCGCCCAGGTTCGTGGTCCAGAGCGCGAGGTAGGCGCGCACGCCCAGATCCTCCGTCAGCGACACCCCGTCCTCCAGGAGGCGCATCCCTTCCTCCCGCCGGCCGAGCAGCACGAGGGTGAGGCCCAGGAGCGACGAGGGAATCGGCCGCCAGACGTCCAGACTCTTCTCGCGGCAGGCGTCGAGGCTGCGCTGGAGCGCGGGCAGCGCGCGCTCGAGCTGGCCGCGGCGGAGCCAGGCGAGCCCGGCCATGGTGCGCGCGATGGTCTGGGTATAGGCGTGGCCGCTCGCCTCGCCGGCCCGCTGCGCCTTGTCGAGCGACAGGGCCGCCGCGTCGAACTCGCCGATCTCCACGAGGGTGAACGCGAGCCAGCCGCTCGAGGTGACGTAGGAGACGCCGGCCTGCCCGCCCGGGGTCTCACCCTGCATCAGCTCGAGGGCCTCCACGTTCTCGCGCAGGGTCGCGTGCGCGCGCCGGTAGAGGCCCTGCGCGTGACAGCTATAGCCCAGGTAGCTGCGGGCCAGCGCCTGGAGCGCCGCGTCGCCGGCCCCGTCGCCGATGCGCAGGCAGCGCTCGCCGTACTCGATGGCCAGGTCCGGCTCACCTTTCAGATAGTGGTAGTTGATGAGGTAGGTGTAGACGCGCGCCAGCCGCTGCTCGTCGCCCAGCTTCTCGGCCATCGCCTCCGCTTCCTGCGAGAGCGTCAGCGCGCGCTCGAGCTGGCCGAGCTGCAGCAGCGGCGAGCGCAGGTCGAGGCGCAGGTCGATCGCCTGCTCGGTGGCGGACCGGCCCTCGGGCAGCCGCCCGAGCGCGCCCATGGCCTGCTCGAAGAAGATGACGGCCTCGCGATTGGCGGAGCGCGCCGCCGCCTTGGTCCCCGCCTGCCGGAGGTAGGCCACCGCCTTCGTCCACACCTCGCCGCGCACCGCGTGGTGGGCGAGCCGCTCGAAGTGCTCGGGCAGCCGGTCCGCGTAGAGCTGCTCCATCGCCTGCACCACGCGGCCGTGCAGGGCGCGCCGGCGGTCCTGCAGCAGGCTCGAGTAGGCCACCTCGTGGGTCAGCGCGTGGCGGAAGGTGTACTCCACGCTCGGGAAGAGGCTGATCTCGTAGAGGAACTCGCCGGCCTGGAGCAGGGTCAGGTTGCGGCGCACCGTCTCCTCCGAGAGATCGGCGATCTCCTGCAGCGGCGCCAACGAAACATCCTTGCCGATGACCGCGGCGGCCTGCAGCAGCCGCTTGCTCTCGATGGGGAGGCGGTCGATGCGCGCGGCGAGCACCGCCTGCACGGTCGCCGGCACCTGGACCTTCTGCACCTCGCGGGTCAGGAGGTAGTGCCCGGGCGTGCCCGCGAGCACCTTGCTCTCGGCCAGCGTGCGCACGCTCTCCTCGATGAAGAACGGGTTGCCCTCGGTCCGCTCGATCAGGAGCTGCTTGAGCGGGCCGAGCCCGGGGTCGTCACCCATCAGCGCGCGCAGCAGCTCCTCCGAGCTCTGGGGCGGGAGCGGATCGATCCGGAACTGGGTGTAGTAGCTCTTGCGCGCCCACCCGTGCTGGTACTCGGGCCGGTAGCTCACGAGCACGAGGGCGCGGGCCAGGGGCAGGCTGTCCACGAGGCTGTCGAGGAAGGCCTGGCTCTCCGAGTCCAGCCAGTGGAGGTTCTCGAACACCAGGAGCACCGGCTGCACCTGGCCTTCCCGGAGGATGAGGCGCTTCACCGCGTCGAGCATACGCTGGCGGCGCTGCGGCAGATCCGGGGTCTGCCACTCCGCGTCGTCCACCGGCACGTCGAGGAGCTGGAGGAACGCGGGCAGGGTGGGCCGCAGGCTCTCGTCGAGCGTCAGCAGCTTGCCGGTGACTTTCTCGCGAATCCGCCGCGAGTCGTCCGGCTCTTCGAGGTGGAAGTAGTTCTGCAGGAGCTCCTTCACCGTGAGGTACGAGGTGTTCTTGCCGTAGGAGGTGGCCTGCGCCTCCATCATGAGCCAGCCGTGCGCGCGATGGGAGTGGGTGAACTCCCAGAAGAGGCGCGACTTGCCCACCCCCGGCTCGCCCGACACCGCCACCACCTGGCCGTGGCCGGCCGCCGCCCGCGCCATCGCCTGGTGGAGCGCGTCCACCTCGGCCTCGCGGCCCACGAAGGGCGTCAGGCCGCGCGCGGCGCTGGCCTCGAGGCGCGAGCGCACCTGCTCGGAGCGGACCAGCTCGAAGACCTCCACCGGATCCGGCATGCCCTTCACCGGCACCGGGCCCAGCGCCTTGACCTCCACGTACCCCTCGGCCAGCCGCAGCGTCTCGCGCGAGATCAGGGTCGAGCCGGGGCGGGCGAGCTGCTCCATGCGCGCGGCCAGGTGCGTGGTCTGGCCGATCGCCGAGTAGTCCATGTGCAGATCGCTGTCGATGGCGCGCACCACGACCTCGCCCGAGTTGAGGCCGATGCGGATCTGCACGTCCACGCCGCGGCCGCGGCGGAGCTCCTCCGCGTACCAGCCGACCGTCTGCTGCATGCGGAGCGCGGCGTGGCAGGCGCGCACCGCGTGGTCCTCGTGGGCGAGCGGCGCGCCGAAGAGCGCCATGATCCCGTCGCCCATCACCTGGTTCACCGTGCCCTCGTAGCGGTGCACCGCCTCCATCATCCGCTCGAGCACCGGATCCAGCAGGCGCCGGGCCTCCTCCGGATCCTGGTCGGCCAGGAGCTCCATGGAGCCCTTGAGATCCGCGAAGAGCACGGTGACCTGCTTGCGCTCGCCTTCGAGCGCGTGCCGCGAGGTCAGGATCTTCTCGGCGAGGTGCTTCGGGGTGTAGCCCTGGGGGGAGGCCTGGCGCTCCACCGGCTCCGGCGTCGTCGGCGAGCCGCAGGAGCCGCAGAACCGCTTGTCCGGCAGCAGCTCCGCGCCGCAGCTCGGACAGCTCATCACCAGGCGTGCCCCGCACTCCTCACAGAACCGCACACCCTCACGGTTCTGGGACTGGCAGCGGGGACACTGCACCTAGCCCTCCTCGGGCGGCGACGCCGAGACGATGATCTCGTAAGAGTAGCCCCTCCACCAGTGGGGGGTCAAGGGCCCGCCCCCCCAACCGTCGTGTGCCTACTGTCCTGTGCCGGCCGGCGTGGGCGAGGCCCGGTCAGCGGGGCTCCTCGGGTCCCAGGCGGTAGCGCCGGATGTCGGCGCGCACGTCACGGACGGTGTCGCGCTCGATCTCGATCCGCACCTCGTGCCGCTCCACGTCCCAGTGCCGCACCGTGGACAGCCAGCCGAAGATCCGGCGGGACTCCGGCAGGAGACGGCGGCCGCGGTAGATGAGGGTCGTGTACCCGGATCCCGGAAACTGGTCCTGGCGCTCCACCTCGGTACCGCAGAGGCGGAGCACCTCGTCCCGGGTGGTCTTGCCCGGCACGATGCGCTCGAGCACCTCGCGGGGCAGGATCACGCCCGCCCGGGGGTCGCGCCCGTCCCGCCACGCGCCCAGCTGCACGCGCGCGGCCACCACGTCGGCCAGGCGCAGGAGGCCACGCCCGAGCAGCGGGCCCATCGCCTGGCCGAGAGCGAAGATGAGGAGCGGAGCGGCCACGAGCAGCACGGTCTGGGTGCGCGAGAAGTAGCCGAACTGCACGGCGAGCTGTTGCGGGGTGATGCCGTCGCCGCGGTCGAGAAAAAGCGAGACGACCTGGGTGCTATCGAGCGTCTCGCTCAACCGTCTGATGGACGTGGGCGGATAGACCTCGTCGATCTTGAGCCGGTCGGACTGGGGGAACTGCACCACCAGCTCGGCCGGCGCGTCGGCCAGGCCCACGACGCGGTCGCGATGGGCGAGGTACATCGGAAACAGCGGCCGGTCGCGCACTTCGTTGAAGCCGATGGCCACGCGCGAGGGGCCGCCGCGGATGAGCGTCTCCACCCAGCCGAGCTTCTGCGGCTTCACCAGCCCGGCCACGTGAAGGGTGAGCTCCATGAGCCAGCTCCGGTCGGTGATCCGGGGCGTCCACGGGATGCGAATGAAGGTGGCGGGCGGGCTCAGCCCCAGCGCGCCGGTCTGCACGAAGGTCACGAACGGGGCCCCCGCCGGCTGGACCTCGGTGGTGCCGTCGGCCAGCCCGCGCGCCAGCAGCTCCACGCGCCCCTCCCCGATCACGTCGAAGCCCTGCTCCGTGACGTAGCGGGCCAGCGCCGCGTCGGGCTTCTGGGCGGGAGCGTCGTTCCGGATCTCGCCCGGCCAGAGCAGGAAGATGTCCTGCGCCACGTCGGCGGCCTGGCGATCCGGGGAGAGCAGGAGGCTCCACGTCACCACGACCGGCACCGGCCCCGGCTCCTCGCGTACGGTGGCGCGGACCATCAGCGGCCCCACCGTGAACGGCGGCTTCGGACGGGACGCGAGGAAGAGCTGCGCCTGGGCGGGGACGGGAGCCAGGAGGAGCGCGACCGCGAGAGACCAGCCAAGCCGGCGCATGGTCGAGGCTCGATCATACCCGGCCCGCACCGACCATGCCAGGCGAGTGCTACGTTCGTGCGATGCGCGACGCCACGTCGGGCATTTCTGGGGACCACGCGCGGAGCCCTGCCGCGGGCCACCGCCGGCTGGCGGCCGCGGCGGCGACCTTCGCGGAGTGGAGCCGGCCCTACGCGCCCTGGGCATTCTGACTCGGGCTGCTGATCCTGGTCACGGTGACGCTGCTCACCATGCCCGGCAATCCGGTCCTCGATCTGAACACCCGCCCGTATCGCGCGCTCGGCACGATCGTGGCCGACGCGCGCGCGCTCACGCGCGAGTGGGGCCTCGTCGAGCCCGCCGAGGCCACGCTCTATCTCACCGCCGCCTGGATCGCCTTGCGGCACGCCGCCCTGCTGGGGCCGCGGGCGCCGGACGCGCGATGCTACCGCTTCGTCGCCTTCTTCTGCGGGATGCTGGCCCTCGAGGAGATGGACTGGCTCGGTCTTGTGAGCCCCCTCATCGGCCGCGTCGGCGCCGCCGACGTTTACCTGGGCTCCTCCCACGATCTGCTCAAGGTGGCGTGGCACTACCACTGGTTCGCGATCCCGCTCGCCCTCTCGGCGCTGCTCGTCCTCGGCATGGTCTGGTATCGCGGCCATCTCACGGTCGGCTTCGTCCGGCGGGAGATCTTCGATCCGACCACGCTGCCGCTCTACGCGGCGCTGGTGGCCCAGGCGGTGGCCCAGACGCTCGACGTGGACGACACGCTGCTGAGCACGCGGCATCCGTTCTTTCGCGACCCCTTGGAGGAGCCCTTCGAGCTCCTGGCCGAGCTCCTGCTCGTGAGCGGCCTGCTACTCAAGTACTGCCGCGACTGGCGCCGGGCGGGCCGACCCCAGATGTGATGAGGCGCGGGGCTGTGATAGGCTCCCGCCCATGAACGCCACCGCCCTGCTCGCCGAGTTCGTCACCAAGAGCCGCTACGAGGACTGCCCCGAGGCCGCCCTCGACGCGGCCCGGCGGGCCATCCTCGACTGCCTGGGCGTGATGCTGGCCGGCTCCGTCGAGCCGGCCGCCCGGATCCTCCAGCAGGTGGCCCGGACGGAGGGCGGCGCCCCGCTGGCCACGGTGGTGGGCACGGGCCGCCGCACCGGCGCGGTGTGGGCCGCGCTCTGCAACGGCACCGCGGCCCACGCGCTCGACTTCGACGACACCAACTTCACCCTGATGGGCCATCCCTCCGCGCCGGTGCTGGCCGCGGTACTGGCCGCGGGCGAGCTCGCGCTGGCCGACGGCCGCGCCGTGCTGCACGCCTTCCTGCTGGGCTTCGAGGTCGAGACCACGCTGGCCGAGGTCATCAACCCGGCCCACTACGCCCACGGCTGGCACGCCACCTGTACGCTCGGCACGCTGGGCGCGGCGGCCGCGGCGGCGCGGCTGCTCGGGCTCGACGGCACGCAGACCCGTCACGCCCTCGCGGTGGCCGCCTCGCAGTCCTCGGGGCTGAAGGAAAACTTCGGCACCATGACCAAGCCCTTCCACGCCGGGCACGCCGCGCGGAGCGGCGTGCTGTCGGCGCTGATGGCGCGCGAGGGCTGGACCGCCTCCGAGCACGCGCTGGAAGGGCCCCAGGGTTTCTTCAGCGTGCTGGGCGCGGGCCAGCGCGCGCTCGAGCCGCTCGGGACGCTCGCCGCGCCGTGGAAGATCCTGACCACCGGGGTCGCGGTGAAGCCCTACCCGTCCTGCGCCTGCACGCACTCGATCATCGACAGCGCGCTCGAGCTCCGGCGGGTCGAGGGCATCCGGCCCGACGAGGTCGAGGAGGTGACGGTCGGCGTGGCCGCGGGCGTGCCGCGCATCCTGATCCACTCGCGCCCCCGCACCGGGCTCGAGGCGAAGTTCTCCGCCGAGTTCGCGGCGGCGGCCGCGCTGATGGACGGCCGCGTCGGCATCGCCACCTTCCAGGACGACCGCGCGCAGGATCCGGACCTGCGACGCCTGATGGAGCGGATCCGGGTGGTGGTGGATCCGGAGATCCCCACCGATCTCGAGCGCCACATGTGGACTCGCATGACCGTTCGATTGAAGGGTGGCCGATCGGCCAGCATCAGCCCCCGGCCGGTGCCGGGCCATCCCGGCAATCCGCTGACGCTCGAGGCGCTGCGGGAGAAGTTCACCGAGTGCGCCGCCCTCGTGCTTCCCGCCGACCGCGTGGACTCGGTCGCCCAGATCGTCGAGTCGCTCGACACCTGCCCCGATCTCCGGAGCCTGACCGCGATCCTCGATCCCGGCCGCTGAGCACGGCCGCGCCTCTCAGCCCGCTTCCGCGGGCTCCGGCGGGGGTAGCCACTGGAGCGACGCGGCGAAGATCAGCGCGGTGACGACGAGCAGCACCGCGTTGACGCCGCGCCCCTGCGGCGAGCCGATCGCGGCCGAGAGCAGCACCGAGGCCGTGTTGTTGGCCACGTGGCAGATCACCGCCGGGATCACGCTGCCGGACCGCGCCGTGACCAGCCCGAGGTAGAGCCCGATGCCGGTGGCGAGCAGCCCGTGCACCCACTCGCCGTGAATCAGCCCGAAGGCGAGCGCGGTCACCACGATGGCGGGCCCCGCGCGCCACACCTGGCGCAGCCGCGTCAGCATGAAGCCGCGGAAGAACAGCTCCTCCCCGACCGGCGCGAGGCCGCCGATGACGAGCACCGCCAGGGCCAGGGTGAGCGGCGTCGCGGTGGCCAGGGTCCGCGCGATCCAGTCGAGATTGGCGCCGGGGCCCGCACCGACCAGGAGCGCGAGCGACTCGAGCGCCTGGCTCAGCGCAAGGATCCCCCCGATCATCGCCAGGATCCCGCGCGCGGGCACCCGAGCTGGGAGCAAGCGCAGCCGCTCGCGCCGCGGGCGGCCCGCCGCGAGCCACGCGACGACGATGAGGCCCAGCGAGGAGGCGGGCACGCCCACGAGGAGGGCGGCGAGCCCGTCGCGCTCGAGGTCGAACGTGCCGGCGCGGCGGGTCACGAGCGCGGTCACCGCCACGAGCTGCAGCCCGAAGACCGCCGCGACGGCGGCGAGATAGACGAGAAGGGTGGTGGCGATCACCCGCATGGCTGGCCCGGCTCCTACTCTACCGCCCCGCGCCCCTCACCCTGCCCTCTCCCCTGAGGGGAGAGGGAGATCCTACTAGTGGTGGCAGGTCACGCACTCGAGGGGGGCGTTGCGGCGGGCGCTCTCGCTACCCGGTGGCGCGTGCACCGACGGGATCGGCGCGTCCGAGGCGGTCTGCACAGCCTGCACGCCCTTGGCGTTGGCGGTGCGGTGGCATTCCACGCACCAGCCCATGGTCAGCTTGGGCGGCTGATTGGGGATCCCCGCGAGGTTCTTGAGATCGTTGACGATACTCTGCCCGGTCTCGGCGTGTACGCGCTCCATGGCCTCGATGCGGCCGTGGCACGTCTGGCACTGCACGCCCGCCTGCACGTGGGGCTTGTGGGTGAAGTGGGCGTGCTCGGGCACCTTGAAGATGCGGAGCCACGGGATGGGCTCCTTGCGCTCCCAGTAGCCGTGCAGCTTCTGGACTTCCGGATTACCCTGGGCGGCCACGATCTTGTGGCAGCCCATGCAGCGCTCCACCGACGGCAGGCCCGCCGCGCTGCTGCGCCGCGCACCCGCGTGGCAGTACTGGCAGGCGATCTGGTACGAGCCGGCGTGGATCACGTGGCTGAAGAAGATCGGCTGCACCGGACCCTGCCGCTTGGCGGCGACCGGCAGCACCTTCGTCGGATCGAACGCGGGCTCGGCCAGCGTCCGGACGTAGGCGATGACCTCCCGGATCTGCACGGCGGACAGGAACGGCGTGAAGTTCGGCATCAGCGGTGAGAGCCCGACCACCTGGCCCCCGTGCGCGATGATGCTGAAGAGGAAGTGATCGGGCAGGGCGTTGAGGATGCGGCCCTCGGTCAGGTTCTGGGGCTTGATGGGCAGGTTCTGGCCGGCGAGCCCGTCGCCCTTGCCGTCGGTACCGTGGCAGTTCACGCAGTAGGTCCCGAAGGTCTGCTTGCCCCGCTCGATGATCCGGGGGTCGATGACCCCGGCCTCGTGCCCCTTGGCCGCCGCCTTCTGGCCCGGGCCCTGGCCGGGCGTGGCGGACTTGGCGGCGGAGATGGGAAAGCCGATCAGGATGCCGATCAGAACGGCCGCGATGGCCGCACTACCGACGACGGCGGTGCGTGGGATGCGCATGAGGTTCAGGCTGTCTCCCTTGGAAAACCCCACCGAATATACTCAAAACCCAGCCGGAATCCTAGCCAGAAAATTCACAATCACCGGGCGGGTCATCCACCCAGATACAGGCGCTTGACCTCGGGGTCTTCCAGCAGCGTCCGCCCCGGCCCCTCGAACCGGTTCCGGCCCAGCTCGAGCACGTAGGCCCGGTCGGCCACGGCCAAGGCCTTGGCCGCGTTCTGCTCCACCACCATCATGGTGTAGCCGGCCTGCTTCATCTCGGTGAGCTTGTCGAAGATCAGCGAGACGAACTTCGGCGCCAGGCCCAGCGACGGCTCGTCCAGCAGGATCAGCTTGGGCGTGGTCATGAGGGCCCGCCCGATGGCCACCATCTGCTGCTCGCCGCCCGACATGGTCCCCGCCTTCTGGGCCCGCCGCTCGGCCAGGATCGGGAACAGCCGGTAGACGCGCTCGAGCGCCTCCTGGATCCGGCGGCCGTCCCGCTCGATGTAGGCGCCCATCTCGAGGTTCTCCAGCACCGTCATCTGGGGGAAGACGATGCGGCCCTGCGGGACGTAGGCCAGGCCGCGCGGCAGCACTTGATCGGGCCGGAGGCCCGTGATGTCCTGGCCGTCGAAGAGAACCCGGCCGGCGGTGGGGCGCAGAAAGCCCACGATGGTCTTGAAGGCGGTGGACTTGCCCGCGCCGTTGGGGCCGATGACGCTCACCATCTCGCCCGCGCGCACGTCGAGGGTGACGTCGTGGAGGATGGCCAGCTTGCCGTAGCCGGCGGTGAGGCGCTCGGCGTGCAGGAGGATCGGGCTGGCCGCGGTGGTCATGACCGGCGCCGCCCGATGTAGAGGACGTGGGGATAGGGCAAGACGTCCACCATCAGGTGCCGGTGCACCTCGAAGCCCACGTCCTCCAGGAGCGCCTGCAGCTCGTCCGCGGACCAGTAATTGACGGGCGTGCGGGGATCCATGACCTTGTCGAGCGCGTGGGTGAACCAGCGCTTGTAGGCGGGCTGGCGATCGACGTCCTTGACGAGCAGGCGCCCGCCCTCGGGCAGCGTCTTGGCCACCTGCTCGAGCAGGGGCCGCACCGCCTCCTCGGGAATGTGGTGGACGATGTCGAGCATGTAGGCGGCGTCGAAGCGCTCGCCTCCCCGCCCGGCGCCCCGATAATCCATGACGTTGCCGACCTCGTAGCGGACATTGGCGAGGCCGAGCCGCCGCGCGGCCGCGCGGGCCATCTCGATGCGGCGCGGATTGAGGTCGAAGCCCTCGACGGTGAGCGCGGGATGCGCGCTCGCGTAGTAGAGCGAGAAGAGCCCGAAGCCACAGCCCAGGTCGAGCACCCGGCCGCGCGCGGGCAGGTACTGGCCGATCTCGTCGAGAAACCGCTGGCGCAGGATCCAGAAGCGCCCCCAGCAGTACGCGCGCACGATCGGATCGTCGTAGGCGCGGATGACGCTACGAATCGCTTCGCTTCGCATGGATCCGGTATCCGGGGCCGGTCACGGCCAGGGGGAACGAGCGCTCGAGCGCCTGCGCGAGCTCGGGGAACGCGGCCAGGCGGTCGTAGCCGAGCTCGGGCCAGCTCTCCTCGAGCACCACCACCGCGGCGGGCGGGTGGGCCGCGAGGCCCGCCACCAGCTCCGCGCGCAGGGCGCGGATGCGCGGGTCGTCCGGGTGGTGAAAGAAGTGGAAGTCGTAGATGAACCGCGTGGGCTGCCGCAGCCCCAGGCGCAGCAGCGCGTGGATGCCGCCCCCGGTGGTGTCGAGCACCTGCACGGTCTCGCCCGGCCGCACCAGCGGGGCCAGGTCGCGGGTCAGCGCGGCCACCCGGCGGGCCTTCTCCGCGATCCACTCGGGCTCGCGGGCCTCGACGCCCTTGGCGCCCAGCACGAGCACGAGCAGCGCCCAGGCCGCGAGCGCGACCGCGCGCCGAATGCCGCGCAGGTCGGCGGCAGGCCGCGTACGGGACCCGTCAGCGCGCCGCGCCACCGCCGCGGGCGCCAGCGCGCAGAGGAAGAGCGCGAGCGGGTAGAGCTGATACTCCCAGCCCTTGCCCTGGAGCGCGAAGTGCGCGGCGCCGTAGAGCGCGCCCAGGGCCGCCAGCACGAGGCGCGGCGACCAGGCGGGGGACGCGCGCAGGCCCAGAAGCCCGAGACCCGCGAGCAGGCCGAACGTCGCGCGACCCCAGGCATGCCAGCGCGTGGCCCCGAGCACCGACACGCGGCCGACCTGGCTGTAGAGCGGCAGCACGTAGCCGGTCAGCACGGCCACGCACGGCGCGAGGCCGCCGCGCCCGGCGAGCCAGGCGACGACCAGGGCGGGCACCACCAGCCCGCCGCCCAGCACGAGGGCGCCGGCGCGCCCGGCCGACCGCCCGGCTCGCCGAGCGCCCACCGCGGCCACCGCCGCACACAGCAGCCAGAAGAAGCCCGCGTGCGGCTTCACGGTCATGCCCGCGCCGAGGGCCAGCCCACCCGCGAGGAACGCCAGGCGCCCGTCGGGCTGCTCGAGGCCCCGCGCCACCCCGTAGGCGCCCGCGAGCAGGAAGAGGCAGAGCAGGAAATCGCGCTGCCCCGCGCGCCAGGCGCCGCCGCTCAGATGATAGAGGCCGAAGAGGGCCGCGCCCGCGCCGGCCGCGACCGCGTCGCTCACGGGCCGGCAGTAAGCCCAGAGCAGCGCACCGATGGCGGCGAGCCAGGCGAGGTCGAAGAGCCGCCACGCGAGATCGCCCGCACCGCCCACCTGGAGCACGGCCAGGTGCAGGAGGTAGACGCCGGGGAGGTTCATGTCGAAGGCGTCGCGATACGGGACGCCGCCCTGGGCGATGAGCCAGGCGACATAGTGCATCAGCGGCGCGTCGTGGATCAGGGGCCAGGCGCGCGAGCCCCAGATCAGGTAGGCGAGCAGCAGGGCGCTAGCGGCCGAAATAAGCCTCAATGACCCGCTCGTCGGCCTGGATGACGCCGGGCGCCCCCTCGGCCAGCTTCTCGCCGTGATCGAGCACGAACACCGTCTCGCAGAGGCCCATGACCACCTTCATGTCGTGCTCGACCAGCAGGATGGTCTTGCCCTGGTCGCGCAGCCGCCTCACCGCGTCGAGCAGCTCGTTCAGCAGGGTGCGATTGACGCCGGCGGCGGGCTCGTCGAGCAGGATCATCTCGGGATCGGTCATGAGCACGCGAATGAACTCCACGAGCTTCTGCTGGCCGTAGGAGAGATTGCCCGCGAACTCGCCGGCGAGCCGCTCCAGCTTGACGAATTCCAGCAGCTCCTGGGCCCGGCGCCGCGCCTCGTCGTAGCCGGTGGTGGTCACCACCAGGAGGTTCTCCAGCGCGGTCAGCTCGGGGAAGACCCGGATCACCTGGAAGGTGCGGCCGATCCCGAGATGGAAGATCTGGTGCGGCTTGAGCCGGTCGATGCGCCGGCCCTTGAACCGGATTAGGCCCTCGTCGGCCTGGTCCACGCCGGTGATGCAGTTGAAGAGCGTCGTCTTGCCCG
This sequence comes from Candidatus Acidiferrum sp., assembly GCA_035635775.1. Classification (GTDB taxonomy): domain Bacteria; phylum Methylomirabilota; class Methylomirabilia; order Rokubacteriales; family CSP1-6; genus CAMLFJ01. The sequence continues at coordinate 22,450 of DASQAL010000245.1, forward strand.
AGCCGTTGGGGCCGATCAACCCGTAGATCCGGCCCCGCTCGAGCGACAGCGACACCCCGCTGACCGCGGCCACGCCGCCGAAGCGCTTGACCACGCCGTGGAGCTCGAGGATGGGGGCCACGGCGCTAGATGGTCCGCGGCAGGTTGTACTTCTGCTGGAGCACCCCGAGGATCCCGCGCGGCATCAGGAGCACCACCGCCACGATGATCGCGCCGAAGAAGAGCTGGTGGAGGTAGATGAAGTGCGCCCACACCAGCTCCTGGAAGGTGAACAGGACCACCGCGCCCAGCACCGGGCCCCAGATCGTCCCCTTGCCGCCGAAGAGCGCCATCACGATCATGGTGATCGTGGTGATCAGGGGGAAGACCGAGAGCGGCTCGATGTAGCCCTGATCGCGGGCGGCCAGCCCGCCGACGATGCCGGGCCCCACCGCCGAGAGCAGGAAGGCGTAGAGCTTGTGCCGGAACGTGTCGATCCCCATCGCCTCGGCGGCCACCTCGTCCTCCCGGATCGTCATGAGGCGGAGGCCGAACCGCGAGGTGATGATCAGGTAGGTGAGCGCGGTCACCGCGAGCGCCACCAGCCCCATCGCGTAGTAGATCGGCACGCTCGCGTGGAGCGTGGGGAGCGACAGCCCGTTGCCGCCTCCGGTGAGGCCCTCGTAGTAGGACACGATGACCCGCAACACCTCGTTGAGCCCCAGCATGGCGATGGCGAAGTAGGGCCCCTTCAGCCGCAGGCACGGCCAGCCGATCACGACCGCCAGCACCATGGCCATGACCCCGCCAGCCAGGCACGCGGCCGGCCACGCCCACCCGAGCTTGCCGATCAGGATGCCGGCGGTGTAGGCACCCATCCCGAAGAAGGCCACGTGGCCGAAGGAGACGTAGCCGGTGAGCCCCGAGATCAGGTTCCAGGACTGGGCGAGCGCGATCCACATGAAGAGCTGCAGCATGGTGCGGATGCCGTAGCCCGTCGCGTGCATCGGGTAGACCGCGAGCGCGACGAGGGTCACCGCGAGCGCGACGAGGAACGCGCGCTTCACGAGGCACGGCCCTTGAGCAGACCGGTGGGGCGCACAAGCAACACCAGGACGAGCAGGATATAGGCCACCGCCTCGTTGACCTGGGTGGTGAGGAACAGCGAGGAGAGCTGCTCGACCAGCCCCAGGAGCAGGCCGCCCACCAGCGCGCCCGGGTAGTTGCCGGCCCCACCGAGCACGATCACCAGGAACGCCTTGAACGTGTAGACCTGCCCCATCTCCGGCTGGATGGCGACCATTACCGCGACGAGGGAGCCGCCCGCGGCGGCCAGGGCAGAGGCGACGCCGAAGGCCAGCATGTGGATCCGCTGCACGTTGATGCCGCACACCTGGGCCACCTCGCGGCTCTGCGACACCGCGCGGAGGGCCTTGCCCAGGCGGGTCTTCTGGAGGAACCAGAAGGCGCCGGCGGTGATCAGCATCGCGAAGACGCAGGCGATGACGCGGGCCTTGGAGAAGGCGAACGGCCCGAGGATGAACGACCCGGTCAGGTATTCGACCGACCGTAGATCGGAGGTGAACATCAGCTGGGCCAGGTTGACGATCGCGATGGACACCCCGAAGGTGAGCAGCAGCGAGGACAGCTCCGGCGCGTCCACCACCCGCCGCACCAGGAGCCGCTGCAGCACGACACCCACCACAAAGAGCACCGGCATCGACACCAGCAGCGACAGGTACGGGCTCAGACCGAACCAGTGGAAGAGCCAGAACGTGGTGTAGGCGCCCAGCATCAGGATCGGGCCGTGGGCGACGTTGAGCACGCGCATCACGCCGAAGATGAGCCCGAGGCCGAGCGCCACCATCGCGTAAAGCGAGCCCGCCAGGAGGCCCGAGATGACCACCTGGCCGACCATGGCCGGCGTGATGACGAGGTTCACAGAGCCTCGCGAGCGGGAGGGTGCCGGACGAGCCGGCGCCCGCCGGGGGTCCGGCGGGCGCCCTGCCCGATGCGGTTCAAGCGCTCATGCGCTCAGCGCTGGCCCCAGGGCGGCGTGGGGAAGCGCGCCTTGCCGCTGGCCAGATCATCCGGCCACACCGTGACCTTCTTGCCGTCCTGCCACTGGAACAGGACCATCTTGTGGGCGATCTGGAAGCCGTCCGGCTCCACCTTGTAGTCGCCGAAGAACGTCTTGGTCTCCAGCTTCAGGAGCTGCTCGCGCACCTTGTCCGAGTCGAGGGTGCCGGCCCGCCGGACGCCCTCGGCGTAGATCACGCAGCCGGCGTAACCCGCCGCGGAGTGGTACACCGGCTCGCGATTGAACTTCTTCTGATAGGACTCCACGAACTCCTTCTGGCCGGGATACGGCAGGGTCGGCTCCCACTGGGTGGCGCCGTACACGTACTCGGCATTCTGTTTGAGCAGGTCGTAGAACTTCGGGAGGTCGCCGCCCACCGTCACCCCGTACATCTTCGCGCTGACGTTCAGCTCCTTCATCTGGCGGGTGATTGCGACCGCGTCGTCGAAGTAGGTCGAGGCCGCGATCACGTCCGGATTCGCGGCCTTGACCTTGGTCAGCATGGCCGAGAAGTCGGTGTTCCCCTTCGGATACGCCTCCTGGAACACCACCTGCATCCCCTTCTTCTTGGCCAGCTCGACGACGCCGGTAGCGGAGGCCTTGGTGAAGAGCGTGTCCTCGTTGAGGACGGCCACCGTCTTGAGGCCGCGCTTGGCCGCGAGATCGATGAGCCCTTCGAGGTAGCCCTCGGCGGGCGAGATCACCATGAAGATGTACTTGCGGCCCTTCTTGAAGATCGACGTGGTCGCGGCGAGCGGCGAGACCATGACCTTCTGGTACTTCTCGCTGACGTTTGCGACCGCCTCCGTGATCGGGGAGGAGTACGGCCCCATGACCGCGTCGACCTTGTCCTCGGTGATCAGCTTCTCGTAGAGCCGCACGCCGGTGGCCGGGGTGGACTGGTCATCGTAGAAGACGAACTCGATCTTGCGGCCCAGCAGCCCGCCCTTGGCGTTCACGTGGTCCGCGCACAGTTCGTACCCTTCCTTCTGGTAGGTGCCGGGCTGGGCATAGGTCCCGGTGACCGACAGCGACGCGCCGATCTTGATCGGCGTCTGCGCGGGCGCGGGCGCCGGGAGCGATGCGAGCAGGACCCCGGCGAGGGCGACGGGTGCCAGGCGCTTCCAAGACGTCTTCGTCATGCGAACCCTCCTGGGACGAGTCTCGAGCAGATAGGGTACGACCGGAATGGGCCTTTCTTTTAGCAAACATGCCTCGGGGTGTCAAGGTTCCCGGGCGCTTGCCGCTTGACGCCGGGCAGGCCTACGTCAATCATGCGCTGTCATGGCCAGGGACGTCCGCCCCGTGCACCACCCGGACAAGCGCCACGTGGAGATGCCCTATGCCCCGGCGCTCCTGGTGCGGCGCGGCAGCCTGCTATTTCTTTCCGGGCTCACCGCGGCCCCGGTCTACCACAGCCATCCCCATCGCGAGGAGGAGTTCGACCTACCGCCCCACATGCGGGAGCAGGCGGTCCTCCTGATGGAGAACCTCAAGACCACGCTGGCCGCCGCCGGCTGCACGCTGGCCGACGTGGTGTGGGCGACGCGCTACCTCACCGACGTGGCCGAGCAGGACGATCTGAACGCGGTGTGGGCTTCGTATCTGGGTGCCCACCGCCCCACCACGACCACCGTGGAGGTCTCCCGCCTGGCCACGCACGCCAACTGCAAGATCGAGATCAGCGTCATAGCGGTAACAGGCGACGCAGCCAGCAGTGGCACGGTGAGGCGCAGCCAAAGGCGAGCCGAACGAATACAAGAAAAGCCTAAAGGAAGTAAACGTAAGAACGCTGTCCGGAAGCGCCGCCGGTGACCACCCTCGGCTTCGTCGGCCTCGGCGCGATGGGCGGCCGCATGGCCCGGCGCCTGCTCGACGCCGGCTACGCGCTGTGCGGCTACAACCGCACCGCCGCGAAGGCGGCCGATCTCGTCCGCGCGGGCATGACGCTCACCGGGTCGCCCCGAGAAGTCGCCGAGCGGGGGGATATCGTCTTCACCATGGTCACCGACGACACCGCACTCGAGGCGGTGACGCGCCCGCCCGAGGGCCTGCTGGCCGGCTGGCGGCCGGGCGCGATCCTGGTCGAGATGAGCACGGTGAGCCCGGCGGTGATCGAGCGGCTCGCCGCCGCGGTCGCGGGGCGCGGCGGGGCGCTGCTCGACGCGCCGGTCTCCGGCAGCCCCGCCACGCTGGACGCGGGCCAGCTCTCGTTCATGGTGGGCGGCGACCCGGCGGTGCTCGAGCGGGCCCGCCCCTACCTCGAGGCCATCGGCCCCACCATCACCCACGTCGGCCCCGTGGGGCTCGCCAAGAGCATGAAGATCGCGGTCAATCAGGGCCTCGCGGTCCAGATGCTCGCCTTCGCGGAGGCGGTGGCGCTGGCCGAGAAAGCCGGCATCGACCGCGCCCGCGCGGTGGAGGTCTTGCTGAAAAGCGTGGTGGCCTCCCCCATGGTGAAATACCGCGGCCCCTTCGTCCTCGGCATGCCACAGGAAGCCTGGTTCGACGTGGACATGATCCAGAAAGACCTGCGCCTCGCCCTCGACATGGCCCGCACCTCCGGCGTGACCCTGCCGAGCGTGGCCCTCACCCACGAGCTCATGACGGCCGCCAAAAGCCTCGGCCTCGCAAAGTACGACTTCGCCGTAGTCTTCGACGTCATCGCAAAAATGAGCGGCCTTCCGCCCAGCAAAAAGCTGTGAAGTTGAAACTCAAGCTCCGCTCGACGCTCCAAGGGAACGACAGGACGTCATAGGTTCGGGCGGGCGGGGCGGGGGGCCGCTCCCGGGGACCGTGTCTTCTGCGGGCTATCGAAGCCAGCACCGTCCCATCTCGTGGCTCGATTGAGACGGCAGCACGGGTCACGGCTCAGCGTGTCCCCGGGAGCGGCCCCCCGCCCCGCCCGCCCGAATCGCGGGTAGCCCTTACGGCTCTTCGGACGCTTCGTAGCGAAGCCGGCGCGACTGCATCCACCGCACGGCGAGAAGGTCCTCGAAGGCCACGAGCGTCCGGTTGCGGATGCCATAGTGCGATACCCCGAAGCGCCGCGCGCGATGGCTCACCGGCAGCTCCAGCACGCGGCAGCCCGCCATCCGCAGCAGCGTCGGCACGAAGCGGTGGAAGCCGCGGAAGCGCGGCAGGCCCTCGAGGCAGCCGCTCCGCATCACGCGCAGGGTGCAGGCACTGTCGTGCACGTCCTCCCGGGTGATCGCGTTCCGCACCGCGTTGGCGACGCGCGAGGAGACGCTCTTGAGCCAGGGATCGTCTCGCCGCTGGCGCCAGCCGGTCACCGCGTCGTAGCCGTCGAGGTGCGCGAGCATGCGCGGGATGTCGCGCGGATCGTTCTGCAGGTCGCTGTCCAGCGTGACCACAATGCGGCCGCGCACCCGCGCGAAGCCGGCGTCCAGCGCCGCCGAGAGCCCGCCGTTGCCGGCCAGGCGCAGCAGGCGCACGCGCGCGTCGCGCGCGTGGAGGGCCCGCGCGACCGCGGGGGTCGCGTCGGTGCTGCCGTCGTCCACGATGATGACCTCGGTGGCCCGCCCGAGCGCATCGAGCACCGGACCGAGCTCGGACCAGAGCTGGGGCAGGCTCTCCGCCTCGTTGAAGGCGGGCAGCAGCACCGACAGCTCAGGCGCGGCCAGACTCACGGGCGGCGCCCCAGCAGGACCATCCGGTGGCGGCCCACCCGGTCGGCCAGGAGCACCTGCCAGCGGGCCTCGTGGGCCGCGCGCATCGTCGCCCACCGCTCCTCGCGCATCAACACCACGTCCCCGGAGCCCGGCGCCGCCATCCGCGCCTCCAGATCGGCCAGGCGCGGCAGCTCCTGGATCGGCCGCCGCAAGTAGAAATCATATACGAGCCCCGCGTCGAGATGCGTGACGATGCGGGCATCGGGCGGCAGCCGCTCGGCGACCGCCGCGGTGAAGCCGCGGATATTGCTGCGCTCGGCGTAGCGTCCTGGATAGGTCCATCCCTCGACGACCAGGATACCGCCGATGGCCAGCGCCAGCGCCACGGTGGCGGCGACGCCCGATCGCCGGACGGCCAGAAACCCCAGCGCGACTACGGGGCCGGCCGCCGCGAGCGCGGCGATCGCTCCGCGCGGCCAGCCGGGTGGCGGCACGAAGGTCCCGCCGCCGGGGGCCATCTGGAGCAGGACCACGGCGGCCGCCATCGACACCAGCGCAGCCCCGGCGAGCGATGCCAGGAGCACCCGCCGCCCCCGCCGGGACGGCTCGAGCGGCGCGTGCGCCAGCAGCTCCGCAACCAGCAGCGACAGCGGCGGCACGACCGGCAGAAAATACCGGGCCCGCTGCTCGGCGGAGAGGCTGACCGCGACCGCGATGACCACGGTCCACACCACGAGCGGCCGGCGGCGCGGATCGCGATCCCGCCACCACCACCAGAGACCGGCCGGCAGGAAGAGCGTCCACGGCAGGAACCGCACCAGGTTCTCCTGCAGCGACTCGAGCCGCGAGCCGGGCTTCTGGCGGAAGTACCAGTCCCCGTAGTGGCCGACCACGACACCGCCCACGTAGCTCCGCTCGGTCTGCAGGAGATAGGGCAGGAGCCACGGCAGGCTCGCCAGCGCGAGGATGCCGATCCCGACCGGCAGCCGCAGCCACCGGAGGCCGCGCCGCCAGCCG
>DASQAL010000246.1:0-7854 GCA_035635775.1 Candidatus Acidiferrum sp.
AGGCAGTCGTAGCCCATGGCCTCGACCTTCCGGGCGTAGTCGGGAAGGGTCTTGAGATCGTGGGTCAGCATGGACACGTCGAGCTTCACGGGCGGTCTCCTTGCTCGGGGGTTCGGCCAGAAGCATACCTCACCCTCCTCCCTGATTCACCCTCTCCCCCTGGGGAGAGGGTAGGGTGAGGGGACGGTGTCGAGAGGCCGGTTCCACCCGTTTCTCCCGCGCGTCCCGTATAACGATACCGTGCCCTTCTACCGCGGCTGGTCCGTCGTCATCGCCTGCGGCATCATCGCGAGCTTACGGTCTACTACGCGGTCAGCGCCGGCTGCATCGTGCTGGTCGGCGGTTTCATCGACCGCCACGGCCCCCGCGGCGTGCTCACCTACGGCGTCGTCACCATGGCGGCCGCGGTGGCCGCGCTCGGCCTGATCACCGCCTCCTGACAGCTCTTCGCCGTCTACCTGGTGATGGCGACGTCCTGGTCCTGCCTCAGCTTGACCGGCATCAGCAGCACGATCCTGCCCTGGTTCGGCCGCCGCCAAGGCCTCGCCATGACCCTCGCGCTCACCGGGGCCAGCGTGGGCGGCATGGTGCTCGTGCCGATCCTGGTTACCCTGGTCCAGCATCGAGGCTTCCAGTTCGCCACGGCGGCGGCCGGCGCGGCCTCCCTCGTGATCGGCCTGCCGCTCGTCCTCCTCGTCATCCGCGGCCGTCCTTCCGCTCACGAGGTCGCCGTCGAGCTGCAGCGCCACGGCGCGACGGGCCCCGCCGACGAGGGGATCCGGCAAGCCCGTCTCTGGACGCGACGTGAGGTGCTGCGCGTGCCACTCCTGTGGACGCTGATGGTGCCGTTCGCCCTCGCGCTGGCCGCCCAGGTGGGCTTCATCGTCCACCAGATCAGCCTGCTGGAGCCTCATCTCGGCGAGAGCCACGCGGCCCTCACGGTGAGCGCTACTACCGTGGCAGCCCTGCTCGGCCGCATCGTGCTTGGCGTGCTGTCCGATCGCATGGACCTCCGCAACGTATCCGCCTTCAACATCGGCGCCCAGGGCGTGGCCCTCGCCGTGATGGCGACGTGGCCCTCGACCGCGGTCTTCGTGGCCGGCAGTCTCGTCTTCGGCCTGGGCGTCGGCAACCTGATCACCCTGCCCCCCCTCCTGGCCCGCGAAGAGTTCGGCCAGCGCTCCTTCGGCGCCGTATTCGGACTGGTGGCCGCGACCGCCCAGGCCGGCGTCGCACTCGGCCCCGGCCTGATGGGCCTGTTGCACGACGCGCTGGGGAGCTACCAGCCGGTGCTCTGGTGTCTGGTGGGACTGGAGAGCCTCGCGGTCGCCGCAGTGCTCTGGGGGAAGGCTCTACGACGTTGACAACCGTCCTGGCCGCGCCTAGCGTGTCACCGCATCCAGCCACCGAGCCGTCTCCAGCGGCGGGGCACAAGGGGGGAAAACGCAATGGCGCACAAGAAGGGCACCGGGCTTCTGATGGTGTGGGCGGACGTGCCGGCGAACAAGGAAGACGACTTCAACCGCTGGTACAACGAGGAGCATCTCCCGGAGCGCATGGCGATCCCCGGCTTCCTGAGCGGCGCCCGCTACGAGGCCGTCAAGGGCGGGCCGAAGCACCTCGCCTACTACGAGCTGGAGAGCGCGGCGGTGCTGGAGACTCCGGCCTATAAGAAGGTCCAGGCCAATCCCACCGAGTGGACGAAACGGTCCGGGCCGGGAACGATCGCGACCACCTTCATCCGGAACGTGTACACGATGATTCATCCGCAGGCGCTGACGCCCACCATCGCGGGGGCCCCGATGGCGCCGGTGCTCCAGATCGGGCGCATGGACGTGCCGCCTGCGGTCGATCGCGAGTTCAACAACTGGTACAACACGATCTACGTGCCCAACTACGAGAAGGTGCCCGGGGTGATCCGCGGCCGGCGCTACCGCGCGGTCGAGGGCACGCCCACTTACCTGACGCTCTACGAGTTCGAGCACCCCAAGGTTTCGGAGAGCCCCGCGTGGATGGCCCAGCGGGACGCCTCGCCGGTGAACGAGCAGATGCGGAAGAACATGAAGCACGCCGCCGGCTCGCCGGGAGTCTACGTCAAGACGGTCGAGCTCCCATAGTCAGTCCTGCGTGGCGTTGCGGATGCCCTGCATCTTGGGGTCGAGCAGGTCACGCAGCCTGTCGCCGAAGAGGTTCAGCCCGAGGGCGCCCTACCGTCGTCCCTTCAGGAGCCAGTCGACCGCCGCCGAGCCATCCGTGCTCTCGGGTTCCTGGGGCCGCGCGGACTCCTGGGCACGGACGGGTGCCTCAGGCGCCGGCGGCGCAGAGGTGGGCGCGACTGGTGTCGGCGAGGCTGGCGCTGGCTTGGCTGGCATCGGCGAAACTGGCGTCGGCGGCGCTGGTATCGCCGGGGCTGGCATCGGCGCTTTGGATTGGGCCATCACCGCGCCAGCCAGGAGCGCTAGGCTTCCGACCGCGGCACCGAACACGACGAGGCGAGTCACGACGGAGGTGATGGCCCCTGATACAATGCCGGCGGCAGGCTGTCAAGGGCGAGGTTGGCTGCCACTCGGGAGGCCTCCCATGTACGACTACGTGATCGTGGGCGCCGGCTCCGCCGGCTGCGTCCTCGCGAATCGTCTCTCGGCCGACCCCGCCACGCGGGTCTTGCTGCTCGAGGCGGGTGGCCCCGACGTCTCGCCCTTCATCCACACGCCCGCGATGATGGGGTTCCTGCCGGACGGGCCCCATGACTGGCGGTATCGCACCGTGCCCCAGCTCCACTGCAACCTGCGGCGCTTCGCGTGGCCGCGCGGCCGCACGCTCGGCGGGTCGAGCTCGATCAACTACATGATCTACATCCGGGGCCACGCCGCGGACTACGACCACTGGGCCCAGCTCGGCAACAAGGGCTGGAGCTACGAAGACGTGCTGCCGTTCTTCCGGAAGTCCGAGCACAACGAGCGGCTGGACGACCGGTTTCACGGCCGCGGCGGCCCGCTCAACGTGGCGGACCACCGATTCCGCCATCCGCTGTCCGAGATGTTCGTGGCGGCGGCCCAGGAGACCGGCGTGCCCGCGAACGCCGACTTCAACGGCACCAGCCAGGACGGCTGCGGCTTCTACCAGCTCACCCAGAAGGACGGGCGGCGCTGGAGCACCGCCAGCGCGTTCCTGCGGCCGGTCCGGGAGCGCCCGAATCTGACCGTCATCACCAATGCGCTGACCTGTCGCATCCGCGTGGAGGGGCGCCGCGCGGTCGGTGTCGAGTACGTCTGTCGCGGGCAGTCGGCTCTGGCCGCCGCGTCGCGCGAAGTGGTGCTGTGCGGGGGCAGCATCAACTCCCCGCAGCTCCTCATGCTGTCCGGGATCGGGCCCGCCGAGCATCTCCGGGCCGTCGGCGTCCCCGTGGTCGCGGATCTACCCGGCGTCGGCCAGAACCTGCAGGATCACCTCGGGACGTTCCTCCGCAACGAGATCACGGTGCCGTTCTCGCTCTACGGGGCCACGCCCGAGCAGCTCGCGGCGGTTCAGGCCGAGTACGAGGCCACCGGCCAGGGGCTCTTCACCTCGAATATCGCGGAGGCGGGCGCCTTTCTCAGGACCGGCGGCTCGAGCGGCCCGCCCAACCTGCAGGGGTTCTTCCTGCCGTACTGCATCACCGAAGCGCCGCTCGAGGCCTTCCAGCCCTACTGCCACGGCATCACCTGCGCGTTCTACGTCAACCGGCCGGCCAGCCGCGGGCAGATCACGCTGGCCTCTACCGATCCGCTCGATCAGCCGCTGATCGATCCGGCCTATCTGAGCGCGCCGTCCGACCTGCCGCAGTTCGTCGACGGGATCCGGACGCTGCGGGAGATCTTCCGCGCCAAGCCGCTCGGCGACATCCTGGGACGAGAGCTGGGCCCCGGCAGCGACGCGCGGAGCGACGCGGAGATCGCCACCTACGTGCGCGACCGGGTGTCGGGCACCATCTTCCATCCGGTGGGCACCTGCAAGATGGGCACCGACGAGCTGGCGGTGGTGGACCCTTCGCTCCGGGTGCACGGGCTCGACGGGCTGCGGGTGGTGGACGCCTCCGTCATGCCCACGCTCATCGGCGGCAACACCAACGCGCCGACCATCATGATCGCGGAGAAGGCGGCGGCGATGATGCTGGGCGCCTGACGGCTGCCATGCAGCGGGTGACGACGATGTCCGCGGGGCAGGCCCCGCGGCGGCTCGACGTCTTCGTGAGCACGCAGACCGCCCACCTCTCGCGGGCGGCCGCCCAGCGGTGGATCGACGGCGGGCTGATCAGCGTCAATGGCCGGCCGGCCAAGCCCGCCCGACTGATCCGCCCGGGCGACGTGATCACCTGTCACGTGCCGGTTCGCGAGCCCCCGGCGGTCGAGCCCGAGCCCCTCGCGCTGCACGTGCTCCACGAGGACGCGGAGCTCCTGGTGGTCGACAAGCCGGCCGGTCTCGTGATGCACCCCGGCCCCGGCCACTGGACGGGCACCCTGCTCAACGCGCTGGTGCACCACGTCGGCCACCGTGACGACGCCGAGCCCCGGGGGCCTGGCGATGGGCGGCGGCTCCGGCCCGGCCTGGTCCATCGCCTCGACAAGGGCACGAGCGGCGTCCTCGTGATTGCGAAGACCGATGCGGCCCACCGCGCTCTCTCGCGCCAGTTCCGCGCCCACTCCGTTCACCGCGTGTACCTGGCGCTGGTGGCCGGAGCGGTCCGGCGGGGCGGGCTGATCGACCGGGCGCTGGGACGTGACACGCGCGATCGGCGCCGGGTCTCGGCGCGCTCGGCGGCCCCGCGCCGGGCGATGACGGAGTTTCGCGTGGCCGAGCGCCTCGGGCCCGATGCGACCCTGGTCGAGGCGCGCCCGCGCACGGGCCGCATTCATCAGATTCTCGTGCACCTGGCCTCGATCAGCCACGCGGTCCTCGGCGACGCGAGCTATGGTGCGGGCCCGACCGATCCTACGCTGGGCCGTCCGATGCTCCACGCGGCCGTGCTCGGCTTCGTGCACCCGGCGACCGGCGAGTACACGGAATTCTGCGCGCCCCTGCCGGCCGACATGGAGAGCGCGGTGGCCCGTCGTCGCGCCAGCGTCCCGGGGGACCGTCCTAGGAAGTCGCCAAGGTAGCAGACCCCGGCAGGCTCACGACGAAGCAGCTTTTCGACTGCACCCGGCCCAGGTAGCGCGCCTCCCCTCCGTGGCGCCGCGCGATCTGCCGCACCAGGGCGAGCCCCAGCCCCGCCCCGGTGCTCGCCTCCGGCCCGCCGACCCGGCGGAACGGCCGGAACGCGTCCTCGCGCTCGGCATCGGCAATGCCGGGGCCGTGGTCGCAGACGGTAAGCTCGACCGATCCGCCGCCGGCGTCCCGCACGCGCACGTCGATCGGCGGGGCGCCGTGGCGTTGGGCGTTCTCCAGCAGGTTGCGGATCATCCGCCGCAGCAGGCGCGGGTCGCCGCGCACCGTCACCGGCTGGCCCTCGAGCGCGGCCTGCTCGTAGCGCGCGCACTCCTCGCTGGCGAGCGCGAGCAGGTCCACGTCCTCGTCCACGTTCAGCGTGGTGACGGCATCGAGGCGGCTGGCGAGCAGGATCTCCTCGATCAGCGTGTCGAGCTCCGCGATGTCTCGCTCCAGGTCGAGCTTGCGCCTGGGGTCGGCGTCCATCTTCAGGAGCTCCACCGCCATGCGGATGCGGGTGAGCGGGGTGCGCAGCTCGTGCGAGGCATTGGCGAGGAGCGTCTTGTGCGCGCCCACCAGCTCCTCGATCCGGCCCGCGGCGCGGTTGAAGCTCTCGGCGAGGCGCGCCACCTCGTCCCGGCCTTCGATCGGCACCCGGGACGAGAGGTCGCCCGCGCCGAGTGACTCGACCCCGGCCTGCAGCCGCTCCAGCCGCGTGGTCAATCGGCGCACGACCGGATAGGCGCCGACGCCGACCGCAAGCGCCAGCAGCCCGAGCGTGACGAAGAGCGTCGCCCCGGTCGGCCGGTGCTCGGAGCGCACGCGTCCCACGAGCCACCGGCCGTCGCGCAGATGGATCACGCCCGCCGGCGGGCCCCACGCCCGCAGCCATCCCCCGCGCTCCCGGCCCGGGTCGGGGGGCGGCAGCGGCGCCCCGACGGCCGCCAGCGGGGTACGATCGGGGGCGAACAGCGCGACGTCGGCGCGGAGATTCGCGGCGAGACGCTCCAGCGCGGCCTGCTGCGCGGGCGCGGGCGCGTCGGCGGGCGGCAGCACGTTCTGGGCGAGCACGCCCGCGACCTCGAAGGCGTAGCCGCGGCCGTCACCCAGATGGCGCCAGAGGGCGCCCGCCACCAGAGCGAAGGCCACAAGGCTGACCAGAACTGCCAGATAGATGCGGAGGTAGAGACGGCGCATCAGTCCTGCTGCCGGGCGAACACGTAGCCGGCTCCGCGCACGGTGAGGAGGCGGCGCGGCCGCTTCGGGTCGTCCTCGATGGCGGCGCGGATGCGCGAGACGTGGACGTCGATCGAGCGGTCGAAGGCCTCGAGCTCTTCGCCCTTGACCAGATCCATCAAGGTATCGCGGGACAGCACGCGCCCCGCCCGCTCCGCCAGCGCGACCAGGAGCGCGAACTGATGGCCGGTGAGGCTCCGCTCGGCCCCATCCACGCGCACGCCCCGCGCGTCCCGATCGATCTCGAGCCGCCCGAAGCGCAGGACATTGGCCGAGCGAGTCCGATCCCACCGCCGCAGGATCGCGCGCAGGCGGGCCAGCAGCTCCCGGGGCTCGAAGGGCTTGGGGAGGTAGTCGTCGGCGCCGATCTCCAGCCCGACGACGCGGTCCATCGCATCCCCGCGCGCGGTCAGCATGAGCACCGGTACGTCGGAGAACGCGCGGAGCTGCCGGCACACCTCGAGGCCGTCCATGTCGGGCAGCATGAGGTCGAGCACCAGCGCATCGCAGGGCTCGGCGGCCAGACGCGCGAGCCCGGTCCGGCCGTCCCCCGCGACCGACACCGAGAAGCCCGCCTCGCCGAGATACTCGGAGACCATCTCGGCGAGGCGGCGGTCGTCCTCGACTAACAGGATGCTGGGTGCCACACCCCCAGTCTACCCGCGGCGCCCGTGCCAGCGCCCCGCTCGCTCGGCGAGCTGCTTCCGCTGCTCGGGCGTGAGCACGTCGGCCGCGTCGGCGAGCGCCTGGGTGAAGCGGCGCGACGCCTGCTCGGCCATCTGGAGCTGATCGGCCCGCAGGGCCTCGAGCGCGGCCCGGTCGACGCTGGGCTGCGACAGGAGCGCCACCGCCTGCAGCCGGGCATCGCGCATCCGATCCCGCATCGGCAGGAGATCGCGGGCGGCTGCCTTCACGATCGGGGCGAGCTGCTGCTTCTGGACGTCGGTGGCATCCACCTCGACGTAGAGGTGCTTGAGCATCCGGTCGAGGTGCTCGTCCAGCTTGGCGGGATCGAGCTGGGCCCCCATGAAGCCGCCGCGATGCCATCCGCCGAATCCGTGGCCGTGGGCGAAGGCCTTGAGGCCGACCCCGGTCGCCAGGGTGACGATGACGGTGGCGATGGCGGCCCGCCGGAAGAAGCGGCGGCGCGGGTTGTCCGCGGGAGGGACGGGAGGCTGCGGGGTTTCGGTCGTGTCGGTCATGGCTGATCTCCTTTCACTCAGCCTGCGCGCGCCGGGTAAACGGAGCCTGTCTGGGAGGTAAAGTTTCGTAAAGCTCTTTCCGCTTGACAGGCTTCTGCAGGTGGCCGCGCCCCGGCTCGGGCCGGCTGATGGAACGCGGGCTGAGCGCATCGTATCAGGCGCGTGATGCGCGTTCGCAAGGCCGGGAACGACCAACCATGGCGGGCCCCGCGTTCGCGCGACCTTGGCG
>DASQAL010000247.1:0-8053 GCA_035635775.1 Candidatus Acidiferrum sp.
ATGGCGAGCTGGGCAGCGAGGGGCCCGGGGGCGAGCTGCGAGAGGGTCAGGCCCTTCAAGTAGTCCTGCTTGCTGAACCACGACCGGCGCTCGACGAGGTCGCGCTGCATGTAGCCGATGAGCGCCACCGGCCCGCCGAAGATGTCGGCCTCGTGGACGATCTCGGCCAGGATGGTCAGCTTGCGGTCGCGGAGCCCGGTGCGGCGCAGGAGGGTCTCGAACGTGCAGTCCTCGCCGTGATGCCCGAAGTCCACGCCGGCCATGTCGAACGGGATCGCGTCGCCGGGAATCTGATCGGGCGACGCGAACACGAGCTCGGCCTCCGGATCCACGAAGCGCTTGATGAGCCACGCCGAGGCGATGCGGTCCACGTGGGGGCGGGGGCGCGTGACCCAGCGCCGGCCCTTGAGCGTGGCGAGATCGAGGGGCGGGGCCGCCCCGGCCGGTCGCGCCCGACCCGAGGCTGTCCGCTCCTCGACTGCTTCCCGCGCCCGCTCGGCCTCCCGGCGCCCGGGCGCCTCGAAGAAGTCGATCTCGGAGATCCGGCCCATCTCGCGCGCGAGCCGGGCCAGCTCCTCCGTGAGCCGCGGCCGGCGGCCCTTGAGCAGCTTGCGGTACCGCTCGGCGAGGGACGCGTAGTCCTGGTTGCGCGCCTCCTGAAACAGGCGCACCACGTCCGGCTGCTGCATGTTCTCGATGCGGTCCACGCGGAGCAGAGTGGCCTCACCCCCGTCGCGCTGGATCTCCTGGGCGAGCCACTGGAACTGCTCGTAGCGGTCTGGCGAATCGGGCAGGAGATAGGCCGAGCTCCGGAGCGGCACCGCGCCGAGGCCCCGAAGCCTCCGCCAGGCGCGCACGCGCAGGCTCGACGGCCGTGGGGGGAGGCTCAGCAACAGGAGTAGCCAGCCATGCAACATATGTTGCAAGCCTACGTCTCCTGTTTCACGGCGTCAAGCGGAACGTGGATAGAGCGCTTGACAGGGTAACTCCTCATCTGTTTAGTATATGAGTCCCACAGGAGGTGCTGAGATGAATGGCTTGGAGAGGCTGCTGCAGGACGAGCTGAACCGCCTGGTTGACCGCATCGCCGCGCGCGCGGGGGACGACGCCGCGGCCGGTCTCAAGTCCGATCTGAGGGCCCACATCGAGCGCTGCGAGGACCGGCTGACCGCTCTCCGGGCGGCGCTGCTGGATGGCTACGCCGAGTGGACCCGCGCCCTCGAGGAGTGCGAGGACCTCTGGGCCGTGGCCGGGCTCCGCAAGGACAGCGCGGAAGCGCCGGCCCGGATCAGCCGAAAAGCCGCTTGAGCCACCCGGGCCCGCCGGGGTCGGCCAGCCGCTGCTCCGCGTACTGGCGCTGATAGCGCTCGAAGCGCTGCCAGTAGTCGGGGAGCCGCCGGGCCAGCCATACCTGGCCGGCGAGCAGGCGCGCGGGCTCGTCGCCCGCGGCGGCCTCGGCCTCGTCGAAGTGCGGGCGCAGGTCCGGCGGCAGCTCGGCCACGTAGACGTCCCGCAGCCACGCGAGCAGGGCGCGCGAGCCGGCCTCGAACTCGGCGCGATCGGCGGTGCTGGTGCTCTCGGGCGCGGGGCGTCCCGTGGCCGCGCGCAGATCCACCATGAGCTTGAGCGCGGCCATCTCCACGGCTTCCTCGATGCGCTCGCGGAGCTGCGCCTGGATGCGCTCCATCAGCCCGCGCGCATCGCCGTGCTGGTGCGGGAAGGCGCCGCGCAGCGGCCACTCGCTCATGGCGCGGCGAACATGCGCTTGAGGCCGGCCGCGAGGGGCTCGGGCTGGAGGCCCAGCTCGGCGAAGAAGCGCGAGGGGTCGGTCACGCTCTCCTCTTCCAGCATGATGAGCTGGTCGGTCGAGAGCGGATAGAACGGCAGCCAGTCGAGCGCGCGGGTCATCGCCCGCACGGGAGCCAACGGCACGTGCAGCTTGCGTACGCGCGGGCGTGCGAGCGCGCGGCCGATCTCGTCGAGCAGGTCGACGAAGGCGTAGGGCGTCGGGCCGGCGACCTCGTACGTCTGACGCACGCTCTCGGGCGTGCGCAGCGCGCGGCCGAAGCCCTCCGCGACCTGCTCCACCGGGATCGGCTGGAGCCGGTAGCGGCC
Organism: Candidatus Acidiferrum sp.; assembly: GCA_035635775.1. Classification (GTDB taxonomy): domain Bacteria; phylum Methylomirabilota; class Methylomirabilia; order Rokubacteriales; family CSP1-6; genus CAMLFJ01. Next base: position 2,116 of record DASQAL010000247.1, read on the forward strand.
GTCGCCCAGCACCGGCATCACGGGCAGCCGCTTCACGGCGCGTCCCAGGACGGACATGAAGGCGTCGCCGCGCCCGAAGATGATGGACGGCCGAAAGATGGTCCACTCGAGATCGCTCGCGCGCACCGCCTCCTCCGCCTCCCACTTCGTCTGGTGATACCGCGCGCGAGCTCCGGGCCGCGCGCCCAGCGCGCTCATCTGGGCAAAGCGCTTGATGCCGGCCGCGCGCGCGAGCGCGAGCATGTTCCGGGTGGCCTGGGTGTGCAGACGGTCGAAGGTGACGCCGCGCCCGCGCTGCTCGCGGATGATGCCGACCAGATGCACGAGCGCGCTGCAGCCCTCCACGCTCGCCGCGAGGCCGTCGGGCTGCAGTACGTCGCCGGGGACGCGGTCGATGGACTCGAAGCCCTTGAGGTCGTGCTCGGAGCCCGGTCGGACGAGGCAGCGGACGAGAAAACCCTGCGCAAGAAGTGCGCGGATGACCGCCTTGCCGACGAAGCCGGTGCCGCCGGTCACGAACACGCGCTGCGCCACGGGCGAATCGTAGCACGGGGCCGGGCCGCCGCGATTTTCGCGCGGCCGCGTGCGCGCGAGCCCGTATCATGGGGCCATGCGGCTTCGCCCGGCCGTGCTCCTCCTTGTCCTTCTCCTGATGATGCTGGTCGCCTCCACGCCTTCCCCGGTGCCGGCCCAGACGGTCACCTGGCAGCTCGCGGTCGACGAAGCGGTGCGGGACGCGGTGGCCTCGTCCGAGATTCCGGGCGGGGTGCTGGTCGTCGGCCAGGGAGACCAGATCCTCCACCGGAAGGTGCTGGGCTGGCGCGCCACCGTTCCGAATCCCGAGCTCATGACCGCGGACACCATCTTCGACATCGCCTCCCTCACGAAGGTGATCGCCACCACGCCCTCCGTCCTGCGGCTCTGGGAGATGGGCAAGCTCGACCTGAACGCGCCGCTCGGCCAGTACCTCAAGGAGTTCAACACTCCCGCCTTCCAGGACGTGACGGTGATGCGCCTGCTCACGCACTCGGCGGGCATGAACGATCTGCCCTCGCGCGAGGCGATGGCCAAGGGCTTCCCGGAGGCGGCGCGGCTGCAGGCCCGGGCCGGCCTCGCGGTCGCCCCGGGCGCCACGTTCCTCTACAGCGACACCGGCTTCATCCTCCTCGGCGAGCTGGTCCGGCGCGTGAGCGGCGAGCCGCTCGACACGTTCGCGCGGAAGCAGTTCTTCGCCCCGCTCGGCATGCGCGACACCGCGTTCGCGCCGCCCGCCGCGTGGCGCAAGCGCATCGCGCCCACCGAGGCGGTGAACAACCAGGGCCCGCTGCGCGGGGTGGTGCACGACGGCAACGCGCGGATGCTGCACGGCATCGCGGGGCATGCCGGTGTCTTCTCGACCGCGAGCGACCTGAGCCGGTTCTGCCGCATGCTCTTGGCGGGCGGCCAGCTCGGAGGCCGGCGCTACCTGAAGGAGGCCACCGTGCGGGCGATGTTCGCGCCGCACGTGGTCGGCGAGGCCACGCGCGGCCTCGGCTGGGACATCTCGTCGCCCTACTCGCGCACCCTCGGCGCCTACTTCCCGATGGGCTCGGTGGGCCACACCGGCTTCACCGGCACCGCCATCTGGATGGATCCGGCGACCAACGTGTACATGATCCTGCTCACCAACCGGGTGCATCCCTACGGCAAGGGCGACGTGGCCGAGCTGCGTCGGCGGATCAGCGCCGCGGTCGGCACGCGCTTCGCGACCCGGGAGGACCCCACGGTCGGGACCGCCTCGAGCCGGACCGAAGCGACCAGCCCGGCGGCGGACGCGGCGCCGCTCTTGCCCGAGGGGTCCACCTTGACCGGGCTCGATCGACTCGTGGCCGAGGACTTCGCGCCGCTGGCCGGGCGCACGGTCGGCCTCATCACCAACCAGACCGGCATCGACTCCCAGGGCCGCCGCGCGGTGGATCTGCTGGCCGCGGCCCCGCAGGTGAAGCTCCGCGCGCTCTTCTCGCCGGAGCACGGGATCACCGGGCTCGTGGACGCCAGCGTGCCCCACAGCCGCGACGCGGCCACCGGCCTGGCGATCTGGAGCCTCTACGGCCCGGGGCGCCGCCCGTCACCCGAGCAGCTCAGCGGCATCGACACCCTGGTCTTCGACATCCAGGACGTCGGCGTGCGCTACTACACGTACCTGACCACGCTGGTGTACGCGCTGGAAGAGGGCGGGCGCCGCGGGATCCAGGTCATGGTGCTGGACCGGCCGAACCCCATCACGGGCAGCGTGGTGGAAGGCCCGCTGATGGATCCCGACATGCGCTCGTTCACGGCGCCCCACACCATCCCGGTGCGCACCGGCATGACCATGGGGGAGTTCGCCCAGATGGTGGTGGCGGAGCGGAAGCTGCCGGTCAAGCTCACGGTGATCCCGCTGGAGAACTGGCAGCGCACGCAGTGGTTCGACGAGACCGGCCTCACGTGGGTGAACCCCTCGCCCAATATCCGGAACCAGACGCAGGCGCTACTCTACTCGGGCGTCGGCCTGCTCGAGGCGACCAACCTCTCGGTCGGGCGTGGCACCGAGATGCCGTTCGAGGTGATCGGCGCGCCCTGGATCACGGATCCCCAGGTGCTGGCCGACGCGATGAACGCGCGCGGTCTGGCCGGGGTGCAGTTCCATCCGGTGTTCTTCACGCCCACCTCGAGCGTCCACGCGGGGCGGCAGGTCGGCGGCGTGCGGCTCGAGGTGACGGACCGCGACGCGCTCCGAGCGGTGCCGGTGGGGCTCGCGCTGGGCCGCGAGCTGATGGAGCGCTACCCCGGGAACTTCCGGCCGGCGGCCATCCAGAACCTGCTGGTGAACCGGTCCACGATGTGGTCCATGCTGCGGGGCGACCCGTTCGCGCGCATCCTCGCCTGGGCCGACTACGCGCGCAACGCGTTCCTGCAGCGCCGCGCGCCCTACCTGCTCTACAAGTAGCGCCGGGCGGCTACCGCCGCTCGATCACGCGGGCGGTGCGTACCGCGCCCAGCTTGCCGGTGCTGCCGCTCGCCACCGTGATGGTCGTGGCGTCCCCGTCGCTCACGTAGCGCTCGCCGGGGTTGCGATCGAAGTAGGTGAGCCAGTAGTCGAGGTCGCGCTCGACCGCCTGGATGCGGGGCAGGTGGCTGACGTCGAAGTTCCGGGCGTGCGGGGACGGGGCCGCGCCGCCCGCCACCATCAGGATGGCGTCGTGCTTGTACGTCATGCCCTTGGCCTCGCCCGACACCGCCCAGCCGAGCTCCTTGGGGTAGCTGCCCAGCGGGAGCGCGAGGGAACGGAAGCGATAGCCGGGCACGTGGCGCTGCACCCACTCCTGCGCGCCCGCGAGCTGCTCGCGCACGACCGCCTCGGAGTAGCGGCCGAGCTCCGCGTGCCAGAGGGAGTGATTGCCGATCTCGTAGCCCTGGCTGGCCAGGTACTGCAGCTTGCGGGTGGCCAGGTCGGGCTGGTTGAAGAGCCGGTTGGGCGGGTTGGCGCCCGGCAGCACGTAGAACGTGGCCGCACGGCCGAAGCCCGGATGCTCGCGCGCGAACGCTTCCAGAATCCCGATCCCGCACTCGGGATCGATGACCCAGTCGCTGCCGCGCTGGAGATAGCGGAACTGCCCCGGCGAGGAATCGTCGAAGGTCAGGATGAGCGGCGTGGTGCCCGCGGGCAGCGCGATCTTGCCGTCGACGTAGTCGTTGAGCGCCACCAGCCGATAGCCGCGATCCCAGAGGCGCTGCAGGTCGCGCCGGAAGTTCTCCGGCGTGCGGGTCCAGCGGGCTTCGGGCGTGTCGATCTTGTGGTACTCGAGGATCATCACGCGGCCCAGCTCATTGGCCTCCCGCGTGGGGGCCTGGGCACCGGCCAGGACGGCGACACCCAGGGTGACGGCGAGCAGAACCGCCGAGATTGCGGCGCGCATGGCTACTGGGACGACTTGGAGATGACGGAGGTCTTGGGACGGAGCGCGGCGCCCGTGTAATCGTTCTTCGGGTTCCACAGCATCCAGCCGGAGCCGCCGCCGTCGTCGCTGCCACGGATCTGCGCGCGCACCTCGCCGGGGCCGAAGATCCGCTTGTCGAAGGCGTAGTCCTTGAAGTCCTGCAGCCACGGCCGCACCTGGGCGCCCGGGTTCTGGGAACGCTGGCGGGTCAGCCGGACGCTCTCCTTGACGATCTCGTAAGGGTTCACCATCGGGTTCCGGACGCCCGGGATGCCGAGGTGATAGCCCGAGGGGTAGACCATCGGGCAGAGATAGTCGAGGCTCACCGAGATCTCCTCGATGCGCTGCCCGATGTCGGTGTCGTTCGCGTTGAAGGCGGTGTAGCCGAAGATGTCCGCGCCCAGGAACACGCCGGTCGGCCCCAGCTCGCGCCGGGCCTTGGCCAGGAACGCCGCGATGGCGGGCAGCCGCGTGGCCGCCGAGTTCGGCTGGGAGTAGCGCGCGGCGGCCAGCTTGCCATCGGTGGGGAAGCGCACGTAGTCGAACTGGATCTCGTCGAAGCCCTTGAGCGCCGCTTCCTTCGCCACCGCGATGATGTAGTCCCAGTTCTCCTCGCGGAACGGATCCACCCACGCCAGGTTCTCGCGGTCGATCCACGGCTTGCCGGTGCGGGTGTCGATGACGGCGAGGTCGGGACGGGTCGTGGCGCGCACGTTGTCCTTGAAGGCCACGATCCGGGCGATGGTGTAGATGCCCCGCGCCTTCCAGGCGGCCAGTTGGTCGTCGAAGTCCTTGATGATGACCGGCCCCTGCGCGCCCGCGTCGAGCGCGGCCTGGACCGAGGTGCGGTAAGGGATCAGGCCGCGATCGCCCTTGATGTCGATGACCACCGCGTTGAGCTCGGTTCGCTCCACGAGCTCGAGCACGCGCTGACGGATGGTGCGGTCGGCGACACCGTAGTAGGTGAGGTAGGCGGCGCGGACCGGATGCGGCGCGAGCTTGACCGTGACGTCCGTGGCCTCACCGCCGGTCAGCTTCTTGCGCTCGTAGCCCGGCGCCTTCACCCAGACCGTGGCGCCCGGCTCCACCGGTCCGGTGGCGAAGCGGCCCTCGGCATTGGTCACGAGCTCCGTGGGGCCCGACCAGATGGAGGCCCCGCGCAGCGGAGAGCCCGTGGCGGCGTCCAGCACGCGGCCGGCGATGGCGCGCGCCTCGCCCCGGCGCACGGCCTGCGCGGCGGGCGCCGGAGTCTGCGGCGCCGGCGTCGGCGGGGTCACGGCCTCGGGCGTCGTGGAAGGTTCTGTGGCCGGCCGTTCCGGAGATGGGAAGTCGTGCTGGCTCGCGTCCCACGATAGTGCGGCCGCGAAGCGCGTCGTCGGGAGGAGCGTCGAGGGGAACAGGATCATGGCCTCGACGAAGGCCGCCAGCAGCGTCAGGACGACGAGCGAAGTCCACGAGAGCGAGCGGGGAGAGGGGCTATGGTCCATTCGTCGGTCTCAGAGTTATTCCGGTAAGGGGTTTACGCAGCCAAGCGATTTCTGAATGTGCACGCGAGTTATGAGCAACCCGCTTGCCATTCCCCCGTCCCGGCAAGTGACTGAAAACGTGGCCCCCCTGTGTCCGGCATCGCCCAGGCGGTGTCCACCGGCTGACAAAGTCCGCCAGGTGACAACGCGGATGGTCACAATCGCGAGGGGCCCCGGTACAATGCGGCGCATGACCGACCCGATCCGCTTCGCCTGCGAGACCGCCCGGCCGCGAGCCCTCAAGGTGGGCGGGCTGACCCTGAACGCCCTGGAGTGGGGCGAGCCCGGCCGCCCGGCCCTGTGCTTCCTGCACGGAGGCTCGGCCCACGCCCACTGGTTCGACGGGGTCGTCGCCACCTTCGCCGGCCGCTACCACGTGCTCTCGCTCGACCAGCGGGGCCACGGGGCCAGCGAGTGGGCGCCGGAGCCCGCCTATGCCACCGAGGACTTCGC
>DASQAL010000248.1:0-5470 GCA_035635775.1 Candidatus Acidiferrum sp.
GCACGCCTTCGACACCGAGACCTCCGAGGGCCTGGCCTACGCCTACGGCCTCGCCGAGACCACCTGGACGCTCGACGCCGAGCTGCGCTACGTGGATCGGCTCCGGCGCGTCACCCGCGAGCAGATCCGGGACGCGGCGCGCCGGTATCTCTCCCGTACCGACTACGCGCGGCTGGCCTTCGTGCCGAAGCCCGGTACGCGATGAGGCACGGTCGCGCGCTGGTGGTGGCGGGCCTCCTCGCGCTGCTCGCCGCGCCTGCGTGGGCTCAGAGCCCGACGGTCGGCCGGGCGCGGCTCCCCAACGGGGTCACCGTGCTGGTGCGCGAGAATCCGACCGCGCCGGTCGTCGGCGTCTCGCTGATGGTCCGCATGGGCACGCGCTGGGAGACTGTCGACAACGCGGGTATCTCCAACCTGGTCCAGCTCATGATCGTCCGGGGCACCACCACGCGCGACGGCGGCCAGATCGTCGAGGCGGCCGACGCGATGGGCGGCAGCATCGAGGCCACCGGCGACGTGGACCACGCGGAGATCGCGGCCACCGCGCTCTCGCGCCACTGGGTGGAGATCCTGGAGCTGGTGGCCGACGTGGCCCTGCGGCCCACCATGCCGGACGGCGTGGTGGTGGCGGTGCGCGACTTCCTCCTCCGCCAGGTTCGCAATCGCGGCGACAAGCCCTACGACGTGGCCCTCGACACGCTGACCGCGCGCATCTTCGGCCGCCACCCCTACGCCTGGGATCCGATCGGGCTCAAGGAGAGCCTCGAGCGGCTCGACCGCAACGCGCTCCTCGCCCACTACAAGCGGCACTACGTGCCGGGCGGCCTCGTGCTGGCGGTGAGCGGGCGCGTGAAGGCCGCCGAGGTGATGGCGCAGGCCTCGCGGCTCTTCGGGCCGATGCCCGCGGGCATCGCGCCGGTGGCGGCCCCGCCGCGGCCGCCCGCGCCGGCCCCGTGGCGCGAGGCGCGCGTGGTGCCCGGCGCCCAGGCGCAGATCCTGATGGGCGCGCTGGCGCCCCCGCTCACGGACCCCGACTATCCGGCGGTCAAGGTGCTGGCGAACGTGCTGGGCGGCGGGATGGCGGGACGGTTCTTCTCGGAGCTACGGGACAAGCAGGGCCTCGCCTATACGACGGCGGCGCAGTACCTGGCGCGCGTGGACAGCAGCTACTTCCTGGCCCAGCTCGGCACCGCGCCGGAGAACGTGGCCCGGGCGGAGGCGGCGCTCCGGGCGCAGCTCGAGCGGGTGCAGCGCGAGCGGGTATCGAGCGAGGAGCTGCGGGTGGCCAAGGCCTACGTGCTGGGGAACCTCGCGATGGACCGCCGCACGAACGCCCGCCAGGCGTGGTACCTGGCGGCCTACGAGGAATCCGGGGTGGGCTACGAGTTCCTGGACCGCTACGTGGCCGCGGTGCGCGCGGTCACCGCCGCCGACGTGCAGCGCGTGGCTCAGCGCTACCTGGCCGTCCTGCGCACCGTCATCGTCCAGCCTACCGCGCCCTGAGGCAACCGCCTCAGGGCATGCGGGTCATCTCGATCCGCACCGGCGAGCTCGTGTAGAGGAACTGGCCGATGAGCCGGTCGCCCTGCAGCGTGAACGAGGCCGCGAACGGCCGGCCCGGCTCGGTTCCGTTCACCCACATGTCGGTCTCCGAGACGGACAGCTCGATCGGCGCACCGAACGAGGACCTCTGGCGGATCGCCAGCGGGACGCCCTCGGCCACCTGCGAGTCCCTGAGCACGAGCACGCCCTGGCCGGTGGCGCCGTCGACCGTCAGGAACGCCTGCGCCACGCCGCCCCGCAGCGAACGGAACATGCCGTAGCCGCTCCAGGTGCCCTCCCATCGCCCGGCGACATTGGCCCGCGGGCCGACGAACGGGGTGCTCCGTCCCCACCAACCCTCGCTCTTGGCCGTCTCCATCATCTCCGGCGTGACCCGGGGCGCCCCACCCACCACGTTGCTCATCGAGAAACCCAGATGATTGCTGGTGGCATAGTGCGTCGGATGGGCCCGCCAGACCTCCCACTCGCGATGGGTGGCGGCGCAGCCGGTGGACAGCAGGACTATGCCCAGCATGAGCGGCAGGAAGCTCCGGTGGCGCATTGGCGAGTTCCTCCAATCAAAACGCATATGGAATCACAGTCTTGCACACCGGAATTTTTCGCCCAAGCTATTCGAGCAGCTCGGGAAAGGCGCGGATGATGCGGTGCGGCGCCACCGAGCAGGATTTCGGGAGCCCCTGGCCCGGGGCGTCTACCCAGACCCCCCGGAGACCCAGGCGCTGAGGCGCCAGCACGTCCCATTCGAGGTTATCCCCCACCATCCAGGCGTCCTCCGGCTTCACCCCGAGCTTGGAGAGGGCGTACCGGTAAACGACCTCCTCGGGCTTACCCACGCCCATCTCGCCCTCCACGACGATCACGTCGAAGAACCGCTCCAGATCGTGCCGGTCGATCTTGCGCCGCTGATGGGTGGCGTCCCCGTTGGTGACCATGGCCAGCGGGACGCCGCGGGCGCGCAGGGTCTCGAGCGCGGCGGTGACGCCGGGGAACAGCGTCATGCGCTCCCATCGGCGCTCGGCGAAGTCCGCCGCGATGCCGGCGGCCAGCGCCTCGTCCGTGCGCCCCAGGCGGCCGAGGGCGTGCGCGGTGATGCGCGTCCAGGCGCGCAGCATGTCGGCGCGCTCCGTGCGGTGGCGGCCCGGGTCGCTCCAGAACCAGCGCCGGGTCTCATCGATCGCGGCCATGAGGCCGGGCGGGTCGATGCCGGCGGGGCCGGCAAGCGCCTCGCACGCGTGAAGCCAGCACTCGTCCACGCCTCCCGAGTAGTCGAGCAGCGTGTCGTCGAGATCCACCAGAAGGGCTTTCAGGTCGCGGCCTCCTGGGCCGCGGCGAAGGGCGCCAGCTCGGGGCGGCAGACCGCCCGGAAATTGCACCAGCGGCAGATGCGCAGCTCCTCCGTCTTCTCGAAGCCCGACTCCTCGGCGAGATTGCGCTCGGGATCCTTGAGGTAGGCCTTCATGGAGCGGACCGAGAGCCGGATGTGCTCGCGGACCCGCTCGAGGCTCGCCTCGTCCCAGGGGTGGGTGGTCACCTTGCCCTCCCGGAGGTTAACCTCTAACAGGTCTACCCTGCCCAGGTCGACGCCCAGGACCTCGAGGGCATAGAGGGCGTAGCCGCCGAGCTGGAGCCCAGCGCCCTCGCCGCCGCCCCCGGTCTTCCAGTCCAGGAGCTGCAGCCGGTCGGAATGGCTCCAGTAGCCGAAGTCGGGGGCGCTGAACACGCGGGTGCCCTCGAAGGGGAAGGAGCCGATGTCCTCGATGAAGACCCAGCGCTCGGTCGGCGTGCGCTTGATCTCGGTCAGCACGGGCAGCCGGTGGAAGTTCCGCAGGCAGCGGACCACGTGATCGCGCAGGGCCTGCCACTCGCTGTCGCGGATGGCCACGCCGTACTCGTGCTCGAACAGCGACGGCCGCTTCGGGGCCTGCCGGTAGACCCCGGCGCGCGAGCCCTTCCACTCCTCACGCATCTGGCGCACCGTGTCCTCGATGAGGGAGGCCTCGCTCAGGCCGTGGCCGTCGCGCAGGGCCAGCAGGGAGCGCTCGATCGCCTCGTGGACGAGGCGGCCCGCCCACATCTGGCGGGTGGCGAGCTGCTTGAGGATGTACAGCCGGCGGACGAGCGGGTCGGCGTCGGCGTCCCAGCCGCCCCAGGTGCCGTAGTACTGGTAGTAGTAGCGCCGGCGGCACTCCTGGAAGGCATTGTCGCGGGTGCGCGACCAGGAGAATTCGTTAACGAGGTCGGCCACGGCTAGAGCATAGCATTGCGGCCGCGCGGAACCGGAGGGGCCAGTCGGCGGTTGTTAGCCCGGCGCGCCTTGTCCGCTGGTTGGGGCCATGGTAGCCTCTGCCCCGCCTCGCCAGAGACATGCGCGCACGTCCCTCACCCGAACCGATCAAGGAGGCACTCATGCCCAAATCGAAAGCTGCGGGATTGACCCGGCGCCAGATGCTCAAGGTCGGCGGCGCCGCCACCTTCGCGGGCTACGCGGTCGGCGTCGAGAAGGCACTCGGCCAGGTGATCAAGACCGACACCCAGGGGATCGTGGCCGGCGACGCCGAGGTCGCGATCGGCGGCTACCAGATGCCGGTGTACGAGGCGCGCCCCGAGAACGCCACCAATGCCCCGATCGTCATCGTGATCTCGGAGATCTGGGGCGTCCACGAGTGGGTGAAGGACGTCACCCGGCGCTTCGCCAAGGACGGCTACCACGCGGTGGCGCCCGAGCTGTTCAAGCGCGAAGGCGGCGTGGGCCATCTCCCGAACGTGCCGGACATCCTGAAGATCGTGTTCGCGGTGCCGCGCAAGCAGGTGCTCGGCGACGTTGCGGCCGCGGTGGACTGGGCCAAGAAGCGTCCCGGCGCGCGCGCGGACCGGGTGGGCGTGACCGGCCATTGCTGGGGCGGCTCCACCGTCTACCAGGTGGCGGCGACCAACCCCGACATCAAGGCGGCGGTGGCATGGTACGGCCCGCTGGCCCGGCCCTTTCTGGACACCCCGAACCCGGTGACTGGCTTCGACGTGGCCAAGGATATCAAGGCGCCGTTCCTGGGCCTCTACGGCGAGAAGGACACGAATCCGACCCCGGACGACGCCAAGAAGTTCGGCGAGCTGCTCAGGCAGACCAACCGCAACTCGGAGATCGTCATCTACCCCAACGTGGGGCACGGCTTCTTCGCGGACTATCGCCCGTCCTACAACGCAGAAGCGGCCGCCGACGCCTGGAAGCGCTGCACCGGCCTCTTCGCCAAGAGCCTGAAGGCATAAGGAGACGGCCATGGATCTGGAACGGCGCGATTTCCTCAAGCTCGCCGCCGGCGCCCTGACTTACTCGCTCGCCACCGACGCCGCCTGGGCCCAGACCGGCCCCCAGACCGGCAAGGTCCAGGTGCAGTGGCTCGGCCAGGCCTCCACCAAGATCACCACGCCGACCGGCAAGGTGATCGTGATCGATCCCTTCATCACCCAGAACCCCAAGACCCCACCCGCGCTCAAGAACCTCGACGCGCTCGGCAAGGTCGACGTGATCCTGGTCACTCACGGTCACGGCGACCACACCGGAGACGTCCGAGAGCTGGCCGCGCGCACCGGGGCCAAGGTGCTGGGGCCCGCGGGGCTCATCGCCACCATGACCGACCTCGGCTGGGTCGCGCCCGACCAGGGCGTGCGCTTCGGCAAGGGCGGCAAGGTGCAACCGATGGGGCCGCAGATCACCATCACCCAGACGCGCGCCGAGCACTCGTCCGAGGTGACGGTGTCCGACCCCGCGACCAAGAAGAGCACCACCTATCCCGGCGGCGAGCCCGCCGGGTTCATCATCCAGTTCGAGAACGGCTTCAAGCTGTACCACATGGGCGACACCGGCCTCTTCGGGGACATGCGCTTGATCGGCGACTACTACAAGCCGGAC
>DASQAL010000249.1:0-10751 GCA_035635775.1 Candidatus Acidiferrum sp.
CCTAGCGATGCTGGTCGACTACGACCTGGCGGCCCATAGAAGGAGGCGAGTCGATGGATCCGATGCTCTGGACGATGATATTTACTGGAATCGGAGCGGCCGCTGCGTCGGTGAGTCACCTCGACGAGATCACCCGCGGGCTTTCGCGGTACGGGACCGTGACCGCCGCGATCGTCCTGTCGTCACGGTCTGTCACGATCACGCGGCGTGCGGCTCCGATAGGCGCGGCGGCTACACCTCATAGACGGCGCGTGCGGCGTTGATCTCATGCTTCGTGGGTATGGTCGGGACGAACTGTAGACAACCTAACCCTCGTTGCACCCTAAACTCATTGATCTATGATCCGGCCACCCCGGTGCCCTGTGCTACCCGGCTACGCCACCAGGCGTCGCTGCTCAGCATGACAGGCAGGACAGATCCCGTGAGACGTTGGTGTATCGAACTTGAGTTCGAAAAATTCTTCCAAGGGCACCCATTGGCCCCGAACGTTCATCTTCTTGCACCAGCCGCAGACGCGCACGAACTCTTCGAGATAGTGCATGTGGACGATCAGCCGTCGAGTCATCAGAATAACTGGGATCGCCACAATGGCAATGAATGTGGTCTCGATGAGACTCTCAGGCCAGTTGACACGGTGTCCGCTCCCGAACAGCCAACCAGGCAGGCCCAACAATTCGTTGACCCACGAGAGGGCGATGATCGTCAGGAAGCCGATGATTTCGACTGCGAGAATCTGGGACGCATGGTGCGGGGCTGGTATGCTCTTTCTCCTTCGGGCCAGGGTTCTCGCGGGGCCCCGGGAACATAGCACATGCTTCGACGTACGCTTGTCGCGCAGTTGCGCTTCAGGGTACGCCTACGCTCCGGCCGCTCCTTTCCTAGATGGCGCGCCTCAAGCGTCCCTCTTATCCTGCGAGTCTCGTTTGAGGGAGACGTCCCGGTCCCTGTTGAATTTTGAGAACTGAGTAGCGGCGGCTCCCTGGTGGGCCTGAGAATCGGGTTCGCCAGAACACTCGGTCCGCAGGACAGGGACCAAAGGAGCCGCCATGACGAAGAGAACAAGGAATCGGCAGGGAACGCAAGGGGAATGTCCCGGGAGCGCGGCGCTGGAGCAGCTCATCGCGCCGTTGGTCGGCGGGATGACGGCCACGCGGGAGAGCCTGCTGGCGTGGATGCATGCCTGCGGAGTCGCCGCGCTGGACACGGTGTTTCGGGAGCAGGCCGCGGCGGTGGCGGGCCCGAAGGGCCAGCATCAGGCGGGGCGCACGCATCACCACTGGGGGACGACCCCGACCGAGCTGACACTGGGCGGCCGGCGGATCCAGGTGCCGCGCCCGCGGGTCCGCAGCCGAGCGGGCGGCGAGGTGACGTTGCCGGCGGTGGCGGCGTTCCGCGGGCGGGAGCCGCTGACCGCGCGGGTGCTGGAGCAGATCCTCCTGGGAGTATCGACGCGCGGGTACGCCGCGAGCCTGGAGGCCGGGCCGGTCGGGGTGCCGAGTCGCGGCACGAGCCGGAGTGCCGTGAGTCGGACGCTGATCCGCCGGACCCGGGAGCAGGTGGCCACGCAGCTGAGCCGGCGGCTGGACGGCCTGGACCTGGTGGCGCTGTTCGGCGACGGCGTCGTGGTGGCGGGGCAGACGGTCATCGTCCTGTTGGGGATCACCCGCGACGGGCGCAAGGAGCCCCTGGGGGTGAGCGTGGGCTCGACGGAGAACGCGGCGGTCTGCACGCAGCTCCTCCAAGACCTGCTGGCCCGCGGGTTGCCGGTCGAGGGGCGGCTGCTCTGCGTGATCGACGGGGGCAAGGGGCTGCGCCGCGCGCTCCAGGATGTCTTCGGGGACGTCGCGGTCATCCAGCGCTGCCAAGTCCACAAGCGGCGCAACCTGCAAGCGCTGCTCCCCCAGGGCCGGCAGGCCTACGTCCTGGCCGCCGTCGGCCGGGCCTATCGCGCCGCCAGCGCCGACGCGGCGCGACGCCAGCTGCGCCGCCTGGTGGGGTGGCTCGAGGGCAATGGCCATGCCGACGCCGCGGCGAGTCTGCGGGAAGGCCTGGAGGAGACCCTCACGGTCCTCAAGCTGGCGCTGCCGCCCCGGCTGCGGCGGTTCTTCGCGACGACGAACGCGATCGAGAATCTCATCGGGACGCTGCGGCACGTGGCCCGGAACGTCAAGCGCTGGCGCAACGGCACGATGATCCGCCGCTGGGTCGGGCTGGGCGTGCTGCGCGCGGCCGCGCGCTTCCGGCGGATCAAGGGGCACGACGACCTCGCCGCGCTCGCCACCGCCCTCCGGCCCGCGGCCGCCGGCGAGCGCGCCGCGTGATCACCGCGGTTCGGGCCCGGCGCGCCGTGGCATCGAGGCCCGCATTGCCTCCAGGAACCATCTTGAGGAGGGGGACTGCTATGTCAGTATCCCCTCACGACCGCGTTTCGGCGATCTTCACGACCGTCGCAAGCGCGGTATGCTGTGCACCCGAGCCGCCGCGCTCAGCCAAGTTCAACAGCCGGCGGGACAACCCCTTTCTAGCGTCCAAGATCAGCCTAGAACTCAACGATCTAGGAACTAACTTCCCCGGTGTAAGACCAAACCACCAGAACTACTCTGGTCTCCGAAGAAGGGGACGGTGACAGTTAGAGCTGCGGAGACTCTCGCGCCGAGCCCGACGCGGTCTCCTCCAATGCCCTTCGTGCGCTGGAATGCGCTGGAGTGTGCCCGAGTTGGGCACAAAGTCAGTTCGAAGGAAAATCGCCAAGAGGCAAGTAGCTGAGAAGAATGGTGGGCTGGGACGGGATTGAACCGCCGACACCAGGATTTTCAGTCCTGTGCTCTACCAACTGAGCTACCAGCCCACCACGAGTTTTCGAGAATAGCAGAATGGCGTGGAAGTGTCTACGGAGACTGCCTAAAACGGCCCCTCACCCTGCCCTCTCCCCTGAGGGGAGAGGGGGATTTAAGCTAGGCCTGGGGCTTGCCGCGCTCGTCGAACTCGGTGCCGGTGTCGGACTCGAAGACGATGCGGTCGTCGTCGTCCACCGTGAAGGCCTCGTGCAGCACGAAAAGCACCTCGTGCTGGACCAGGAAGCGCGTCAGCTTCGCCACCGCGACCGGGTGCGAGTCGAGGTGAAAGGACAGGGCCAGGTCGCCGATCTCGTCGATCGCGAAGAAGGCCCAGTTGCCCACCACCAGGGCTTCGGTCTCGGGCTCCCAGGTGATGCCGCCGTCGAACTCCTCGGAGCCCTGGGCCAGATCGTAGAGCTCCTGGAGCTTGGCGCGGCGCTGCGCCTCGTCCACTACATGCCCTTGAAGACGCCGTCGGCCGCCATCTCGCGGAAGGCCTTCTCGTGGGCCGCGATGGTGCGCTCGATGTCGGCGTCGCTGTGCACGGCGGAGATCCAGCCGTGGTGGCTCGCGCAGTCCACGCCGTTGTTGAGCAGGGCGCAGCGCAGCAGATGGTAGAGATCCCCGCGGCGCGGGCGGTCGAAGCCGGCCAGGCCGGGCTTGCCCTCGAACGAGACGTGGAAGATCGAGGCCTCACCGAAGGTGGTGCCGGGGACGCCCGCGCGCTTCATGGCATCGGAGAGGCCGGAGCGCAGCTCGTCGCCCAGCTTGTTGGCGCGGGCGTGGAGCGAGCCGTCGGCAACCATCTCGAGCGTGGCGATGGCCGCCGCCGAGCAGACCGGGTTGGAGTTGAACGTGCCGTTCTGGGCCACGCGCTGGCTCCGGTCGAAGACCGGCTCACCGCGGTGGGCCATCATGGACAAGAGCTCCTTCTTGCCGACGACCGCGGCGCCGGGCATGCCGCCCGCCACGATCTTGGCCAGCGTGGTCATGTCGGGCGTCACGCCGAAGTAGGCCTGGGCGCCGCCGGGTGCGTAGCGGAAGCCGGTGATCACCTCGTCGAAGATCAGCACCACGTTGTGCCGCTCCGTGAGGCTCCGCAGCTCCTGGAGGTAGCCCGGGATCGTGGGCGTGGTGCCGGATTGGCCACCCGCCGGCTCCAGGATCACCGCCGCGACATCCCCGCGCTCGAGCATCGTGTCTACCGACTTGATGTCGTTGGGCGGGCACACGAGAAGCTGATCGAGCACCGAGGCCGGGACGCCGGCCGACATCGGCACGTCGTATGGCGGGTTCACCGCGGCCACGACACCGTCGTGCCAACCGTGAAAGTGTCCCTGGAACTTCACGACCTTGTTGCGCCCGGTGTAGGCGCGCGCGATGCGGAGGGCCAGGTGCGTGGCCTCGGTGCCCGACATGGCGAAGCGCACCATCTCGGCCGAGGGAACCAGCTTGGTGATCAGCTCGGCCCAGCGCACCTCCAGCTCGTGGCTGGCGCCGAAGTGCGTGCCCCGGGCGGCCTGCTCCTTGATGGCCTGCACCACCTTCGGGTGGCAGTGGCCCAGGAACAGCGCGCCGTGACCCATCCAGTAGTCCACGTAGTCGTGGCCGTCCACGTCCCACTTGTGCGAGCCGAGCGCGCGCTCCACGTAGACCGGGAACGGCTTCATGTGCCGCCCGTCGTGGGTGACGCCGCCGGGGATGACGACGCACGCGCGCTCGTAGAGCGCGGCCGACTTGGGATGCATGGCGCGGTAGGTCTCGACCACCTTGGACGACGCACTGGTCATTTCTTCGGGCCTCCGGTACCGCGGGGTGATTCCATCGTGCGCAACAGCTCAAGCATGCCGATATGGGCCGGCAAAGGCAAGCCATCCACGGTGGGCTCGGCCCGCCGGGTGAGGCCATCCACCGCGCCCGCGTCCACGCAGGCGCGCACCATCGCGTCCTCCTCTTCGGCGGTGTGCAGCAGCGGCCGGCCGGCCCGCCGGGCCAGCTCGGCGACGACGCCGTACGCGCCCCAGTTGGACACACCCGCGACCACGAGGTGCTGGACCTTCACGACCGAGGCGATGGCACGGAAGACGGCCCCGGCGCGCGCCACGCGCGCGTGCACCGTGCCCATGCCGATCTCGTTGCCGCCGTCGCCGATGCCCACCGTGACGGTGCGCGCGGGCGCGGCCAGGAACAGCTCGTCGAGCGGGCCGTTCCACTCGGTGAGCGACTGGCCGCTCGCGCTTCGATACTCGCCATCGCGCGCGCGGCCCGGCCGCTCGATGGCGATCAGGTGCGTGGGCCTGTGCTCGGCCAGGAGACGGCGTGCGGCCTCGCGCGCGGCGCCGGGCTCCGGCCCGCCACCGGCGGCGTGCGGGACGTGGAAAGTCAGCACGGAGGCGGGCTCGCCCAGGACCTTCAGCGAGGCCTGGAGCGGCGGCAGCGCCACCGCGTCGGTGACGTACGTGACCTCCGCGCCCAGCGCGCGGAGGGCGCGGCCGAGGCAGGCCGCGCCGGGCGGCCCGTCGGTCTCGGGGAGGCCGGGGCCCACCATGAAGCCCGTGGTCAGCAGCACGCGCCGGCTCCGGCTAAGGGCCCGCGCCGCCGCGGTGGCGCCGCCGCGCACGAAGAACGCGGCGATGCCCCGGCCGCCCGGGTCCAGGGCCATGAGCTGATCGATCATCTAGCGCTTGGGCGCGGCGGGGGCCGGACCGGCCGGGGCGTCGGGCTGAGGCGGCGTGAAGGTCATCAGGACCGTGTCGGTCCCGTCCTTGGTGAAGATGACGACGAGGCCGGATTTGTAGAAGAAGGTCTCCTGGTCGTTCTGGCTCCCGATGGCGTCGGGCGGCCCCCAGGCCTGCGCGACGGTGTTCTTGCCGAAGATCTTGGGCTTGGGCTCGAGCCGGAATGCGCGCACCACCGTCTGCTTGTAGCCCTGCGGCGTGAGCAGGCCGTAGTCCACGGTCAGGCGCTGGACGCCGCCCGGCGCGCGCGCGTCCTCGAAGACCCACTGGATGGTGTCGTGGCCCTCCACCTTGGCGCGCGTCTCCTTGCTCGGCGCGCCGTAGCGCGCGCGCACCTGCTCGATGGTGGTCACGCCGGGCTCGATGCCGCCCCACTCCTCCGCCCCCGTGCCCGCCGGCCCCACGAGCAGCCCGGCGACGGCGAGCCCGGCCAGGAGCGCGCGCGCGCGCCCGGGCGCCATCAGAAGCCGATCGCGGCGCCGTCGCCGCGGGGATCCGCGCCGCCGCGCAGCGTGCCGTCGGTCAGGGTGATGCCGTGGGCGTGGCCCATGCGCATGAAGAAATCGGAGACGGGCGTGACGTTGTGGCCGATGCGGCGGAGCGCCTCGCGGGTGGCCGCGGGCACCCGGCTCTCGATCCGCACCTGGTCCGCGACGTCGCCCAGATCGATGGGCCCGGCCACGAAGCGCGGCCGCTCGATGGCCTCCTGGATCTCCAGGCTGTAGTCGAGCGCGTTGGTGAGCGATTGGACGTGGAACATCGCCTGCCCGTCACCGCCCATGTTCGAGTAGCCCAGCACCGGCTCGTCGCCCTTCGTGACCACGCAGGCGATCAGGGTGTGGAACGGCCGCTTGCCCGGGGCGAAGCAGTTGGGGTGCGCGGGATCGGTATTGAAGTAGGCGCCGCGGTTCTGCAGCACCACGCCGGTGTTCGGCGCGACCACGACCGAGCCGAACGCCCGGTAGAGGCTCTGGATGACGCTCATGATATTGCCCCGGCCGTCGGCTACCACGAAGCCGGTGGTGTCGCCGTCGATCGCGCCCCACCGATGGTCCTGCGCGCGGCCCGGGTCGAAGGCCCGCCGCCGCTTCTCCGCGTAGCCCTTGTGGAGCAGCGCCTCCACCGGCACGCGCGCGTGCGCCGGATCGGCGATCCAGCGGTTGCGGTCGGCGTAGGCCAGCTTGGTCAGCTCGATCAGCAGGTGGAGATGCTCGGGCGAGTGGATCTCGTAGCGCGTGAGATCGAAGCCCTCGAGCAGGTTCAGCGTCAGCAGCGCGGCCAGGCCCTGGGTGGGCGGCGGGGTCTCGTACACCGTGTACCCGCGGTAGGTGGACGAGAGGGGCTCGCCCCACTCGCCCTCGTGGGCGGCCAGATCCTCCGCGGTGAGGAAGCCCTCGCGGGCCATGCGGTCCGCGATCGAGCGCGCCACGCGCCCCTTGTAGAAGAGCTCGGGCTCGCCGCCCAGCTCGGTGAGCGTGCGCGCGAGATCGGGCTGGCGGAAGCAGTCGCCGGTCTGCGGGAACTTGCCGCCGGGCACGAAGACGCGATGCCACTCCGCATCGTCGGCGGCGGGCGCCTTCTCACGGATGGCCTGGGCGACCACGTCGGAGAGCGGGAAGCCCTCGCCCGCGTAGTGGATCGCCGCCTCGAGCAGCGAGGCCAGCGGGCGGGTGCCGAAGCGATCGAGCAGCATGTGCCAGCCGCGCGTCACGCCCGGGACCGAGACCGAGCCCGGCCCCACGTAGGGCACCGCGGTGAGCCCGCGCCGGCCCAGCTCGTCCAGGGTGGCGCGCGCGCCCGAGCGGCCCGCGCCGCTCAGGAAGTGCACGCGCCTGGTGGCCGCCTCGTGGTAGAGGCAGAAGATGTCGCCGCCCACGCCGCAGAAGTTGGGCTGGGTGACCGCGAGCACCGCGTTGGTGGCGATGGCGGCGTCCACCACGTTGCCGCCCGCCTTTAGCACGTCCACGCCGGCCAGCGCGGCCAGCGGGTGACACGCGGCCACCATGCCGCGGCGGCCCATGGGCGCCTGACGATGTGCGTAACCGATCTGGGGCATCCTAGCCCTCCGAGAAGATACGGGTGATCTGATCCTGGGGAAATGTGGGCATGGGGCGCGCGTGGCCCCCGGTGGCGAGGCTCACGCCCTGAGACGCCTCGGTGACGCGGCCGATCTGGGCGCAGTCGATCCCGGCGGCGCGGCAGGCCGCGGTCACGCCCGCGGCGTCGGCCGGATCCACCGCGAGCAGCAGCGAGCCCGAGGCGATGGTGCCCAGCGGGTCGAGGCCGAAGGCCTCGCAGAGCACGCGGCCCTCGCGCAGCACCGGGATGCGCTCGCGGTCCACGTAGAGCCCGACGTCGGCGGCCTGGGCCAGCTCCCAGCACGCGGTGGCCACGCCGCCCTCGGTCGGGTCGTGCATGGCGTGCACGCGCGCGGCGCCGCAGGCCGCGCGGGCCTCGGGCAGCACGCTGATCCCGGGATGGCGCAGGAAATCGCGCGCGCGCTTCACCACGTCGGCGGGCACCCCGCGCCGCTCGGCCTCGGCCGCGCGCTCGCGCGCGATGATCGCCGCGCCCTCGAGCGGCACGCCCTTGGTGAGGAGCAGCAGGTCGCCGGGGCGCGCGCCGCCAGTGGTCACCAGGCGGTCCTTCTCCACCTCGCCCAGCATGCAGCCGGAGACGATCGGGCGGGGTAGGCCCGCCGTCACCTCGGTGTGGCCGCCGACGAGCGCGACGCCCAGCTCCGCGCAGGCCTCACGCAGCTCGGCGAACAGTTGCTCGACGCTGAGCTCGGTCGCGCCGGCCTCGGGCAGCAGCACGGTGGCGAGAAACCAGAGCGGCCGGGCGCCGCGCACCGCGAGATCGTTGGCGTTGACGTGCAGCACGTACCAGCCGAGCTCGTCCGTCGCGAAGGTGATGGGGTCGGCGGTCGCGACCAGGTAACGGTCACCGATGTCGAGCACGGCCGCGTCCTCGCCGACCTGAGGCCCCACGATCACGCGCGGATCGTCGGAGGCGTGCGCGCTCAGCAGGCGCTGGAGCAGCAGCGGCGGCAACTTGCCGACCGGGAGGGCTGGCATGGCCCAGGTAGTATATCGCAATAATTTCGCTATGATGGCCCCGTGGCAGGGCCCATTCTCGAGTGTGTACCCAACGTGAGCGAAGGCCGGAGCCGCGAGACCGTCGCCGCGCTCGGGCGGGCCATCACCCAGGTCCCGGGTGTCCGCCTCGCCTCCGTCCACATCGACCCGGATCATCACCGCTCGGTCTTCACGTTCCTGGGCGCGCCCGAGGCGGTGCAGGCGGCCGCCCTGACCCTGGCGCGCGCGGTGTTCGCCCAGGTGGACATGCGGGCCCACCAGGGCATCCATCCGCGCCTGGGCGCGCTCGACGTCCTGCCCTTCGTGCCGCTGCGCGGGCTCGGCATGGCGGAGGCGACGACGGTGGCCCGCGCCGTGGCCGCGCGGCTGGCGGAGGACCACCAGCTCCCGGTCTACCTCTACGGGGCCGCCGCCACCGCGCCCGAGCGCCGGTCGCTCCTGGCGGTGCGCGCCGGCCAGTACGAAGGGCTGCCGACCCGGCTGGCCGATCCCTCCTGGCGCCCGGACTACGGGCCGGCGCGCTTCGACCCGCGGCTGGGCGCGGTCCTGGTCGGCGCGCGCGACGTGCTGGTGGCCTACAACGTCTGGCTCGAGGGCGACGACCTGGCGGCCGCCCGCGCCATCGCCCGCGCCGTCCGCGAGTCGGCGGGCGGGCTACCCGCGCTCCAGGCTCTGGGCGCGCGGCTCGCGCGCCGGGGCGTCGTGGAGGTGGCGATGAACCTGCTGGACTACCGGGTCACGTCGCTGCCGCAGGCCTTCGACGCGGTGCGGGCGGAGGCCGCGCGACGGGGCATCGGGGTGCGGCGCGGGGAACTGGTGGGGCTGGCGCCGCGGGCCGCATTCGCGGGGCGGAGCCCGGAGAGCGTCGGGCTCGTGGATTTCGACGAGGCGGGGTACCTGGAGAGTTACCTCTAGACGACCCTCAGACCACCCCTCACCCCTGAGTCCCTCACCCTACCCTCTCCCCTGAGGGGAGAGGGTTGCTAGAAGAGGGGGCCGGCGGCGCGGAGGGCGGCCACGACCAGGGGCTTGGGATAGAGGCCCAGGAGCACCACGCCGAGCACGCAGAGGAAGATGCAGAAAGAGAGCAGCGGGGCCACCGGGATCGGATCGCGCCGCTCGGGCGCGTCGATGTACATGCTCTTGGCGATCAGCAGGTAGTAGAACAGCGCCACCACCGTCAGCACCGCGCCCACCAGCACCAGCCAGTAGAGCCCCTGCTCCGCGGCCGCCCAGAAGACGTAGAGCTTCGCCCAGAAGCCGGCCACGAACGGGATGCCGCCCAGCGAGAGCAAGAAGAGCAGCATGCAGAGCGCGAGGATCGGCGAGCGCTGGGCGAGGCCGCGATAGGCCGCGACGCTCTCCGAGCCTTCGGCCTGGGCCACCGCCTCCACCACCAGAAAGGCGCCCATGTTCCCGAAGAGGTAGGCCACCAGGTAGAAGAGCATCATGGCGACGCCGTTGGCCGAGACGGCGGCGAACCCGATCAGCATGTAGCCGATGTGGGCCACCCCCGAGTAGGCCAGGAGCCGTTTCACGTTCTGCTGCGGGATCGCCATCAGGTTGCCGCCGATGATGGTGACGGTGGCGAGGCCGGCGGCCGCGGGCACCCAGAAGAGCACGCGATCGCCCATGCCTTCGAGGTAGAGCCGGAAGATCACCACGAAGCCGGCCGCCTTGGGCGCCACCGAGAGCCACGCCACGAAGGGCGTGCTCGCGGCCTCGTAGGTATCCGGCACCCACATGTGAAACGGGAACGCGGCGATCTTGAAGCCCAGGCCGCCCAGGGCCAGCAGCATGCCGAGCAGCATCATCGGATGCCCCGTCGACATGGCGGCCGCGATGCCCCGCACGTCGGTGGTGCCCGCGACGCCGTAGATGAACGACAGGCCGTAGGCCAGCACCGCCGAGGAGACCGTGCCCACCAGGAAGAACTTCAGCGCCGCCTCCACCGCCTCCGGCTCGCGCTTGAGGAAGCCGGCCAGGTAGTAGAGCGGGATCGACATCAGCTCGAAGGCCACGAAGAGCAGGATCAGGTCGCGGGCCGAGGCCAGGATCAGCATGCCGAGGAGCGAGGC
>DASQAL010000250.1:0-4597 GCA_035635775.1 Candidatus Acidiferrum sp.
CGACTGAGGGTGACGATTCCGATGGGGCCGCGCTTCTCGTACTGGACGGGCATGAGGAACTCCTCGCTTCAGACCGTGGCGCGGCTGGAGAGATAGACGCGGGCCACGCGCGGCCCGACCGTGGTGGCCACGTGGTGGAGCCCGAGGCCGTGTCGGGAGGCGACCTCGGCCGGCGAGATCTCGAGATCGCCCTGGCGGCCGATGATCACGACCTCGTCGCCCACGGCGGCGTCGGGCACGGAGGTCAAGTCGATCCGCGTGTGCTCGAGCGACGGGGAGCCGATAATCGGCACGGCGCGGCCGCGCACGAGGACGCGTCCAGCGTGGAGCCAGCGCAGGCCGTCGGCCGATCCCATCGGGATCACGCCGAGGCGCAGCGGCGCCGTCACCGGAAAGGGCGCCAGCTCGGCGAAGCGCTCGCGCGGCGCCAGCTCCTTGAGCGCGATGACGCGCGTGGTGAGGGCGCGGAGCGCCGGACGGAGCGGAACCGGCGGCGTCTCCCCCGGAAACGTGATGCCGTAGAGCATCCGACCGGGATCGACCGCGTTGAGATACGTGTGCGGGAAGCGCAGCACGAACGGGCTCGCGGCCAGGAGTCTCACCGGGACCCGCACCCCGCGCGCCTCCAGCTCGTCGACGACTCCGG
Organism: Candidatus Acidiferrum sp.; assembly: GCA_035635775.1. Lineage (GTDB taxonomy): Bacteria > Methylomirabilota > Methylomirabilia > Rokubacteriales > CSP1-6 > CAMLFJ01. The sequence continues at coordinate 647 of DASQAL010000250.1, forward strand.
TGAACCGCGCGAGCTGCCAGTCGGCATACGCGGGATCGCCGCCGACCTCGGCGTGGGGATGGGCGCACAGTCCACCGAGGCGGAGGTGACTCAGCTCGAGCATCGCCACGATCAGTTTCACCGCGTGTTCGGCCGGCACCCCGAGGCGCTCGAGGCCGACGTCGATCTTGACGAACACCTCGCACGGCCCGGTCGCGGCCTCCGAGTACGCCCGCGCGGCATCGAGATCGACGAGGGTCGGGACGAGGCCGTGGGCGAGCGTATCGGCCGCGGCGCCGGGGAGTGAGTTCGGATAGACGAGGATCGGCGTGGCGATCCCCCGCTGGCGGAGCCGGATCCCCTCGGTCAGATCCGCTATCGCCAGATAGTCGGCGCCGTTCCGGGCGAACACCGCCCCCATCTCGGCGGCCCCGAACCCGTAGCCATCCGCCTTGACGACGGCGAAGATTCTCCGCGAAGGGCCCACGAGGGCCCGGACCGCACGGAGATTGTCCGCCGCCGCGTCGAGATCGACCTCGAGCGTGGTGGGACGGAGCGGGCCGCTGGTCATGGGTCCCTCGCTACGCGGTCGCCGCCTTCAGATCGTCGAGCTGCTTGCGCACGCCCGCGACCATCGACGCCAGGTCGGAGCAGAGCATGACCAGGTCGAAGCCGCGCTTCACCGAGCCGGCCGCGAACGCCGCGGACGCGCAGTGCATCGCCGCCTTCTTGCCGTGCTTGTGGGCCGCGTCGCGGATCCGGTCGCACGTCGCGATGTGTAGCGGGTCCGGATTGTCACCCCGCGGCGCGAGCCCGAGCGCGAACGAGAGATCGGCGGGGCCGATGTAGATGCAGTCGAGGCCCGGGGTGGCGCAGATCGCGTCCAGGTTGGCGAGGCCCTCCTTGGTCTCGATCATCGCCATGACCACCATCTCGTCGTTGGCCTTGGCCACGTAGTCGGCGCCGCCGTAGTGCACCGCGCGGACCGGCCCCGAGGAGCGTATGCCCACCGGAGGATAGCGGCACGCGGCCACCGCTTTCGCCGCGTCCTCGGCGGTGTTGATCAGCGGCACCAGGATGCCGTACGCGCCGAAGTCCAGCGCCTTCATGATCGTGGCCTGGTCGTTCGAGGCCACCCGCACCACCGGCACCGTGTCGGTCTGCGACACCGCCTGCAACATGGGCCAGAGGTTGGCCATATCGGTGAGGCCGTGCTGCATATCGATCACGAGGGCGTCGAAGCCCTGCCGGGCCATGACCTCCGCGGTGAATCCGTTGGACACCGAGAGCCAGCCCATCGTCACGCACTTGTTCTCGCGCCACATCTGCTTGATCTTGTTCGGCCGCATCGTCACACCTCATCGCAGAGAAGGTTAGCCGGAGTTGCCCGGCGGGCGGGCGAAGCGTATCACAGCCTTTGGTGGTATAACACGCGCCATGGATCTCGAGCTCGGGGACAAGGTCGCGATCGTCGGCGGCGCCAGCAAGGGCCTCGGGCGGGCCTGCGCTGAGGTACTGACCCAGGAAGGCTGCCACGTCGCGATCTGCAGCCGGTCGCGGGACGATCTGGAGAAGGCCGCGAAGGACATCCGGGGCGCGACCGGGCGCGACGTGCTGGTCTTCGCGGGCGATCTGGACCGGCCCGAGACCATCCGCGGCCTCGTGGCGGCCACCGTGGAGCGGTTCGGGCGGCTCGACATCCTGGTCAACAACTCGGGGGGGCCGCCGCTGGCCCAGGCCCAGACCGCCAGCGAGGAGCAGTGGGCCACCGCGGTGGAGCGATCGCTGTTCTTCTTCGCCCGGATGTGCCGCGAGGCGCTGCCCCATCTCAAGCAACAGGCCGCCGGCCGGATCATCAATATCCTGGCCAGCACCGTGTACCAGCCCATCCCCAACCTCGTGCTCTCCGGCGTCACCCGCCTGGGCGTGGTGGCCTTCGCCAAGACCCTGGCCGACGAGGTCGGGCGCGACGGCATCCTGGTCAACAACGTGTGCCCCGGCTCGATCATGAGCGAGCGGATGCTGTCGAACGTGACGGCCCGGGCCAAGCAGCTCGGCATCACGCTGGAAGAGGCGCTGGCCCAGCGCGCGGCCGAGACCGCGGTGGGGCGCCTCGGCGAGCCCAGAGAGCTGGCCCACCTGGTGGCGTTCCTCGCCTCCGGCAAATCCAGCTACATCACCGGGACCACCATCCTCGTGGACGGAGGTCTCGTGCGCTCGGTGCTCTGAACCGTCCGGACCGGGAGGAGAAGCCAATGACGCCGATTTCCCAGACCCGCCGAGACCTGCTGAAAGGAGCCGCCGCCCTCGCCGCGGTCGTAACCGCCGGCGCCGGCGAAGCCACGATGTCCCGCCGAGCTCATGCCCAGGGAAGCGCCGGCCCGGCGCGCGCGCGCATCGACGGCGTGCTCCGCCAGGCCGTCGACGCCAAGGAAGTGCCGGGCGTCGTCGCGATGGCGGCCACCGTCAAGGGCGTGCTGTACGAGGGCGCCTTCGGCCCGCGCGTGCTGGAGCCGGGCGCGGCCGCGATGACGCCCGACACCGTCTTCCGCATCGCGTCCATGACCAAGGTGATCACCTCGGTCGCGGCGATGCAGCTCGTCGAGCAGGGCAAGCTCAAGCTGGAAGAGCCGGTGCCCAATATCGATCCCGCGCTGGGCTCGCCCCAGGTGCTCGATGGCTTCGACGCGGCCGGCGCGCCGAAGCTCCGCCCCGCCAAGCGGCCGATCACCCTGCGCCACCTGCTCACCCACACCGCCGGCTTCAGCTACGACATCTGGGACGCGAACACCGGGCGGTACATCAAGGCGTCCGGCATGCCCGCCCGGGCCACCGCCAAGGTCGCGTCCATCCGCACGCCGCTGATCTTCGATCCGGGCGAGCGCTGGGAGTACGGCGTGAACACCGACTGGGTCGGGCGCATCGTGGAGGCGACCAGTGGGCAGCCGCTCGACGCGTACTTCCGCGACAAGATCTTCGCGCCGCTCGGCATGAAGGACAGCGGCTACGTGACCTCGCCCGAGCAGCGCGCGCGCCAGGCCCGGCTACACGTGCGCCAGGCCGACGGGGCGCTCCTGCCGCAGCCGCTCGAAGGGGTGCCGGTGGCGGGCGAGTTCTGGTCGGGCGGCGGCCCACTCTACTCGACGGGCCGCGACTACATCGAATTCTTACAGATGCTGCTGCACGGCGGGAGCTGGAAGGGCGCGCGCGTGCTACGCCCGGAGACGGTGGCCCTGATGCAGCAGAACCACACCGGCAGCATTCCGGCCGGCATCATGAAGACGCAGATGCCCGCCCTGTCCAACGACGTCGATCTCTTCCCCGGGGCCCAGATCCGATGGGGGCTCGGCTACATGCTGAACGTCGGACCCGGGCCGAACGGCCGGAGCGCGGGCACCGTGAGCTGGGGCGGGATCTTCAACACCTACTACTGGCTCGACCCCGCGAAGCGCGTCAGCGGGCTGATCATGACCCAGATCCTGCCCTTCGCCGACCCGCGCGCGCTCAAGCTCTACGGGCAGTTCGAGAGCGCCGTGTACGAGGCGCTCCCGTCGGCCTGAGCCGGCCGCTGAAAAAGGCCCACCTGCTTCGTTGGCGCCCTCGGTCGGGGCGCTCAACGTACAGGAAGTACGCCTCGCGCCCGACCTTCGGGCGCCGCCTCGCAGCTGGACCTTTTTGAGCGGCCGGCTAGGCGATCGAGTCCGGGCGCACCGTGTGCCCGGTGCGCCCGGACTCGTAGATCGCGAGCGACACCTGCAGCATGTGCGTCAGGCCGGGAGCTTGTCGCCGTCGGGCGGAGCCGGCACCTCGAAGGCGTTGACCACGCCGCAGAGCATCGCGAAGTAGTTCGCGGCCGCCGTCATCTCCACCATCCACTGGGCGTCGTGGCGCTTGGCGAGCGCGTCGAAGGCCGACTGGTCCACCTTGTTCGTCCGCATGAGCTGGCGCACGTAGACCACGATCTCGCGCTCG
>DASQAL010000251.1:0-11425 GCA_035635775.1 Candidatus Acidiferrum sp.
GTGACGATCCGGCTCACCGCGCACCTTCTGCGCGCAGTGCGGACGAACTTTTGCATCGACTGCCGGCGGACGTCCGTCATGTTGTGGCGCCGACGGACGCGACAACTCGAACAACCGATTCCCGCGTAACTCCCCGGGAAGCGCGATGCGCGGCCCGCTGGCAGGGGGCTTGCTCTCCTCAGAGGGTATGCAAGCGCCCATGCAGACCAAGCGTGTTCTCGTCGTCGATGACCAGACCCCGGTGCGGGAGCTGGTGGCGGCGGTCCTCGCCTCGGACGGGCACGCGGTGGAGACGGCGCGCGACGGCGCCGACGCCCTGCGGCTGCTCGCCGCGGCGATGCCCTATGACCTGATCGTGAGCGATCTGAAGATGCCCGGCCTCGACGGGCCCAGCCTCTATCTCGAGCTGACCCGGCGCTGGCCGGATACGCGCCCGCACCTGCTCTTCATCTCGGGCTTCGTGGACTCGCCCGAGTACGCGGGCTTCCTCCAGGGCACGCGGGTGCAGGTGCTGCTCAAGCCGTTCGCGGTGGACGAGCTCTCCCGCGCGGTCTACCACCTGCTCGGCCAGTCCTAGTCGCCGCCCCCCCCCGTTCCGGCAGTTCTCGATGGACGACGACGGATCGCCGCGTCATCATGTCGGCGATGCCCACCTTCCACGACGTGCTCCAGGCGCGGCTGTCGCGGCGGAGCCTGCTGACCGGAGGCCTTGCGGCGGCCGGCCTGGGATGGCTGGGACCGGTGGCCTCGGCCAAGAGCCCGCTGGTGGCCTTCACCGGTGTGCCCGTGTCGTCGGCCGACACCCTGGTGGTCCCGCGCGGCTACGTCGCGGAGGTGCTGTATGCCTGGGGCGATCCGATCTCGGATGGCCCCGCCTTCAAGCCGGACGCGAGCAACAGCATCGACGACCAGCTACGCCAGGCCGGGATGCACCACGACGGCATGCGCTTCTTCCCGCTCCCCGCTGGCCAGACCGGCTCGATTCACGGGCTGCTCGCCATCAACCACGAGTACACGGACGACGGCCTGCTCCATCCGGACGGCATGCTGACGTGGACCGCCGAGAAGGTGCGAAAGTCGCAGGCGGCCCACGGCATCTCGGTGATCGAGGTGCGAGTAGCCGGCGGCCGCTGGTATGTAGTCCGCCCCTCGCGCTTCGCGCGCCGGGTCACCGCGGCGACCCCGATGGCGCTCACCGGGCCGGCCGCGGGCCACGCGTGGATGCGGACCGCCGCCGATCCGGCCGGCCGCACCGCGCTCGGCACCATGAGCAACTGCGCGATGGGCTACACCCCGTGGGGGACCTATCTCACCTGCGAGGAGAATTTCCAGTTCTACTTCGTCAACCGTTCCGGGAGCGTGCCCGCCCCGCAGCAGCGCTACGGCATCACCGACCGGGGCGGGGGCTACCGGTGGCACGAGTTCGACGAGCGCTTCGATGCTGCGCGCCATCCGAACGAGCCGAATCGCTTCGGCTGGGTGGTGGAGATCGACCCGTTCGACCCGTCCCGGCCGCCCGTGAAGCACACCGCGATGGGCCGCTTCAAGCACGAGGGGGCCGCCCTCGCCGTGGCCGCAGACCGCCGCGTGGCCTTCTACATGGGCGACGACGAGCGCTTCGAGTACGTCTACAAGTTCGTGAGCCGCGATCCCCACACCCCGGGCGATCGCGCGGCCAACACGCGTGTCCTCGAGCACGGCACGCTCTACGCGGCCCGCTTCGACGCCGACGGCACCGGCGTCTGGCTCGAGCTGGCCCCGGGCCGGAACGGGCTCGACGCGGGCGCCGGCTTCCCGACCCAGGCCGAGATCTGCATTCAGGCGCGCCGGGCCGGAGAGGTCGCGGGGGCGACCAAGATGGACCGCCCGGAGTGGATCGCGGTGCACCCGCAGACCGGCGAGGCCTACTGCGCGCTCACCTACAACGAGACCCGGGGCCAGCCCGGGCGCCCGGGACCGGACCCGGCCAATCCGCGGGCGGAGAACGTGTACGGCCACATCGTCCGCTGGCGGGAGCGCGGCGGCGATCCGACCGCGACGCGCTTCGAGTGGGACGTCTTCGTCCTCTGCGGCGACCCCGCGAGCGCCGACGCGAACCGGCGCGGCGATATCAAGGGCGACGTCTTCGGCTCGCCGGACGGGCTGTGGGTGGACGGGCGCGGCGTGCTCTGGATCCAGACCGACGTGTCCACCCGCCTCCTCAACAAGGGCGACTACGCGGGCATGGGCAATAACCAGATGCTGGCCGCCGATCCGGTCACGCGGGAGGTGCGGCGGTTTCTCACCGGCCCCAACGGCTGCGAGATCACCGGCGCGACCGGCACGCCGGACGGGCGGACGCTCTTCGTGAACATCCAGCATCCGGGAGAGACGCCGAGCGAGCGGAGCAACCCGGCCACGCCGAAGGCGATCAGCGCGTGGCCGGACGGCCCGCGCGGGGGGCGACCCCGCTCGGCCACCGTGGTGATCCGCCGCGCCGACGGCGGCCCGATCGGAACCTAGCCAACCCGGTCGGCTGCGCCTTCGGCGCATCCGGCGCCGTTGATCTCGGACGAAACGTGACCGATCGGTCACCGTTCCGCAATCTGTTTCCGCTAGCGTGTGGTCCGCACAGAGCGGGCCCTCCACCCTGACGCGGGAGCAGGCAACCAGGTGATCAACCATTCTCTATCCGGCAACACCGCGAACCTGGTTGGCGTGTTCGGCGCCAACTGGCTCTTCGTCGTGCCCCTCGACGGCCCCGACGCCGGGCAGGTCTGTCCCTTCGCCTACGGTCCCGTACGTTGCGAGATGACGGGGCCCACCTTCGTGGATGACACGCTCATCATCTCGGTCCAGCATCCCAGCGAGGACAGCCCGATCGGCGACGGCACGATCTTGAGCCGCACCATCGAGATGCTCAAGCTCGACGGCAGTCTGTTCTCCCAGACCCGCACCGTGCCCCGCGGCAGCAACTGGCCCGACAGCGCAACCGGCGATCCGGCCAACCGGCCGCGCCCCTCGACAATCGGCATTCAGCGCAAGCCGGGGCACACGTAGCCACCCCTCACCCTGCCCTCTCGCCTTAGGGGGAGAGGGTTTCGATTCCCCCTCTCCCCACTGGGGAGAGGGCAGGGTGAGGGGAGCGGCTAGACCAGCTTCGCGTCCACCCGCTTCCGGAAGACGATCCGGCCGTGGTCGGCGTCGGCGACCACGGTGTCGCCCTCGCCGTAGGTGCCGCTCAGCAGCTCGAGGGCCAGCGGATCCTGGACCATGCGCTGGATGGTCCGCTTGAGCGGCCGCGCTCCGTAGACCGGGTCGTAGCCCTCCTGGGCCAGCAGCGCCTTGGCGGCCGTGGTCACCTCGAGCGTGATGCGCTTGTCGGCCAGCCGCTTGACCAGGTGCCGCGCCTGGATCTCCACGATCGAGCCGATCTCCTCGCGGCCGAGCGGCTGGAAGACCACGGTCTCGTCGATGCGGTTCAGGAACTCGGGCCGCAGGGCCTGCTTGAGCAGGTCCAGGATCAGCCCGCGCACCCGCGCGGGATCCTTCTCCTCGCGGAAGAACTGGCTCCCGAGGTTCGACGTCATGATGACCACCGTGTTGCGGAAGTCCACCGTGCGGCCCTGGCCGTCGGTGAGGCGGCCGTCGTCGAGGAGCTGGAGCAGCACGTTGAAGACGTCGGCGTGGGCCTTCTCGATCTCGTCGAAGAGCACCACGGAGTAGGGGCGCCGCCGCACCGCCTCGGTGAGCTGGCCGCCCTCGTCGTAGCCCACGTAGCCCGGGGGGGCGCCGATGAGCCGCGCCACCGTGTGCTTCTCCAGGTACTCGGACATGTCGATGCGGATCATGGCCCGCTCGTCGTCGAACATGAACTCGGCCAGCGCCCGCGCCAGCTCGGTCTTGCCCACGCCGGTGGGGCCGAGGAACAGGAAGGAGCCGATGGGCCGGTTCGGGTCCGAGAGGCCGGACCGCGCGCGCCGGACCGCGTTGGAGACGGCCACGATGGCCTCGCGCTGGCCCACGACCCGCTCGGCCAGGCGCTCCTCCATCTTCACGAGCTTCTGGACCTCGGCCTCGAGCAGCCGGGTGACCGGGATCCCCGTCCACTTGGCCACCACCTCGGCCACGTCCTCCTCGTCCACCTCTTCCTTCAGCATGCGGCCGGCCTTCTGCATCTCGGCCAGGCGGGCGTTCTCGGCGGTGAGCCGCTTGTCCAGCTCCATGAGCGTGCCGTAGCGCAGCTCCGCCGCCTTCTGGAGATCGCCCCGCCGCTCGGCGTCGGCCATGGCCGCGCGGGCGGCCTCCGCGTCCTCCTTGATCTTGCCGATGGTCATGATCGCGGCCTTCTCGGCCTGCCACTGGTTCTTGAGCCGCGCCGACCTCTCGCGCAGCTCGGCCAGCTCCGCGTCCAGGCGCGCCAGCCGCTCGCGCGAGACCTCGTCGGACTCGCGGGCCACCGACACCCGCTCGATCTCGAGCTGCATGATGCGCCGCTGGGTCTCGTCCAGCTCGGCGGGCATCGAGTCGATCTCAATGCGGAGCTTCGAGGAGGCCTCGTCGATCAGGTCGATGGCCTTGTCGGGCAGGAAGCGGTCCGCGATGTAGCGGTGCGAGAGCACCGCCGCCGCCACCAGGGCCGAGTCCTTGATCTTGACCTTGTGGTGGACCTCGTACTTCTCCTTGAGGCCGCGGAGGATCGCGATGGTGTCCTCCACCGAGGGCTCGCGCACCAGCACCGGCTGGAAGCGGCGCTCCAGCGCGGGGTCCTTCTCGATGTGCTTGCGGTACTCGTCGAGCGTGGTGGCGCCCACGCAGCGCAGCTCGCCGCGGGCCAGCGCCGGCTTCAGCATATTGGCCGCGTCCACCGCGCCCTCCGCCGCGCCCGCGCCCACCAGGGTGTGCAGCTCGTCGATGAAGCAGATGATCTCGCCGTTGGACTCGGTGATCTCGCGCAGCACCGCCTTCAGGCGGTCCTCGAACTCACCGCGGTACTTGGAGCCCGCCACCATGGCGCCGATGTCCAACCCCACCAGCCGCTTGTTCTTGAGCCCCTCGGGGACGTCGCCGGCGACGATTCGCTGGGCGAGCCCTTCGACGATGGCGGTCTTGCCCACGCCGGGCTCGCCGATCAGCACCGGGTTGTTCTTGGTCCGGCGCGAGAGCACCTGGATCACCCGGCGGATCTCCTCGTCGCGCCCGATGACCGGGTCGAGCTTGCCCTTGCGGGCCAGGTCGGTCAGGTCCTTCGAGTAGCGCTGGAGGGCCTGGTACTTGTTCTCGGGATTGGGATCGGTCACGCGCTGCGTGCCGCGCACGTCCACCAGCGAGCGGTAGATGGCCTCCGCGGTCACGCCCGCCGCGGCGAGCAGGCGCCCGGTCGCGCCGCCCTTCTCCTGGGCGATGGCGATCAGCAGGTGCTCGGTGGAGACGTACTCGTCCTTGAGCCTCTCCGCTTCCTGCCACGATCGATCGATCACGCCTTCGAAGCGCTGGGAGGCGTACTGGCGCCCGCCGCCGCCGCGCACCGCGGGCAGCTTCTCGATCTCGGTCTGCACCTGGCGCGCGAGCGCCTCCGGGCGCGCCCCCAGCTTGGCGAGCAGGGGCCCCACCACGCCCTCCTGCTGCTGCAGCAGCGCCAGCAGCAGGTGCTCGGGCTCGACGGCCTGATGGTTACCCTGGTCGGCCAGCGATTGCGCGGCCTGGATCGCCTCCTGGGCCTTGACGGTCAACTTGTCGAGCCTCATCTCAGTTGGTCTCCGGTCTGAGCTTCTTCAGCTCCTGGAATAGCTCTTTCTCTCTCGAGCCGAGCCCGGTTGGAATCGTGATCTGCACCCGCACGAACTGGTCGCCGACCCCGCCGCCCTTGAGACGCGGCATGCCGTAACCGGGGAGCCGGAAGGTCTTGCCGCTCGACGTCTCCGCCGGGATCTTCATGGACACCTGCCCCTTGAGCGTGGGGACCGAGACCTCGCCGCCCAGCGCGGCCACCGTCACCGGCAGCGGCAGGTCCGCGTGGAGATCGTCGCCCTTGCGCTCGAAGCGCGGGTGCGGCGCCACCGTCACGCGCAGGTAGAGGTCGCCGCGGGACCCGCGGTCACCCGAGCCGCCGCCGACGCCTTCGGACGCCATGCGCACGCGCGAGCCGGTGTCCACGCCCGCCGGGATCTTCACCTCCAGGTTCCGCGTGCTCTTGGTCCAGCCGCCGCCCCGGCACCGCGGGCAGGGGCGCCGGTTGACGTTGCCGGAGCCGCCGCACTGCGGGCACGGCTCGTCGAGCTCCAGCGCGATCGTCTTCTTCGCCCCCTGGAAGGCCTCCTCGAGCGTCAGCTCGATGCCCGCTTCGACGTCGTGGCCGCGGCTCACCGGGCCGAAGCCGCCGCCCAGGTCGCCCACGTCCGAGAAGTCGAACTCGGTCGCGCCGCCGCCGGCTTGGCCGCGGCGGAAGCCGCCCAGGTCCGAGAAGATCGTGCGGAAGAAATCCGAGAAGCCGCCCGCGTCGCCTTCCTGGCTGAACCGGACATTACGGCCTTCGAAGGGCGAGCGCCCGCCTGCCCCGGCACCCGCGCCGGCCTGGGCGTAGCGCTCCCAGTCGGGCCCGAGGGTGTCGTAGCGCTTGCGCTTCTCGGGGTCCGAGAGGACCGTGTAGGCCTCGCTGATCTCCTTGAAGCGGTCGGCCTTCCCCTTGTTCACGTCGGGGTGGTGCCTGCGGGCGAGCCGGCGGTAGGCGGTCTTGATCGCCTTGTCGTCGGCCGTCCGCGCGACCCCGAGCGTCTTGTAGTAGTCCTTGAATTCCATACGGTTAGACGACGCAGCGACGTCGCCTATACGAAGTGTAGCAGACGGTCGGCCGGTTGGCTGGGCGCGGGGTCTCTTTCCCGCCATCCTCCACAGGTCTACAATAGCCGGGCCCGTGACCAAGACCTGCACGCTCGCCATCGACGTAGGCGGGACCTTCACCGACATCACGTTCACCGACGCCGCCACCGGCGCCCTCTGGGTGGCGAAGACGCCCTCCACGCCCGGGGCGCTCGAAGCCGGCTTCATCACCGCCGTGCGCAAGGTGCTGGCCCTGGCCGGCCGGGCCCCGGCCGACGTGCTGCGTGTCTTCCACGGCACCACCACCGCCACCAACGCGATCCTCGAGGGCAAGACGCCGCCCACCGCGCTGGTGACGACATCCGGCTTCAAGTACGTGCTCGAGATCGGCCGCCACGACATCCCGCGCCACGGCAACCTCTACGGCTGGTCCAAGCCCACGCGGCCGATCACGCCGGAGCGGGTGTTCGAGGTGGAGGAGCGGCTCGACGTGGACGGCTCCGTGCTGCGCCCGCTCGACGAGCCGGGCGCCCGCGCCCTCGCCCGCCACCTCGCCCAGATGGGCGTCCCCGCGGTCGCGGTGGTCTTCCTGCACGCCTACGCCAACCCCGCGCACGAGCAGCGCATGCAGGCGATCCTGGTAGAGGAGTACCCCGGCGTGCTCGTCTCGCTCTCCTCCGAGGTGCTGCCCCAGTTCCGTGAGTTCGAGCGGACCATGGCGACCGCGCTCAACGCGGCGGTGATGCCGCCGGTGAGCCGCTACGTGAGCGTGCTGCGCGAGGCGCTGGACGGCGAGGGCGTCCAGGCGCCGCTGCTCATCATGAAGTCGGACGGCGGCGTCACCAGCGCGGCCACCTGCGTGCGCCAGCCGGTGCAGACCGTGCTCTCGGGCCCCGCCGCGGGCGTGGTCGGCGCGGTGTCGGTCGGGCGCTCGGCCGGCTTCGGCGACATCATCTCGATCGACGTGGGCGGGACCAGCGCCGACATCTGCCTGGTACGCGACGGGCGGCCCGAGGTCACCAAGGACGGCATGATCGGGCCGTTCCCGCTCAAGCTGCCCATGGTGGACATCCACACGATCGGCGCGGGCGGCGGGTCCATCGCGGCGGTGACCAGCGCGGGCCGCCTCACGGTGGGGCCGCGTAGCGCGGGCGCCGAGCCGGGCCCGGTGTGCTACCGCCGCGGCGGGACCGAGCCCACCGTCACCGACGCGCACCTGGTGCTGGGCCGCATCCCGGCCGCCCTGCTGGGCGGCGAGCTGCCGCTCGACGTGGCGGCGGCGCGCGAGGCCATCGCGGCCCGCATCGGCCGCCCGCTCGGTCTCGAGGTGGGGGACGCGGCGGCCGGCATCGTCGAGATCGTGGACAGCACCATGGCCCGCGCCATCCGCACCGTGTCGGTGGGGCGCGGCCACGACCCGCGGCGCTTCGCCCTGGTCGCCTTCGGGGGCGCCGGGCCGCTCCACGCCTGCCGCCTGGCCGAGCTGCTCGACATCCCGACCGTGATCATCCCGCCGCGGCCGGGCGTGCTGTCCACCTGGGGCCTGCTCGACACCGACATCCGCTCGACCTTCGTGCGCACGGTGGGCACCGCGACGCGCCGGCTGGCCGAGGCGGGGAGCAAGGTGGCGGAGCTCGAGGGGGCCTGGATGGAGCTGGAGCGCCAGGCCCAGGCCTGGCTCGAGGGCGAGCAGGTGGAGCGCGAGCGGCAGCGCTTCGAGCGCGGCGCGGACCTGCGCTACGAGCACCAGAGCTTCGAGCTGACCTGCCCCCTGGGCGACGGCCCGCCGACCCCGGCCCGGCTCGAGCAGCTCGTCGCGACCTTCCACGCCGAGCACCGGCGGCTCTACAGCTACGATCTGCCGAATGCGCCCGTGGAGCTGGTGAACCTGCGGCTCACCGCGGTGGGCACGCTGCCGCACCGCGAGATGCGCCGGCCCGCGGCGGGCGAGGGCGCCCTGCCCGACGCGGTCACCGGCCACCGGCCGGTCTACTTCCGCGGCGCGGGCTTCGTCTCCACGCCCTGCTACGCGCGGGGCGGTCTGGCGCCGGGCATGGTCTTCGACGGGCCGGCGATCATCGAGCAGGACGACGCCACCCCGCTGGTGGCGCCGGGCTTCCGCGCCCGGGTCGACGACGCGCACAATATCCTCCTGGAGCGCTCCCATGCCTGAGTCCCCCATGTCCAAGATCCCGCGCGTCGATCCGATCACGCTCGAGATCATCCGCGGCAGCCTGGCCTCCGCGATCCGCGACATGGAGCTCCTGATGGAGCGCTGCGCGATGTCGCCCTTCATCAAGGAGAAGAAGGACTACTTCGTCGGCATCTTCGACACGCGGGGCCGCATCGTGGCCTGCCACATCTCGGGCAGCGGGCCCGGCATGCTGCAGCCGATCCTCAAGCTCTACCCGCTCGAGACCATGCGGCCGGGCGACGTCTACTGGTTCAACGACCCGTACATCTCGGACGGCGCCGTGCAGCACCACCAGGACATGGTGTTCACGGTGCCGGTCTTCCACGAGGGACGGCCGGTGGCCTTCGCCACCACGTTCGGCCACTACCAGGACATCGGCGGGCTGCGGGCCGGCTCGATCTCGCCGCACGCCACCGAGATCTACCACGAGGGCGTCCTGGTGCCGCCCGTGCGGATCGTCCGCGAGGGGCAGCTCAACGAGGAGGCGTACCGGATCTTCCTCCGCAACTCGCGGCTGCCCGACCTGGTGGAGGGCGACACCCGCGCCATGATGGCCTCCTGCCACCTGGCCGAGACCCGGCTGGGTGAGCTGTGCGCACGCTACGGGGTGGACACGCTGCTCGCGGCCTTCGACGAGTGCATCGCCCAGACCGCCACGCGGGCGCGCGAGCTGTTCCTGGAGCTGGTGCCGCCGGGGGAGTGGCGCTTCCACGACTTCCTCGACAGCGACGGCGGGGCCGAGGCCCGGCCGTACCGCATCGACCTCACGCTGACGCGCGCGGGGGACCACGTGCGTCTCGACGGCTCCAACTCGGACGACCAGGCGCGCGGCCCGATCAACTTCACGACCAATCCCGGGCTGCTCCGCATCGCCTTCGGGCGGTATCTGCAGTCGCTCGACCCCGATCTCGAGGTCAACGAGGGGCTGCTCCACAACCTCGACGAGTGGATCGCCCGCGAGGGCAGCATCCTCAAGCCGCGTTTCCCGGCGCCGCTCGGCATGCGCGCCAACACGCGCTTCCGGGTGATGTCCTGCATCTTCGGCACGCTGGCCCAGGCCAACCGCGGCCGCGTGCCCGCGGGTTCACCGGTCTACGTCCTCTACTATTTCCGGGCCTGGGACGCGGCCCGCCAGCGGCCGATCCTCTGCATCGAGGGGCTGGGGGTCGGGCTCGGGGCGCGGCCGTTCGCCGACGGGGTGGACGTCATCTACTACATCGCCCAGGAGAACTACCCGGTGGAGTACGTGGAGCGCGACTTCCCGCTCCGGGTGGAGCGCTACGCGGTGCGCCCGGATTCGGGCGGGCCGGGCGTCCAGCGCGGCGGCACCGGCGTGGTGCGCGACGTGCGCGTGCTGGCCGAGCGCGCCGAGCTGGCCACGCGCATGGAGAACACGGTGGTCGCGCCCTACGGGGTGGCGGGCGGCGGCGCGGGCCGGACCGGGCGCATCACGCTCAACCCGGGCACGCCGGAGGAGCGGGTGCTCCCTGCGCTGGGCGACGCGATCATCCTCAAGCGCGGCGACCTGCTCCGCTTCGAGACCTGCGGGGGCGGCGGCTGGGGCGATCCGCTCGCCCGCGAGCCCGAGCGGGTGCGCCAGGATGTGGCGCGTGGCTTCGTGACCCCCCGCGGGGCGCTGGAAGATTACGGGGTGGTGCTGGACGAGGCCACGCTCGAGGTGGACAAGACCGCCACCCAGGAAGGGCGCGCGCGCCGGGCCCGCGACCTGCCGCTGATCGACCGCGGGCCCGGCTTCGCCCAGGCCGAGGAGCGCTGGCGCGCGTTCCGGAGCGCGGAGGCATCATCATGAAGAGCGTCGAGATCGATCGCAGCAAGCGGCTGATCGACCAGCCCCGCACCGGCCACAACCGGTGGCACCCCGACGTCCCGCCCATCCTGGAGGTGGACGAGGGCGAGGAGGTCGTGCTCGAGACCCGCGACGGCGTGGATGGTCAACTGGGGCCCACGACCACCGCCGCCAGCATGGCCACGATGGACGCGGGCGCCATCCATCCGATCACGGGGCCGGTGCTGGTGAAGGGCGCTCGCCCGGGCGATCTCCTCGAGATCGAGTTCGTGGACGTCCGGCCGCAGCCCCACGCCTTCACCGGCATCGTGCCCGGGCTCGGCTTCCTGCGGGATCTCTACACGGTGCCGTATCTCGTGCACTGGCGCATCGCCGACGGCTGGGCCACCTCGAAGGAGCTGGCGGGCGTGCGCATCCCCGGCGCGCCCTTCATGGGCGTGATCGGGGTGGCGCCGTCGCACGCGCAGGTGACGGCGTGGGCCAAGCGCGAGCAGGATCTCCTGAGCCGCGGGGGCCTCGTCATGACCCCCGACGCGGCGGGGGCGGTGCCCGGCAAGGGCGCGGCGGCCACCGAGGGGCTTCGGACCATCCCGCCGCGCGAGAACGGCGGCAACATGGACATCAAG
>DASQAL010000252.1:0-30710 GCA_035635775.1 Candidatus Acidiferrum sp.
CCGATGGTCATGGTGGTCTTGCCGTCCCCGGCCGGGGTCGGGGTGATGGACGACACCACCACCAGCTTGCCGTCGGGCCGGTCGCGGCGGGCGACCAGCGCCCCGACGCGCACCTTGGCCTTGTCGTGGCCGTAGGGGATCCACTCCTCCGCGCCCAGGCCGAGCTCGCGCGCGATCTCCGCGATCGGCCGGGGCCGCCGGTCAGCGTCGGGGCGTGACGGGGTCGAGGTCGGCATCGGGCATGATCTCCTTCAGCCAGTCCGGGATGGGAATCATCTTGGCGGTGGCCGGGTTCCAGCAGGCGTGCACGGTATGCCCGGTGGCCAGCAGCTCCTTGGTCTCGTTGTGGATCTCGTAGCTGAACCGGAAGCTGGCCCGCTTGCACTCGCTCACCCGCGAGGTGATCTCGAGCAGGTCGTCGAGCCGGGCGGGCTTGACGTACTTCACGAAGGCTTCCACCACCGGCAGGTGCACGCGCTCGTTCACCGCCGACATGGGCCAGCCGTACTCGCGGAGGTACTCCACGCGCCCCACCTCGAAGTAGGTGAGGTAGTTGCCGTAGTAGACGACCGACATGGTGTCGGTGTCCTTGTAGCGCACGCGCACGCGGGTGACCGATGGCATCGACGCGGCGCCATGGTACCACTCGGGGCTGATCGACGCGCTAGCGCTTGAAGACTTCCTTCAGGAGATCGGTGGCGCGGGCGGTCGGGTTGGTGCGGATCTGCTTCTCCTGCTCCCCGAGCACCGTGAAGAGCCCGCCCAGCCCCTTGTCCACGACGTAGCCGTCCAGGTCGAAAGCCTGAGACTTGGCGAAGGGGATCGAATCGAAGCGCCCGACGAGGTCCTTGTACTGCCGGCTCACCCCCACCTGGCTCATGGACCGCTCGACCACCGGCCGGAACGCGGTGGTCAGCCGCGGCGTGGTCTTGGACCGGAAGTATTCGGTGGCCGCGGTGTCCCCGCCGTTCAAGAGCTTGCGGGCGTCGTCGAAGCTCATCTCGCCGATGGCGTCGAAGAAGATCTGCTTGGCCTGGGGCGCCGCCCGCTCCGCGGCCCGGTTCATGCCGAGGACCAGCTCGTCGATCTGCCCGCCGTAGCCCACCGCGCGCAGGCCGGTCTCGAAGCTCCGCAGCTTCTCCGGCATGAGGATCTTGATGACCTGGTTGGCGAAGTAGCCGTCGGTCTTCCCGGTGAGGCTCACCGTCTTCTCGGTGGCGACCTGGAGCGCTTCCTTGAGCCCCGCGCCGATCTTGGCGTCCGAGAGCCCGGCGCCCTGGCTCCCCTCCCCGCCCAGCCCCTTCAGCAGCTTGTCCCACTGGGCATTGGCTGGACCCGCCGCCAGGAAGAGCCCCGCCGCGACGGCCAGCCAACCGGACCAGTGCCCGGATCCTCGATGGGTGCGCATATCTCTCCTCGCTCCCGGGCCTCGCTCCCGGGCTAGAGGTACTGCCCGTAGCGGATCTTCTCGACGACGGCCCGGATGCGCCGATAGACGTCCACCTGGCGCAGCAGGTCCTGGGTGGTGACGAGCCCCGCGTCCTGGCCCTGCCCGGCCGCGTGGACCTTCTCCTCGAGCGCGCGGCGCAGCAGATCGCGGAGCTCGCCCCCACTCATGCCGCCCATCGGCGGCAGCAGGGAGCGGTAGTCGAGATCGCCGACCAGGCGCCGGTCGGCGGCCTGCTCGGCGCGCGTCCGCGTCAGCTCGAGGATCTGCTGCTGCGCGGCCGCGTCGGGCAGCGGCACCTCGACCAGGCGATCGAGGCGGCCCGGGGCCACCAGGGAGGGATCCACCGCGTCCGTGCGGCTGGTCGCCGCCACCACCACGATCCTGGAGAAGTCCTCCAGGGTGTCGAGCTTCTCGCACAGCGCGGCCACGATGCGCGCCCCCGCCTCGCGGGCCTGCGCCGGAGGCAGGAGATGCTCGAGCGCGAGCGCGTCGGCCTGATCCAGGAAGACCACGCCCCGGCCCTGCTCCCGGGCCAGGCCGAGGATCTCCTGCAGCAGCTCGCCGGTATTGGGCCCGAACTTGGAGGTGAGCGTGCCGAGCTTCAGGTGGTAGAAGACGGCCCCCGCCTCGGTGGCGAGCGCGCGCGCCAGCAGCGTCTTGCCGGTGCCCGGCGGCCCGTAGATCAGCAGGCCCTTGGGCGGGCTGATGCCCCACTTGCGGTAGAGCTCGGGATCGGTCAGCGCGGTGACGAAGCTCCGCACGATGCCCTTGGCCTCGGTGAGACCGCCGATATCCGTGAACGAGGTCTCCGGCTTGACCTTCACCTCGACCCGACCGGTGAGATCGGCGAGCTTCTCTCCGAGCTTGCCGAAGATCTCGCCCAGGCGCCGCTCGATCGTCCACTGCTGCCCCTCGACGTTCTGCATGGGATTGTGCGGCGGCAGGGCCGGCGCGCCGGCGCGGGGGGTCTCGCTCGACATGGGGCTAGATCCGCTCCCCTGGGCCGCCGGGGCTGCCCGGCACCCGCTCGGACTTCTCGAACACGCGCTCCTCGGCGAAGACGGGCACCTTCGCGCGGATGGCCAGCGCGATGGCGTCAGACGGCCGCGAGTCGAGCTCCATCGCGGTCCCCCCCGAGATCAGGTGCACCGTCGCGTAGTAGGTGTTGTTGCGCAGGTCCGTGATCACCACCTTGGTGACCGAGACCTTGAGCCGTCCGAACAGGGTGAGGAAGAGGTCGTGGGTGAGCGGCCGCGGCGGCGTGATGTTCTCGAGCGGAACCGCGATGGCGGTTGCCTCGGCGGCCCCGATCCCCATCAGGAACCGCCGCTTGTCGCGCTTGCCCTCGAGCATCACGCCGTGCTGGCCGCGCTGATCGCTGAACACGCCGATCACCGTGACCTCCTGCGGGCCCGCCGCGGGCGGCGCGGGCATCTCCCCCGGATTGCGGGCGCCCGCGAGCAGAACGCCCAGCGCGAGCACCGGCACCAGACGGCGATACTGGCTGCGTCTCACCATGATCGACGGGGCCTCCCACGCGGCGTCGTGCGAGCCAGTATCGGCCCGCCCCCAGGGCAAGTCAACCGCGCCCCCGGCTCAGGACGCGGGCGCGGGCGCCGGCGCCGGCTTCGCGTAGCCCACGCGCAGCCGGACGCTCAGGAAGGAGCCGATCATCAGCAGCACGGTGAGCGCGCTCCACATCACCGCGTACCCGAGGCCGTGCGCCACGTAGCCGAAGGCGATGGCCCCGAACGAGTTCCCGACGAGGATCACCGAGCTGAAGATGCCCACCGCGCTGCCGCGGCGGCGCTCGGGCGTCACGTCCATCAGCAGGGCGGACATGGCCGGGTAGAGGAAGCCGTGGGCGGCGCCGGCCAGGAACCCGGCCAGGAAGATGAACGGCAGCACCGGCAGCCCGAGCGACGGCGCGAACAGGATGGCGACCAGGGCGATGATGCAGGTCGCGGCGGCCTGGACGAACATGCAGGGGATGATCACCGCCCGCCGCCCGCGAACGTCGATCAGGTTGCCGCCCACCACCCGCACCAGCATGGCCGCGACCGCGTATGCGGTGTAGAAGAGGCCGACGCTCGTGATGCCGAGGTCCTCGCCGAAGGTCGGGAGGAAAGTGAAGATCGTCCCGGTGCCGAGCCCGAAGAACAACCCGATCAGCATGTGCATGTGCCGCAGCTCGAGCAGCCCTTCCCGGATGACATGCAGGCCCGGCCGGGCGCCCAGCGCGGCCGGGCGCACGTCCCGCACGTGCCAGCACGTCGCGGCGGCCACCGCGGCGATGACGGTGGAGGCCATGAAGAACGTGGGGAAGCCGAAGCGGCGGATCACGAACTCGCCGAAGAGCGGGGCGAGCGAGGTGGAGACGAGGCCCGAGAGGCCGAAGATGCCGAGCGCCCAGCCGCGGCGCTCCACCGGCACCATCTCGACCACGTGGATGTAGTTGGCGACGAAGAAGGTGGAGAAGGCCACGCCCTGCAGGATGCGCAGCACCCCGAGCAGGGGCAGCGGACTCGACACCACGAAGAGCGCGCAGGACACGACGAGCAGCAGCGTGCCGACGCGCATGAAGAAGCGCCGACCGAGGTAGTCGATGAGGGCGCCCACCACCGGCTGGCACACGATGCCGGCCGCGCTGTAGAGGCCCTGCACCAGCCCGATATCCGCCTCGTCACCGCCGAGCCTCTGGATATACAGCGGCAGGAGCAGGAAGCCGTTCAGCGCGCCGAAGAAGAAGAAGTTCGTGAGCATGATCCGCGCGAACGGGCCATGGCTCAGAAGCTCGAGGGTCGAGCTGGTCACACGCGTTGCGGGGGGAGCGACGGCGACAGTAGAATGACCGGCGGCATGAACCCTCGCGAGTATAGCACGCGGGCGCGCGCGCGCCCGACGGGGCCGGCCGTCGGCGACGTCATGGCCGCCGCCGCGAAGCTCGAGTCCGACGGCCGCGGGCGCTTCCTCGCGCCGCCGCTCCTGCAGAGCTGGCCCGGCATCGTGCACGGCGGCGGACTGGTCGCGCTGCTGGACTCGGCCGCCGCCGCGCTGGGCTCGGACCACGCGCCGCGCCGGATCGAGGGCCGCCTCACTTCCTCGGTCCCGCTCGACACGCCGCTCGCGCTCGAAGGCCACGCCGACGGCGGCGGCGCCGTGACCGTCACCATTCTCGATGGGGCGCAGCCGCTGACGTCGGCCACGATCGGTCGCGGGGAGATCGAGGACACCGCGCCCGATCCCGGCTGGCGGGCGGGCGGACGCGAGGGCTGGCCGATGCCGCGGTCCGATCAGTGCCTGGCCTGCGGCGCGCACAATCCGCTCGGGCTGCAGCTCGGCCTCCGCTTCGATGCGGACGGGGTCTGGGCCCGCTTCCTGCCCCGCGAGCCCTGGCGCCGGTCCGGCGGCCGCCTCGCCTCCGCCCTGCCCGCGGTGGTGCTCGACGAGGTGGCCTGGTGGCTCGGTGCCCTCGTCACGAAGGAAGGCGGCCTCACCAACCGCATCGACCTGACGCTGCTGCGCCCGGACGCGATCGCGCCGGGCCCGGTTACCGCGGTGGGCCGCTTCGCCGACGTGACGCCGGTGGACCGGCGGCAAACCTTCTGGCGGACCCGCTCGGCCCTGCTCGCCGCCGACGGCACACTGCTGGCTACCGCCGCGATCGTCTTCCGGGCCGGTGCCGACTACTCGGACCGCCAGATGGCCTTCTTCCGCTCGCGCACCGATCCCTCGATCTTCGAGCGCATGTTCCCGAACCACGCGGGGTAGAAGGCTCCTTCACGCTTTCTTCTTGCCGTCGCGCAGCTCGGCGGCGCGCGCGCGGACCTCGTCGATCCCGCCCGTGAAGTAGAAGGCTTCGTCCGGCAGATCGTCGTGGAGGCCGTCCAGGATCTCGCGGCAACCGCGCAGCGCCTCCGCGCGGCTCACGAACACCCCGGGCCGGCGCGTGTACGCCTCGGCCACGAAGAATGGCTGGGTGAAGAAGAGCCAGAGCTTCCGCGCGCGGCGGTTCACGGGATCCGCCGCTCCGGCGGGAGGGACACGCGGGCCCCCATCACCCGCGGCGGCCACGAGGGCGTTCCGGATCCGTCCCGCGATCAGGGCATGTCCGGGATCGACCACGCGGTCGTCCAGCCCCCGGGACCTCGAGAGCACCGCGTCGACGGTGGGGTAGATGCCGAGCTGCGCGAGCCCCTGCGAGAGGCGGATGATGGCGTCCACCGCGGGCAGGCGCGCCAGGCGCTCGGCGGTCCACTCCTCGTCCCCGACGAAGTAGAAAGTCTGCACGCTGCCGACGGTACCGCCGGTGTAGCCCTCCTTCTCCCAGACCTCCTGGAAGGACATGCCCGGGCCGGGCGGGATGAACGCGAAGATCGAGACGCCACCCGGCTCGCCCCGGAGGCGCCAGGCCAGCTCTTCGACGACGACCATGCTCCCGGCGCGATACTCCCCCGCGATCGCCACCGTGCCGCCGCGGACGACCGGGCACATCACGTCGACCACCTTGATGCCGGTCTCCAGCAGATCGGGGAGCCCGCCCACGTCCGTGGGCGGCCCGGTCAGCCGACGCACCGCCCCGTCCAGGGCCTCGCGGCTCAGCGTTCCCTCGGAGCGCCGGCCCGAGCTGAGCACGGTCATTCCGGGCGCGAGCCCGTCACTGGGAGCGAGGGGCACACATCGCACCACACCGTCCTTCAGCAGCTGGACCACCTGCACCGTCACCGCGCGCCGCCGGGCCTGGTCGCTCACCGTGAGCTCGGTGAGCGGGTCGGGCAGGCTGGTGGGATCGAAGAGCACCTCGACCACCCCGTCTCGGGCTCGCACGATGCGCCCGATGCGCGCCGCGAAGTCGTCGGGGAGCCGATGTGCTTCCAGCGTGTCCTTGACCATGGTCAGCGTCCTCCGCTTGAGCTGCCTGCGGGCGGCGTGCAGCCGGTTGTTGACCGTCGTGACCGGGAGACCCAGGAACGTGGCGATGTCCTGCTGCGTGCACTCGTGCACGTAGAAGAGCGTGATCACCTCGCAGAGGGAGGCCGGCAGCCGGCCGATCGCGTCCAGGACGGTGGCGATCCGCTGACCCCGCTCGAGTCTCGCGTCGGGAGCCCCATCTGCGGCCGGAATCGCCGCCGCGGCATCCAGAGGCAGCGGATCCCAGTGCCTCTGTCGGAGGAGCCGGTGGGCCTGGTGGCGGACGATGCTGCGGAACCAGCCGGGGAACGCGGCCGGATCGGCCAGGGTCCGCAGGCCGAACCACGCGGCGACGAAAGACTCCTGGACGACGTCCTCCGCCTGTTGTAGGTCACGCAGGAGAGCCAGGGCGTAGCCGAAGGCCATCTGCTGAAAGCGCCGCGTCACCTCCGCGAACGCGTCCAGGTCGCCCTGCCTCGCCCGCTCGACGAGCCCCTCCAGGTCCATTCTGGCTCCTCCATCCATAGGTGCCGATGGGCGGGCGATGCCTTTGAGCGATCTCGGCCCCCGCTTGACGGACACGCCGCCTTACTCTAGCCTGCCGCCCGTGCAGAAACCGTCCCATAGGCCGAGACCGACCCCGACCCACCCTGTGCGGTCCTGGGAGCGAGTCGCCCCCGGTGACCTCGGCTGGTCGGCGGAGAAGCTGGGAGCGGCCCGGGCCTACGCGGCGACCATCGCGACGGATGCGATGATGATCGTCGTCGACGGCCACGTGCTCGACGAGTGGGGCGACACCGGCCGGCGATTCAACGTGCATTCGATCCGGAAGGCGTTTCTGAGCGCGCTGATCGGCATCCACGCGCACGAGGGCCGGATTCACCTCGCCGCGACGCTCGCCGATCTCGGCATCGACGACAACGAGCCGACGCTGACCGACCTCGAGAAGCAAGCCACGGTGGCAGATCTCCTCAAGGCCCGGTCGGGTGTCTATCATCCGGCGCTCTACGAGACCGCCACCAACGCGGCCGCCCGGCCCGCGCGAGGGAGCTATCGCCCCGGCGCCTTCTGGTACTACAACAACTGGGACTTCAATACGCTGGGGACGATCCTGGAGCGGGCGGCCGGGACCAGCCTGTTCGAGGAGCTCAAGACCCGCATCGCGGACCCCATTGGAATGGAGGACTTCCGGGTCGAGGACGGCGTCTACGTGCGCGGCCCGGATTCGATGCACCCGGCCTACCCGTTCGGGATGAGCGCCCGCGACATGGCCAGGTTCGGCCTGCTGTACTTGCGCGATGGCCAGTGGCAGGGCACGGCCGTCGTGCCGCGCGACTGGATCGCGGACAGCACGCGCTCACACTCCGACCTCGGGCAGAAGGGCGGCTACGGCTACATGTGGTACGTCGCGCCGGCCGGTGGCCCGCACCTCGCCTCCGCCTGGTTCCCGGGGCCGGTGATCTCGGCTCAAGGCTTCGGGGGTCACTACATGGTCCTCGTGCCCCACCTGGACCTGCTCGTGGTCCATCGGGTGAACACCCGCGTCGAAGGCCGGCAGGTGACGGAGAGCCAGTTCGGTCACCTGATGCAGCTGGTGCTGGACGCGGCACCACCTTAGGCGCTTGATCCTCCGCCCGCCTCGCAGGCGGCCAGCCGGGCCGCGAGGAAGGCCTGCTCCCGCGGGTTGTCCGCAAGTCGGAGCGCGCGCCGGTACTCGACGGCGGCCTCCGGCCTCCGGCCGAGGCGGCGGAGGAACTCGGCGCGCGCGGCGGGCAGCAGGTGATAGTCGCGCAGCGCCGGATCGCCGATCCGGTCGAGGGCGGCGAGCCCGGCCACCGGGCCCTGGGTCAGGCCGATCGCCACCGCCAGATTCAGCTCGACGACCGGAGACGGGGCCAGCTCGGCGAGGGCCCGGTAGTGGGCCACGATCCGCGGCCAGTCCGTCGCCTCCCAGGATAGGGCCTGCGCGTGACAGGCGGCGATGGCGGCCTGGAGCTGGTAGGGACCCGCGCGCGGGAGCGGCCCGGCGCGCTCGAGGCAGGCGAGGCCCCGCGCGATCCGCGCCCGGTCCCAGCGGAGCCGGTCCTGATCCTCCAGCAGCACGATATTGCCGTCGACGTCGGTGCGCGCCGCCGCGCGGGAGGCCTGGAGCTCCATCAGGGCCAGCAGCCCCAGGATCTCGGGCTCGCGGGGCATGAGCTCGGCGAGCACGTGGCCGAGCCGGATCGCCTCCTCGCAGAGGTCGTGTCGCACGAGGTCGCCGCCCGAGTGGGCCGCGTAGCCCTCGTTGAAGATCAGGTACAGGACCGCGAGCACGGCCGACAGCCGCGACGACAGGTCGACCCCTTCGGGCACCTCGTACGGGAAGCCCCCGTCGCGGATCGTCCGCTTGGCGCGCACGAGTCGCTGGGCGACCGTCGGCTCGGGCACCAGGAAGGCCCGCGCGATCTCCGTCGTCGAGAGCCCCCCCACCAGCCTCAGCGTGAGCGCGACGCGGCTGTCGGCGGGCAGCGCGGGATGGCAGCACGTGAAGATCAGCCGGAGTCGGTCGTCGGGGACCTCGTCGGGGTCGGACACTTCAGGCGGCGGGTGCGCCGCGCCGAGCGCCGCGTGGGCGAGGGCGTCGACGCGCGCCCCGGCGCGGCGGGTCCGCCGGAGATGATCCAGCGCCCGGCGCCGGGCGGTGGTGAGGAGCCAGGCCCCCGGGCGATCCGGGATTCCATCCGCGGGCCAGTGATCGAGCGCCTGCTCGAAGGCTTCCTGGACGATCTCCTGCGCCGCGTCGATGTCGCGCACGATCCGGAGCACCGAGGCGACCACCCGCGCGTGCTCGATCCGGAATACCTCCGCCAGGCGCGCGCGCACGTTCTCGTCCGGGGTCTGCGGTCCCACGAATCGAGATGGTACGCCATCCGGCGATCATGCTGGTGGCCCACCCGCCGGGCTCGCGGCGTGGCGGCGGACTCTCCCGCCCTCACATCGCCCAGACCGGTAGCACGTCGATGAAGCCCCCCTCGCCGAGCGGGACCTTCTTCGCCCACTCCAGGGCTTCCTGTTTGGTGTCGCACTCGATCAGGTAGAAGCCGCCCAGGGCCTCCTTCGTCTCGGTGAAGGGCCCGTCCATGATCTGCCGCTGCCCGGCCTTGAAGCGGACGCGGCTGCCGTCGGCGTCGGGGCGCAGACGCTCGCCGTGGACCATCTTGCCGGCCGCGTGCAGCTCTTGGGCGAAGCGGCCATGTCCCTGCACCATGGCTTCCATCTGGGCGGGGGACGGAGCGGGCTGGTTCTTGTCGGAGCAGATGAGCAACAGGTAGCGCATCGGTAAGCCTCCCTATGGTGGATGTCGGGCCATCGAATCGGCCCTCATCTATACGACGCCGATGACCCCCGGGAATCGACAGCCGGGGTCAGGCGGGGCGGCTCGCCCGCGCCTCCGCCGCCTTCACCTGCAGGGCTTCCCAGACCGCCAGGGGCACGGGAGGGTTGCCCAGCACCGCGGCGCGCACCGGCGGGCCGTGGAAATCGGAGCCGCCGGTCGCGAGGAGGTTGTGCTGACGGCACAGCTCGACGTAGCTGCCGCGCTTGGCGGGAGAGTGCTCGCTGTAGAAGCACTCGATGCCCATGAGCCCCGCCGCGACCAGCGACGGGATGATGGCGTCCCGATCCGACAGCCCCGGGTGGGCGAACACGGGCACGCCGCCGGCCCGGCGCAGCAGCCGCACCGCGTCCTCGGGCGTGAGCTTCTTGCGCGGGACGTGCGCGGGCTTGCCCGCGGCCAGATACTTGTCGAAGGCCTCGCGCACCGTCTTGACGTAGCCGCGCTCGACCATCACGCGGGCCACGTGCGGGCGCCCCGCCGAGCCCTCCTGCACCAGGGTGAACACGCGCTCGACGTCGATCGGCATGCCCAGCTCGCTGAGGCGCTCGGCCATGCGGTGCACGCGGGCGCGGCGCTCCTCGCGCTGGGCGCGGCAGAAGTCCTGGAACCACGGGGCTTCATAGTCCATGCAGTAGCCCAGGATGTGGATCTCGGCGCCCTCGACATCGCAGTTGATCTCGATGCCGGGCACGATGGTGAGCGGGGGGTGACGTCGCGCCTCCTCGATCGCCTCGGCGAGGCCGTCGGTGGAGTCGTGATCGGTGATCGCCAGCACGCGCACCCCGCGCCGGGCGGCCTCCGCCACCAGCTCGCGTGGTTGGAGCGTGCCGTCGGAAGCGATCGTGTGCGTGTGGAGGTCGACGCCGCCCGCCATCGGGCCCTTAGCGCCGCCCGTTCGAGAAATAGGTGAGCAGCGTCCGCACGCCCACGCCGGTGGCCCCCTTGGGTCCGAGCGGCAGCTCGCGCTCGGTGAACGCGGTGCCCGCGATGTCGAGGTGCGCCCACGGCACGCCCCCGGTGAACTCGCGCATGAAGAGGCCCGCGACGATGGCGCCGGCTCCGCGCTGGCTCGAGATATTGTTGAGATCGGCCACGTCGCTCTTGAGCCCGTCCTTGTACTCGTCGTGGAGCGGCAGGCGCCACATCCGCTCCCCCGCCCCGTCGGCGGCGGCCAGCACCCGCGCGGCGAGGGCGTCGTCGCTCGCCATCACGCCGGACACGCCCTGGCCGAGCGCGATGACCACCGCGCCGGTGAGCGTGGCCATGTCGATCATCTCGTCCGGCTTGATGTGCTTGACCGCGTAGGCGAGGGCATCCGCCAGCGTGAGCCGGCCCTCCGCGTCGGTATTGCCGATCTCGATGGTGAGCCCGTTCATGGCCCGCACGATGTCACCCGGGCGCTGGGCGGTGCCGGAGGGCATGTTCTCGGTGGCCGCGATCAGCCCGTGCACCTCGACCGGCGGCTTGAGCCGCGGCAGGGCCTGGAAGATGCCCAGCACCGCGGCGGCGCCTGACATGTCGTCCTTCATCCGCAGCATGCCGTCGGCCGTCTTGAGGTCGAGCCCACCCGAATCGAAGGTGATGCCCTTGCCGATCACCACCACGCGGCGGCGCGCCCGGCCCTTGGGGGAGTAGGTGAGGTGGATGAACTTGGGCGGCTCCTCGCTGCCCTGCGCCACGCCCACGTAAGCGCCCATGCCCATCTTGGCGCACTCGGCACGGTCCAGGACCCGGAGGGCGAGCCCGCCCTCCTTGGCGATCTCGGCCGCGCGCCGCGCCAGGAAGGTGGGCGTCACCACGTTGGCGGGCTCGTTGACCAGGTCGCGCGCGAGAACCGTGGCCTCGGCGGAGATCCGGCCGATGCGCACGCCGTCGCGCGCGGCGGCCGCGCGGCGGCGGTCGGGCTCGAGCACGGTCAGCGCGCGGACCACCTTGCCGTTCTTCTCCTTCAGGTACTTGTCGAAGCGATAGGTGCCGAGCAGCGCGCCTTCCACGACCGCCTGGGCCCGCTCGCGGGCGGGCAGCGCGGCGGCGGGCATGAACACCGCGATGGTGGCGGCGCCCAGATCGCGCGCGCGCCGCACCGCGGCGGCGGTGGCGCGGCGGATGGGCTCGGCGTCGCGCGCCCGCGCGCCTCGCCTGAGCGGGCCGAGCCCCACCACGAGGACGCGCCCCGCGGGGACCGCGCCCGCGGTATGGAAATACGAGATCTGCCCCGGCTTGCCCTCGAACTTCTCGGTCTTGAGCACCCGCGAGAGCAGGCCGCCGAGCGCTCGGTCCAGCGTGGCGATCTCAGGCGCCGGCCGCGCGCCGTCGCCGTACTGCCCCAGCACCAGCACGTCCGCGCGCGCTTCCGATGGGCTCCGGGTCTCGAGGGCCAGCTCCATTCGCGTCATCCTCCCTGGGACAGGGTCTGGGTCCGGCCGAGGCTCACCGCGCGGTGCACCATGTCCGCGAGCCCGTCGGTAGTGTCGTAGCGGTCGAGGTCGGCGATCGCCACCCAGCGCAGCTCGGCGGCGTCACTGCCCGCGCGGGGTACGCCGGCCTCGACCGCCGCCGCGTAGTCGATGATCACGTAGTGATAGTGCACGCGGGGCGCCTCCGATCCGTTCCCGGGCGCGAGCCGCACCCGGTCGATCACCCCGCAG
The DNA here is from genome assembly GCA_035635775.1 of Candidatus Acidiferrum sp. Taxonomy (GTDB): domain Bacteria; phylum Methylomirabilota; class Methylomirabilia; order Rokubacteriales; family CSP1-6; genus CAMLFJ01. The sequence continues at coordinate 12,389 of DASQAL010000252.1, forward strand.
AGGCCGAGCAGGCGCACCCTCACCCCGCACTCCTCCTGCACCTCGCGGCGCACCGCGTCCTCGATGCGCTCGCCCAGGTGAACGAGGCCACCGGGAATGCTCCACTTACCTTCGGACGGCGGCTGCCCGCGCTTGACCAGGAGCACGCGGTCGCGGTCCAGGATCACCGCGCCCACGCCCACGCGGGGTGCATCCGGGTACTCGCGCGCGAACGTCATGAGGTCCCCCTCACCCTGCCCTCTCCCCCTTCGGGGGCGAGGGTACCGAGAACCCTCTCCCCTCAGGGGAGAGGGCAGGGTGAGGGGTGGTGGAGTGCGGGGTGGTGACGGTCATCGCGCGGCCGGATCGGGTCCAGCGGTCGGTGCCGTACTTCTCGCTCACGAGCGTCTCCGCGAGCGCCATCTCCTCCGCCACCAGCCCGCCGGGGGCCAGCTCGAGCCCGTGCTCCGCGCGGAAGCCGTCGGCCAGCGCGGTCAGGGTCTCCTCGAACGAGGGCCGCCGGCCGAGCACGGCCTCGAGCGTGGTCATGCCGGCCAGGGGATCGCGCTCGCCCGGGAACACGCGACGCAGGCGGTCCGGCGCGGCGCCCAGCATCACCGCCCCGTGCTGCAGGAAGCCCGAGCCCTGCCGCCGCTGGGCGCTGCCCACCACCTTGAGGCCCGCGATCTCCAGCTCGTACGAGCCCGTCCGCGCGAAGCAGAAGGTGGGCATCGCGGTGGGGTCGGACGGCTGCACCGGCACCATCTCGACCGGCGCGCCCAGGCGATTGATCCCCGCGGCGAGGGCGGCGCCGATCCACCGATACGTCTCGAGCAGGTCACCCGCGCCCTCGAAATCGCCCGCGCGCGCCGTCACGCTATAGGTCAGCTCGAGCTCGGGCCCCTCGTGGAGAATGGCGCTGCCGCCGGTCGGCCGGCGCACGAGCCCCAGGCCGAGCGCGGCCGCCGCCGCGACGTCGATACGATCGTCGAGGGCCTGCCCGTAGCCGAGCGAGATGGTGGCGGGCTGCCAGGAGAAGAAGCGGAGGGTCGGAGGTGCCGTGCCCGCCAGCCGGCCCAGCAGCAGGGCCTCGTCCAGCGCCATGTTCAGCGCGCCGTCGAGCGGCTCGGTGACCAGCAGGCGGAACGGGGTCGTCACCCCTCACCCTGCCCTCTCCCCAGCGGGGAGAGGGTGATCCCGATCGGGAGGGAGAGGGTCATTTCGTGGGACGCCACCTCAGCACGGGCTGGCGCGCGGCCAGCGTCTGATCCAGGCGGCGCACCGGCGTCGTGACCGGCGCCTCGTGGATCAGGTGCGGATTCGTCTCGGTCTCCCGCGCAATCTGGATCATGGCGTCGCAGAACTGGTCGAGCGTCTCCTTGGACTCGGTCTCGGTCGGCTCGATCATCAGCGCCTCTTCCACGATCATCGGGAAGTAGGTGGAGGGCGCGTAGAACCCGAGGTCGAGCAACCGCTTGGCGATGTCCATCGCGGTCACCCCGAGCTTCTTCTGCCGCCGCGCCGAGAGCACGCACTCGTGCATGCACGGGCCCGGCGCCGACCGGTCGTAGTCGCCTTCGAGGCGCTTCAGGATGTAGTTGGCGTTGAGCACCGCGTTCTCCGAGACCGAGCGGAGGCCGTCGGGCCCCATGGTCCGGATGTAGGTGTAGGCCCGCACCAGCATACCGAAGTTGCCCCAGAACGCCTGCAGCTTGCCGATGGACTGCGGGCGATTCCAGTCGAGGGCGTAGGCGTCGTCGCCCTTCACCACCACCGGGGTGGGCAGGAACGGCGCCAGATGCGCCTTGATGCCCACCGGCCCCGAGCCGGGCCCCCCGCCGCCGTGCGGGGTGGTGAACGTCTTGTGCAGGTTGAAGTGGCAGACGTCGAAGCCCAGGTCGCCGGGGCGCGTGATGCCGAGGATGGCGTTGAAGTTGGCGCCGTCCATGTAGACCTGCACGCCCTTGGCGTGGCACATCTCGGTGATCTGGTGGATGCGCGACTCGAAGAGCCCCAGCGTATTGGGCTGGGTGATCATGAACGCGGCGACGTCCTCGTCGAGATGCCGCTCGAGGTCCACCAAGTCCACGTCGCCGTTCGCCTCGGACTTGAGCTCGACCACCGAGAAGCCGGCCTGCGCGGTGGACGCGGGATTGGTCCCGTGCGCCGAGTCGGGGATCAGCACCTTGTGGCGCCGCTCCCCGCGCGCCAGATGGTAGGCGCGGATCATCAGCACGCCGGCCAGCTCGCCCTGGGCGCCCGCCGCGGGCTGGAGCGAGACCTCGTCCATCCCGGAGATCTCGGCGAGGTCCCGCGCCAGCTCCCACATGAGCTGGAGCGCCCCCTGGCTCGCCGCCTCCGGGGCCAGCGGGTGCAGGCGCGCGAAGCCGCCGAGGCGCGCCATGTCCTCGTTGATCTTCGGGTTGTACTTCATGGTGCACGAGCCGAGCGGGTAGAAGTGGGTGTCGACGCCGTAGTTCATCTGGGACAGGCGCGAGTAGTGGCGGATCACGTCGACTTCCGAGACTTCCGGCAGCTCGGCCGCGGACGCGCGCAGGTGCTCCTTGGGCAGGAGCGCGGCCGGATCGCTGTCCGGCACGTCGCTCTCCGGCAGCGAGTAGGCGAAGCGGCCGGGCGAGGACAGCTCGAAGATCAGCTTGTCGTAGGCGGGCTTGGCGGCGTGCATGGCGGCCTCAGGCCACCGCCGCCGCGAGCGCGGCCGCGTAGGCGTCGATCTCTTCCTTGGTGCGCTTCTCGGTCACCGCGACGAGCAGGCAGTCCTTGTAGGCGCGGTCGAAGCCCTTGAGCGGCACGCCGGCCAGCAGCCGGTCCTTCATGAGCCGCTTGACCAAGCGCTCCGGCGACTTCTGAAGCTGGAGCGTGAACTCCTTGAAGAAGGGCGCGGTGAAGCGCAGGCGGACGCCCGGGATCTTGCTGAGCTCACGCGCCGCGTAGTGGGCCTTGGCGGTCGAGAGCTCGCCGACCTTGCGGAGGCCGCGCTTGCCCAGGATCGAGACGTAGATGGTGGCCATCAGCGCGCAGAGCGCCACGTTGGTGCAGATGTTGGACGTCGCCTTCTCGCGGCGGATGTGCTGCTCGCGCGTCTGCAGCGTGAGCACGAACCCGCGCTGGCCGTCGACGTCCACCGTCGCGCCGACCAGGCGCCCGGGCATCCGCCGCACCAGCTCCTGCTTGGCCGCGAAGACGCCCAGGTTCGGGCCCCCGAAGCTCATCGGCACCCCGAGCCCCTGCCCCTCGCCCACCACGATATCGGCGCCGGAGGCGCCCGGGGGAGTCAGCAGTCCCAGGTTGATCGGATCGGCCACGACGACCAGGAGCGCGCCGGCCTCGTGGGCGATGTCCGCGATCGCCCGGACGTCCTCGAGCGAGCCGAAGAAGTTCGGGTACTGGATCACCACCGCCGCGCTGTGCTTGGACACCGCCTTCCGCAGCGCGTCCACGTCGGTGACGCCGTCGCCGAGCGCAACCGACTTGAGCTTGAGCCCCGGCCCCTCGACGTAGGTCTCCACCACCTGGCGGTAGAGCGGGTTCACCCCGCGCGAGATCAGCAGGCTGTCGCGCCCGGTCACCGCGTGCGCCATGAGCGCGGCCTCGGCCAGCGAGGAGGCGCCGTCGTAGATCGAGGCGTTGGCCACGTCCATGCCGGTCAGCTCCGCCATCATGGTCTGGTACTCGAAGATCGAGCGAAGGGTGCCCTGGCTGGCTTCCGGCTGGTACGGGGTGTAGGCGGTGAAGAACTCGCCGCGGGAGATCAGGTGGTTGATCGGGCTCGGGATCGCGTGGTCGTAGGAGCCCGCCCCGAGAAAACAGGCGTACTCGTCGGCGCCCGCGTTGAGCCCGGCGATGCGCTGCAGGTGGCGGACCAGGTCGGTCTCGGCCATGGCGCGCGGCAGGTTGAGCGGCCGCGAGAGCCGCGCCTTGGCCGGGATGCGGACCAGCAGGTCCTCGATCGAGGAGGCGCCGATGAGCCCCAGCATCTCCTTCTGCTGGGCGGACGTGTTGGAGATGTAGCGCATGCTAGTTCATCGGAGGGAGCCTCGACGGCCCCCTCCGAGCCTCCCCCAGGACTCGAGTGGCGCCGGCGGAGCCGGCGCTCGAACCGGAGCGACTGTTTACGGTCGTGGCGGCGCTCATGGGTGATTCTTCCGTCAGTGTCCGCCGTCGGCGGTGAGCTTCTCGTAATCGGCGGCGCTCATGAGACCGTCCACTTCCTTGGGACTGCTCATGCGGATCACGAGCATCCATCCCTGGCCGTACGGGTCGGTGTTGACCAGCTCGGGCTTCTTGGGCAGCTCCGCGTTGACCTCCACCACCTCGCCGGTGACCGGCGCAAACAGGTCGGAGACCGCCTTCACCGACTCGACCACCCCGAAGGTCTTCATGGCGGTGACCTTCGCGCCCACCTTGGGTAGCTCGACGAAGACCACGTCGCCGAGCTGCTCCTGGGCGAAGGCGGTGATGCCGATGCGGGCGCGGTCGCCCTCCACCTTGGCCCACTCGTGCTCGCGGGTGTATTTGAGCTCCGCCGGAACGTTCGCCATCGACGCCTCTCCTAGGCCTTCCTGGTGTGCGAGGGATAGAAGGGGGTCTTGACCACGCGGGCGGCGTGCGCCGTGCCCCGGATCTCCACGGCCAGCTCGCTGCCGACCGCGGATAGCGCGGAGGGAACATAGCCGATGCCGATCGAGCGCTCCACCGACGGGCCGAACGAGCCCGAGGTGACCACGCCGACCGGCGCGCCGCCGGACATGAGGCGGTAGCCGTGGCGGGGCACCGCCCGCTCCGCCATCTCGAAGCCGACCAGCTTGCGGGCGACCCCCCGCGCGCGGAGCGCCTCGATGGCCTCGCGGCCGATGAACTCGCCCTTGGCGGGCTTGACCACCCAGCCGAGTCCCGCCTCGAGCGGGTTCGTGGTCTGGTCGATGTCGTTGCCGTAGAGCGCGTACTTCATCTCAAGCCTCAGCGTATCGCGCGCCCCCAGCCCGATCGGCTGGATGCCGTCCGGGCGCCCCGCCTCGATCAGGGCGGCCCAGAGACGCTCGGCCCCGCCCGCGGCGACGTAGAGCTCGAAGCCGTCCTCGCCGGTGTAGCCGGTGCGCGAGATGATGGCGGGCACCCCCGCGACCGCCCCGCGGGCGAAGTGGTAGTAGTGGAGCCCGGTCACGTCGCGGTCGGCGAGGCGGGCCACCAGCGCTTCCGCCTTCGGGCCCTGCACCGCGAGCAGCGCGGTCTCGTCGCTCACGTTCTTCCACGCGGCGCGGCCTACACTGTGGGAAGTGACCCACGCCCAGTTCTTGTCGATATTGGAGGCGTTGACCACGAGCATGTAGTGGTCGGCGGCCAGCCGATACACCGTGAGGTCGTCCACGATGCCGCCTTCCGGATAGCAGAGGGCCGCGTACTGCACCTGCCCGATCTCGAGCGTCCGCGCGTCATTGGTGCACAGGCGCTGAACCGCCGCGAGGGCGTCGGGGCCGCGCACCTCGAGCTCGCCCATGTGGCTGATGTCGAAGAGGCCGACCGCGCGCCGCACCGCCCGGTGCTCCTCGATGATCCCGGTGTACTGCACCGGCATGTCCCAGCCGCCGAAGGGGACCATCTTCGCCCCCGCCTTGACGTGGACGTCACGGAGCGGGGTGCGCTTGAGCGGGGTCGACGCGGTGGTGTCCGTCATCTGGATGCCCGGGGCGCCCTCATCTTAATGGATGGCCCGCGGCGTCGCAACGATCCGGTAGCCGCGGCTCTCCATGCAGGCGATCCACTCGCGCTCGAAGCGGGGCTGGCCGCTCACGCTGATCGCGCCGCCCGCGATGCCCCCCGCGCCGGCGCCGGCGATCAGGCCCTCGGTGGCCGTCGACGCGGTGGACGTGGGCAGCCCGGTCACGAGCCCGCCGAGGGCGGCGCCGCTCGTGCCGAGGACGAAGACGTTGCGGATGGCATTGGCGAGGGGCGAGTCGTCGCCGTTGTAGTTGTGCCGGTAGCCCACCTCGGCCTTGCAGTCGGCGACGTCGAGGCGGTGCTGGGTCTCCGTCTGCTCGCGGGTGGACGCGGTCTCCGGCAGCCGGGCCACCGCGCAGCCCGCGCCCAGCAGCGCGGCGACCAGGGCGAGAGCGGCGGCGCGCCCGGTCATCAGTGGGCGGGCAGCCAGTCGCGCAGCGGCTTGACCTGGCAGCCCGCCTTCTCCAGCGCCTCCCGCACCGCGCGCACGATGCGCTCGGCGCCGGGCGTGTCGCCGTGGCAGCAGATGGTCTGCACCGAGATGTCGATCTCCACGCCGTCCATGGTGCGGACCTTGCCGTGCATCGCCATCTGCACGGCCTGCGCGGCGGCCGCGACCGGATCGATGATGAGCGAGCCCGCGAGCTTGCGGGAGACGAGGGTGCCGTCCACGTTGTAGGCCCGGTCCGCGAAGCCCTCCGAGGCCACGCGGGCCCCCATCTTGCGGCAGGTGGCGTCGTAGCGGCCGGAGGCGAGGGTCATCAGGATCAGGCCCGAGTCCATCGCGGACTGGCCGGCCGCGGTGGCGAGCGCCTCGTCGGCCTCCATCATGTTGTAGAGGATGCCGTGGGGCTTCATGTGCTGCAGCTCCGCCCCCGCCGCGCGCGCCATCTCGCGCAGCGCGCCGGTCTGGTAGCAGAAGTAGTCCTGCAGCTCGCGCTGGCTCACGTCCATCTTGCGCCGGCCGAAGCCCATGAGATCGGGCAGCGAGGGGTGGGCGCCCAGCGCCACTCGGTGCGCCAGCGCCAGCTCCACCGTCTTCCGCATGACGTGCGGGTCGCCGCCGTGGAAGCCGCACGCCACGTTGGCGGAGCTGATGAACGGCATGATGGCCTCGTCGGCCCCGAGCGTCCAGCGCCCGTACGATTCGCCCATGTCGCAGTTGAGATCGATCATTTTCATTCCGGTACCCCTCACCCTGCCCTCTCCCCAGAGGGGAGAGGGGTATGATGTGGCCCGCTCCTCAGAGGGAGCGGGCTATTCCAGGACCCGGCCCAAGGTCTCGACGAAGCGGTCCACGTCTCCGTCGGTCATGGCCAGCGAGCAGGCGCCGAGCCCGCGCTGGGACAGGAGCACGCCCTCGTTGACCAGGCCCAGGAAGGTGCGCGCGGGTGCCCTCGGATCCTCCGGCCGCGCGGACCGGTAGTCGCTGAGCTTCTTCTTGCTGTGGTGCAGCCAGAAGAGCGAGCCCACGCCGGTGATCTGGCCCGCGTAGCCCTTCTTCCGCAGGAGGCGCCGCACGCCGTCGCGCAGCCGGTCGCCGAGCGCGTCGAGGCGCGCGTAGGCCTCCGGCGTGAGCTGCTCCATGGTGGCGATGCCGCCCGCCATTGTGAGCGGGTTGGCGTTGAAGGTGCCGCCGTGGTTGATCCGCCCCTTGCCGTCGCGGGGGTCGTAGAAGTTCATCACGTCCGCGCGGCCGCCGAAGGCGCCGACCGCGAGGCCGCCGCCGATGATCTTGCCGAGGGTGGTCAGGTCCGGCCGGATGTTGAAGCGCTCCTGGGCGCCCCCGCGGCCGATGCGGAACGAGATCACCTCGTCGAAGATCAGCAGGATGCCCAGGCGCTGGGTGGCCTCGCGCAGCGTCTCGAGGAACCCCTCGCGCACCGGGATCATGCCCGCGTTGGCGAGCAAGGGATCGACGATCAGCGCCGCGATGTCGCCCCCCTGCTTCTCGAGGATCTTCACGCAGGCGTCGGCATCGTTCCACGGCAGCGTCACCACGTGCTTCACCACCATCGGCGGCACGCCCGAGGACCACGCCACCGACTTCGGCCGCTTGCGCGAGCCCGCGGTGGCCGGATCCGGCGCCACGCTCACCAGCACCCAGTCGTGGGTGCCGTGGTAGGCGCCTTCGAACTTGGCGATCTTGTTCCGGCCCGTGAAGGCGCGGGCCACCCGCACCGCGTGCATGGTGGCCTCGGTGCCGGAGTTGGCGAAGCGCACCACGTCCATGCCCGGGATGCGCGTGGTGAGGATCTCGGCGAGCCGGATCTCGTGCTCGCTCGGGCCCGGGAACGACATGCCGTTCACCGCCGCGTCCTGGATCGCCTTCACCACCTGCGGATTGGCGTGGCCCAGGATCAGGCTCGTGTAGTTACAGTTGAAGTCGAGCCGCTCGATCCCGTCGGCGTCCCAGATCCGCGCGCCCTCGCCGCGGGTGATGTAGAACGGGTACGGGTCGAAGAACGTGGTGGTGCGGCTGTTGCCGCCCGGCATCACCCGCAGCGCCTCCTCGAAGAGCTGGCGGGAGCGGGGGGTCTTGGCCTGATAGTCGGTGACGGCGCGCTCGAGAGTCATGGCGTTCCTCCTGTCTTATTCTATGGCGTCCTGCAGCGCCCGGAGGCTCTGCCGCAGCATCGCATGAGCCTCGGCCACTGTCACGCGGCGGAAGTGGAGCCGCCCGCCCGGCTTCACCTGGGCGATCCGGCCGATGTGAAACGAGCAGATCGTGCCGATCTTGGTGTACCCGCCGGTGGATTGCCGGTCGGCCAGGAGCACGATGGGCTGCCCCTCGCCGATGACCTGGATAGCGCCCAGCGCCACGCCGTCGGAGATGATGTCGTGGCCGCGGGTGTGCTCGATGAAGGGCCCCTTGAGCCGCGCGCCCATGCGGTCGCTCTGGGGCAGCATCTCGTAGGGCCCCTCGAAGAGAGCGGCGATGCCCCTCGGGGTGAAGCGGTCGTCCTGCGGCCCCAGCACCACCGCCAGCTCGGGGTCGCCCCCATACGTGGGCACGCGGTCGGGATTCAGTCGGTGCGGCCGCGCCGCCCCCACCGGGCCCAGCGGCAGCCGGTCGCCCTTGCGCAGCGCGCGGCCCTCGAGGCCGCCCAGCCGGCCGCGCACGTAGGTGGCGCGCGAGCCGAGCACCGGTGGCGTCTCGATGCCGCCCGCGATGGCCAGGTACCCGCGCACCCCGCTGCGGGCGGGCCCGAGCCGCAGCACGTCGCCGGCGTGCACGCGCAGGCCCTGCCAGGCGGGCACCGGCGCGCCGTTCACGGTAGGCGCCATGTCCGCGCCGGTGACCGCGACCAGCCGCTCGTCGGTGAACTCCACGCGCGGGCCGATCAGGGTGCATTCGAGCCCCGCCGCGGGGTCGGGGTTGCCGACCAGGCGGTTGGCGAGGAGGAAGGCCTCGCGATCCATGGGGCCCGAAGCCGGGATGCCCACGCGGAGGTGACCGGGCCGGCCCAGATCCTGGATGGTGGTGAGCGGACCCGCGTCCTGGACGAGCAATAGGCTCATGACGTCGGGGGGACGGGGCCGGCGAACCGGGGTTCATACCGCCCGGCGTCCACCTCGGCCACGACGGCGTCGTATTCGGCGCGGTCGATCGGGCGGAAGCGCACATGATCGCCGGCGCGGAGCAGGATCGGGTCGGGCGCGGTCGGATCGTAGAGGCGCACCGGGGTGCGGCCGAGCACCCAGAAGCCGCCCGGGCTCTCGACGGAGTAGATGCAGCACTGCACGCCGCCGATGCTCACGCTGCCCGGCGGCGTCTTGAGGCGCGGGTTCGTGAGGCGCGGGATCGTCAGCCGCTCGGGCATGCCGGTCATGTAGGGCAGCCCGGGGGTGAAGCCGACGAAGTAGACGTAGTAGTCGGCCCCGGCGTGCAGGCGGGCCATCTCCTCGGGCGCGAGCCCGAGCTTGGCGGCCGCGGCCTCCAGCTCGAAGCCCAGCTCGCCGCCGTAGCAGCACGGCAGCTCCACGGTGCGGACGGGCGGCAGGACCTCCGGGCGCGCCTCGGCCAGGAGCCCGCGCAGCGTGGCGGTCAGCTCCTCGTAGCCCACCGCCACCGGGTCGTAGTAGACGAGCAGGGCGCGGTAGCTGGGAACGGTCTCGCCGACCCCGGGCACGCGCTTCTGATGGATCAGGTACTCGAGCGCCAGGATGCGGGCGTTGATGTCCCGGGTGATCTCGTCACCCAGCTCGACCGAGAGCGCGCGATCCCCGCAGGGGAGGAATCGCGGCTCGGACCAGATCGTCACCGGGCCGGAGTGATCAGATTGCCGCCAGCGTGTGGTTCGGCAGGTCGGTGATGAACATGTGCCCGGGGCTGTGGGTGATCATGAACGCGGGCTTCGAGGCCAGCGCCACCGCCTGCGGCGTCACCCCGCAGGCCCAGAACACCGGCACCTCCCCCGCGCGAACGCCCACCGAGTCGCCCCAATCGGGCTTGTTGATGTCGGCGATGCCGAGGGCCGCCGGATCGCCGACGTGCACGGGGGCGCCGTGGGCGCCGGGGAAGCGCGCGGAGGCCGTCACCGCCTTGGACACGAGCCCGGTCGGGATCGGCCGCATCGAGACGACCATGGGCCCGTGGAACTGGCCGGCGGGCCGGCACGCCACGGACGTCTTCCACATCGCCACGTTCTTACCTTCTTCGATGTGGCGCATCGGGATGCCCGCGTCGAGCAGGGCCCACTCGAAGGTGAAGGAGCAGCCGAGCAGGAAGGCGACGAGGTCGTCGCGCCAGAACGGGGTCACGTCGGTGACCTCGTCGGCGAGCACGCCGTCCTTGTAGATGCGGTACTTGGGAATGTCCGTGCGCAGGTCGGCGCCCGGGGCCACCCCGACCGGCTCGGCCGAGCCCACGTCGGTCACCTCGATCAGCGGGCAGGGGCGGGGGTTGCGCTGGCAGAAGAGCAGGAAGTCGTAGGCCTGCTCCTTGGGCAGCACCGCGAGATTGGCCTGCACGAAGCCGGGGGCGAGCCCGGCGGTCACGGCCCTGAGCCGGCCCGCCCGGATGTCGGCCCGGATCTCCTTCGGATGGCGCGCGTCGATCGGCATCGTATGGTCTCCCCTCCCCGGTCTCCCCTCGCCCAGTCTACTTGAGGTGCCCGAGCCTGGGCCAGAGATCGGCGTTGGCGAGCACGTGGGGCTTCTCGCCGCGCAGCACGCGGAGCATCTCGGCGGTCACCTGGAGCGCCATCCCGCGCATGGTCTCCCGGGTCACCCCGGCGATATGGGGCGAGACGATCACGTTCTCGAGCTGGAAGAGCCGGTTGTCGGAGGACGCGGGCTCCTCCTCGAAGACGTCGATCCCCGCCGCGCGGATCTTGCCCCCCTCGAGCCCGGCCACGAGCGCGTTCTCGTCCTGGGTCTTGCCCCGTGACGTGTTCACGAAGATCACGCCGTCCTTCATCTGGGCCACCGCGGCCGCGTCGATCATGTGGTGCGTTTCCTGGGTATGCGGCGTGTGGCACGTCACCACGTCGGCCTGGCGCAGGACCGAGGCCATGTCGGGCATCGGCTCGACCCCGCGATTGCGCACCTCGTCGGCCGGCACGTACTTGTCGTAGCCGATCACCCGCATGCCGAGCGCGGCCGCGGTCCGGGCTACCCGCCGGCCGATATTGCCGACGCCGATGATGCCGAGCGTCTTGCCGTTCATCTCGAGCATGCCTTCCCAGCGGGCCTTGCCCCAGTCCGCCTTGCGCGTCCGCTGGTCCACCACCACCGCCTGCTTGGCGCAGGCCAGCATGAGCATGATCGCGTGCTCGGCCACCGAGTTCGAGTTGGAGCCGGGGGCGTGCACCACCGCCACGCCGAGATCGGTGGCGGCGGGCAGGTCCACGATGTCGAGGCCCACCCCGTGCCGCCCCACCACCTTGAGCTTCGGACACCCGGCCATCAGGCTCCGGGTGCAGTCCGGCTTCAACCGGAACAGGATGCCTTCGGCCTCCTTGGCGGCGGCGATCATGCCGGCCTCGGTCTCGGCGCTGGTGACGACCACCCGCGCCTCCGCCTCGAGCTGCTTCATCCCATCCGGGTGGATGGGCCCTCCGAGCACGACGAGCGGCTTCATTCGATCTCTCTCCTTCCCGGATACGGGGCGCATTATAACTGGGCCGGGGAAGAAACGACCGGGTAGAAGTTCCTGCTCGTCCGCGCATCCGCGGTCCGGCAGGCGTACGAGTTGATGCCGAGGGCGAACTTCTCCAGACGCGTGATGGACGCCCTCACCCGGATGCGGGTCCGTCCGGAGTGGGCGCGGACGCGGGCCCCGTCGGCCTGATCGGCGAAGCCCCGAGGCCGGCCGCGCGTCAGGCCGAGGCAGCCACCCGGGGCATGGGGCGAAGCGGCGGCGAGGTCAGCGTGGCTCTGCTCCCAAGCCTTACCGGGTAGGAACTTCCCGCCGGCGGGCGACGCGCGGGCAGTAGCACGGTCGTTCTTACCGTGCCAGAATGCCGCCATCACTTCGGACAGGTCCCGTCGGGAGCGGGACATCTCCGTACTTTCCACAACATGGCCTCGTCCCGGCGCCGGGCACGGCAATTGCTCGACGGTGGGATATGGACGACTGGTTATTGCGGTGAAGCCTCAGATACTCATCGTGGACGACGAGGAAGACTCCCGCACCGGGCTGGAGACGCTGCTCGGCACGTGGGGCTATGCGACGGACGTCGCGTCCGAGGGGCGGGAAGCGCTCGAGAAAGCGCCGAGCCTGCGCCCCTCGCTCGTCATCACCGATCTCATGATGCCCGACATGGACGGCCTGACTCTCCTGCGCGCGCTGCAGCAGGAGATGCCGCGGGTGCCGGTGATCATCCTCACCGGCCGGGCCACGGTGGATACGGCGGTGGGCGCGATGCGCCAGGGTGCGTACGACTACCTCACCAAGCCGGTGGACCTCGACCGGCTCCGGCTGCTCGTCGAGAAGGCCCTGGACCGGGCGCGAACCCTGGACGAGGTCACGATCCTGCGGCGGCGCGTGAAGGACGTCTGGGGGATGGGCCGGCTGATCGGCCGCAGCGCGCCCATGCAGGAGGTCCACCGCCTGATCGAGCAGGCCGCGGCCACTTCCGCTCCGGTGCTGATCCACGGCGAGACCGGCACCGGCAAGGAGCTGGTGGCCCGCACGCTGCACGACCTCTCGGCCCGCGCGGGCGGCCCCTTCGTGGCAGTCAACTGCGCGGCCATGCCGGAGACGCTCCTCGAGAGCGAGATCTTCGGCCACGAGCGGGGCGCCTTCACCGACGCCCGCGACCGGCGCGAGGGCTGCTTCGAGCTGGCCCACGGGGGCACCCTCCTGCTCGACGAGGTGGCCGAGATGCAGCCGGGCACCCAGGCCAAGTTCCTCCGAGTCCTCGAGGAGGGCTCATTCCGGCGGCTGGGCGGCAAGAGCGAGATCAAGGTGGACGTGCGGGTGGTGGCCGCCACCAACAAGGACCCGATCGCGGCCCTGAAGGAGGGGGCGTTTCGCGAAGACCTGTACTACCGGCTGAACGTCTTCACCCTGTCGGTGCCGCCGCTGCGGCAGCGGGTCGAGGACATCCCGTTGATCGTGACCGGGTTCGTCGAGGAGTTCAACGGCAAGTACGACAAGCGCATCACCGGCGCCGACGACGCCACGCTCAAGATCTTGATGGCAAACCCCTGGCCGGGCAATGTCCGCGAGCTGCGCAACGTGGTGGAGCGGGCCTTCATCGCCTGCGAGGGCGACCTGCTCACCCCCCGGTACCTGCCGAGCACCTCGCCGGTCGCGGCGGCCACCGCCTGGAGCGGCGATCCCGACGCCCTCACCGTCCCCATCGGACTGCCCCTGCGCGAGGTCGAGAAGCAGTTCGTGCTGCGCACGCTGGCCGCCGAGAACAACAACAAGACCCGCGCGGCCGAGCGGCTGGCGATCAGCACCAAGACGCTGCACAACATGCTCCAGCGCTGGGGGCTGCTGGGCCGCACGTCCGCCCCACGGAACGGCCCGTGATCGCGGCGATGGACCGGACCGTCGCGGGGCTGCTCGAGGAGCTCGACGCGGCGATCGCGCGGCAGCGCGACCTGCCCGACGAGGCGCGCGCGGACCTCGCCGGGCGCGTCGCGGCGCTCCGCGGCTCCGTGGAGCGGCAGCGGGAGGCGGAGGGTGCGGAACGGCACCAGCTCGGCCACGACCTGCGGGCTCACCTGAACGCCATCGCGGGCTGGACCCACATCCTTCGCCTGGAGAGCACCACCCCGACCACCATCGGCCGGGCCGCCGAGGTCTTCGACCGCAGCGTCCGGACTCTCACCGGGGTGATCGAGGCCTATACCGCCGCGCGCGACCGCTGACCCTTCCGTTCCGGCCCATTGACAAGGCCATCGTTTCGACGATAATCACGGCACTCCCGACCCGACTCAGGCCCAGTCCCAAGCTCCCAAGCGCTCCGACTTTCGTCTCATGGAGGAGACGGTGATGATCGGACCCCGGCGGATCCGTCTGACGGTCCTCGCGGCGGCCTTCCCGGCCGTCCCGCCCAGCGGTCCGCCGTCCGCCCGCATCGCCGCACCAACCCCCTCCCGGAGACCGTGAGGATGAAGCCTGTCCGCTCGACCGCTCTCGCGCTGACCCTGGCCCTCGTCCTGACCGTGCTCGCCGGGGTCCTCCCCGCCCGCCCGGCCGCCGCCGCGGGCCCCGAGGGGCAGGCGACGTGGGCCGTGCACATCACGCTGGCGCCGACCTGGTTCGATCCCGCGGAGACGTCCGGGATCATCACGCCGTTCATGGTGCTGTACGCCATGCACGACGCCCTCGTGAAGCCGATGCCGGGCAAGCCGATGGCGCCGTCCCTCGCCGAGTCGTGGACCCAGTCGAAGGACGGGCTCGTCTACGAGTTCGTGCTCCGGAAGAACGTCCGCTTCCACAATGGCGACGTGATGACCGCCGAGGACGTGAAGTTCTCCTTCGAGCGGTACCGGGGCGCGAGCGCGGCCCTGCTCCAGGGCAAGGTCGCCCGGGTGGAGGTGCTCGACCCGCACCGCATCCGCTTCACCCTGAAGCGGCCGTGGCCCGACTTCCTGGCCTTCTACGCGACGCCGGCGACCGGCGCCGCCTGGATCGTGCCCAAGAAGTACGTCGAGCAGGTGGGCGAGGACGGCTTCAAGAAGGCGCCGGTGGGCGCGGGGCCGTACAAGTTCGTCTCCTTCAAGCCGGGCGTCGAGCTCGTGCTCGAGGCCCATGAGCAGTACTGGCGGAAGATCCCCACGCTGAAGACGCTGGTGTTCCGGACCATCCCCGACGAGTCCACCCGGCTGGCCGCGCTCAAGCGCGGCGAGGTGGACGTGGCCTACTCGATCACCGGGCCGCTCGCCGAGGAGGCCAAGCGCTCGCCGGGGCTCGCCCTGGTGCCGACCTACTTCACCTTCACCACGTGGCTCGTCTTCACCGACCAGTGGGACCCGAAGTCGCCCTGGCACGACCGCCGGGTCCGCCTGGCCGCCAATCTCGCGATCGACCGCGCGGGCATCAATCAGGCCGTGTATCTCGGCCTCTCCAAGCTCGCCCATTCGTTCATTCCCCAGGGCATGGAGTACTTCTGGGCGCCGCCCGCCTACGCCTTCGATCCCCGGGGTGCCAAGCGGCTCCTCGCGGAAGCGGGCTACCCGAACGGCTTCGAGTCGGGCGACCTGTCGGGTGACACGATCTACGGGGTGGCCATCGGGGAGCCGGTGGCCAACTATCTCCAGCAGGTCGGCATCCGGCTCCGGCTGCGGCCGATGGAGCGGGTCGCCTTCTTCAAGGAGTACGGTGAGAAGAAGCTGCGCGGGGTGATCTTCAGCGGTAGCGGAGCGCCCGGCAACGCGCCCATCCGGCTCGAGCAGTACGCGATCACGGGCGGGCGGTACGCGTACGGGGCCTACCCCGACGTGGACGGCCTCTACACCGAGCAGGCCAACGAGATGAACCCGCGGGTGCGCCAGCAGATCCTCCACAAGATGCAGCAGCTCATCCACGAGCGGGCGATGTTCGGGCCGGTGATCGAGCCCGCCTTCCTCAACGGGGTCGGCCCGCGCCTCGAGGTCCACGGGCTGGGTCTCGTGGCCAATCACGCCTACTCGGCGCCGTACGAAGACCTGCGCCTGAAGAAGCCGTGACATGAAGCGATACATCGCCAAGCGCGTCGGCTTCGCGGCGATCTCGCTCGTGCTGCTGTCCGTCACGATCTTCCTGTTGGTGCGGCTGACCGGCGATCCGACGGTGCTCCTGGTCGAGCCGGGGGCCAGCCAGGCCGACCTGGAGGCCGTCCGCAAGCAGTTCGGCCTCGACCGCCCGCTCTGGGTGCAGTACGGCCACTTCGTGTCGAGCCTGGTGCGCGGCGACCTCGGCCACTCGTTCTACTACCGCACCCCGGTGCTCGAGCTCTATCTCTCCCGGCTGCCCAGCTCGCTCCTGCTCGCCAGCGCCGCGATGGCCTTCTCGCTCCTGATCGGCATCCCCACCGGGATCATCGCGGCGGTGCGCGTCAACCAGTGGTGGGACAGCGCGGGCAAGGTGTTCGCCCTCCTCGGGCTGTCGCTGCCGTCGTTCTGGGTGGGCCTCCTCCTGATCCTCTTCTTCTCGGTCTACCTCGGGTGGCTCCCGTCCTCCGGCTCCGGCACCGCGGCCCATCTCCTGATGCCCGCCTTCGCCCTCGGCTGGTACTTCGCGGCCGCCCACATGCGGCTCACCCGCTCGTCGATGCTGGACGTGCTGGGCTCCGAGTACGTGAAGCTGGCCCGCCTGAAGGGGCTGCCGGAAGCGCTCGTGATCGGCAAGCACGCGTTCAAGAACGCGCTCATCCCGGTGCTGACCCTGGCCGGGATCAATCTCGTGATCATGGTCAACGTCGCGGTGGTGGTGGAGACGGTCTTCGCGTGGCCCGGCATCGGCCGGCTCCTCTACGAGGGCATCGCCTTCCGCGACTTCCCGATCGTGCAGGCCACCGTCATCCTGAATGGGGCCATGGTCGTGATCGTGAGCCTCGTCGTCGACATCCTCTACGCGGTGATCGACCCGCGCATCCGGCTCGCCCGATGAACGGCAGCCGCTCGGCCGCGCTCACCGTCGCCTGGCGCGTCGCGTCCTTCGCATCCTTCCGGACCGAGGGCTTCCCGCTGATCCCGATGGCCATCCTGGGCGTGCTGATCTTCGCCGCGGTCTTCGCCAACGTGCTCGCGCCCCACGACCCCGAGGTGGGCAATCTCGGCGAGCGCTTCCGCCCGCCGGCCTGGCAGCAGGGCGGCAGCGAGAAGTTCCTCCTGGGTAGCGACCACCTGGGGCGCGACGTGCTCTCCCGGCTCATCTTTGGCGCCCGCATCTCCATCGTGGTGGGCTTCACCGCGGTGGTGGTGGCCGGCCTCCTGGGCACCGGGCTCGGCATCCTGTCGGGCTTTCTGGGAGGCTGGGTGGATCAGGTCATCATGCGGGTCACCGACGCCTGGCTCGCGCTGCCCGCGCTCACCTTCGCGATCTTCCTGGCCGCGGTGGTCGGGCCCAGCGCGATGAACATCGTGATCATCCTGGGCTTGGCCTACTGGACGCGCTATGCGCGCGTGATCCGCGGCGAAGTGCTCTCGCTCAAGGAGCGCGACTACGTCCGCCTCGCCATCGTGGCCGGCTGCTCCAAACGCACGATCATGAAGCGCCACATCCTGCCCAACGTGCTCAACTCGGCCATCGTGCTCGGCACCCTCATGCTGGGCGTGGTCGTGGTGACCGAGGCCGCCCTCTCCTTCCTGGGGCTGGGGGTGCCGCCGCCGCAGCCCGCGTGGGGGCTCATGCTCGCCGACGGCAAGAAGGGCATGATGGCGGGCTACTGGTGGCTCACGGTGCTGCCCGGCTGCTGCATCATGTTCATGGTCCTCTCCGCCAACCTCCTGGGTGACTGGCTCCGCGTGAAGCTCGACCCCCAGCTCCGTCAGCTGTGACCGCTCCGCCCCTTCTCGAGCTGCGCAACCTCTCGACGCACTATGTCAGCGCGCGGGGCACCCGCGTGGTGCGCGCGGTGGACGAGGTCTCGCTCTCCCTGGAGGCGGGCAGCACGCTCGGCATCGTGGGCGAGTCCGGCTCCGGCAAGAGCACGCTCGCGCTGACCATCCTGCGCCTGCTGCCCCCCGCGGCCCGAATCACGAGCGGGGAGATCCTCTTCGAGGGTGAGGACCTGCGCACGAAGTCCGACGTGGAGATGCGGCGGATCCGCGGCCAGCGCATCGCGATGATCCTGCAGGATCCGATGGCGTCGCTGAACCCGCTGTTCACCATCGGCGACCAGGTGGCCGAGCCGCTCCGGGTGCACGAGGGAGTCGGCCGCCGCGGCGCCTGGAGCCGGGCCACGGATCTGCTGAAGGCGGTCCGCATCTCCGCGCCGGAGTCGCGCGTGCGCGAGTACCCCCACCAGATGTCGGGCGGCATGCGCCAGCGTATCGTGGGGGCCATCGCCATCTCCTGCTCCCCGCGGTTGCTGATCGCGGACGAGCCCACCACGAGCCTCGACCTCACGATCCAGGCCCAGTACCTGAACCTCCTGAGGGACCTGCAGCGGCAGTACGAGCTGGCCCTGATCTTCATCACCCACAACCTCGGCATCGT
>DASQAL010000253.1:0-19662 GCA_035635775.1 Candidatus Acidiferrum sp.
CGCTGGATCGCCACGAAGAAGATGAGGGCGGGGATGGTCACCATGACGCCGGCGGCCATGATCAGACCCCAGTCCACCACCGCCATGTGGAAGAACTCGTTGATCCCGATGGCGAGGGTCTTCAGCTCGTCCCTGCCGATCAGCACCAGCGCGAACAGGAAGTCGTTCCAGGCCACGATGAAGGTGAAGATCGCGGTGGCGATGATGCCGGGCAGGGCCAGCGGCATCACCACGTACCAGAGGGCCTGGGCGCGGTTGGCCCCGTCGAGCAGGGCGGCGTGCTCGAGCTCCACCGGGATCGACTGGAAGAAGGCGCGGAGGATCCAGAGCGCGTAGGGCAGCGAGAAGGAGATGTAGGTGAGCGCGAGCCCGGGCAGCGAGTTGACCAGGCCGAGCTCGCGGGCGAGCAGGAAGAGCGGCACCAGCATGATGATGGGCGGGAACATGTAGGCGAGCAGGGTCACCCGCGCCACCAGGGTGCGGCCCGGGAACGCGTAGCGGGTCAGGCTGTAGGCGCCGATCACGCCCGCGGCCACCACGATCACGGTGGTGAGCGCCGCCACCACCACCGTGTTCTGGAAGTAGGTCCAGAAGTTCGTCTCGTAGAACAGCTTCCGGTAGGCGCGCAGGTCCCACTCGTGCGGCCAGAAGGTGGGCGGCGAGGCCAGCAGCTCGTGGCTCACCTTGAGGGACGAGACCAGCATCCAGTAGAGGGGGAACGCGCAGAACAGGAAGAGCCCGACGCGGAGCGCCCACTCCGCGGACGCCGACACCCGGCGGCGGGCGCCACGCCGGCGGTGATCAGGCATCGTTGTCCTCCCCCTCGGGCGGGAAGGCCACGAAATAGATGGTCACCACCATCAGCAGGAGGGCGAGCATCACGTTCGAGAGCGCCGCCCCCATGCCCGCCTGGTAGTAGGTGAACGAGCGCTGGTAGGTGAAGACGGGCAGGGTGCGGATCGCCTCCCCCGCCCCGCCCCCGAAGCCGAGCAGCCACGGCACGTCGAACTTGGTGAACATCCAGATCCCGCGCAGGAGGAGCACGATGAGGAGCACGTTGCGGAGCTGGGGCAGCGTGACGTGCGCGAACTGGCGCAGCACGGAGGCCCCGTCCACCCGCGCCGCGTCGTACAGCTCGGGCGGGATGGTCTGCAGCCGCGCCAGCACGTTGACGAGGACGAAGGGGAAGAAGGTCCACACCGAGAGGATGATGAGCACCAGCATGATGGTGGAGTGGGCCAGCCAGGCCGCCGGCATGAACGGGACGTGGAGCGCGTCCAGGACGTAGGGAACCACCCCGTAGAGATCGTTCATCAGCCACCGCCACACGAACACCGCGATCACGGTG
Organism: Candidatus Acidiferrum sp.; assembly: GCA_035635775.1. Lineage (GTDB taxonomy): Bacteria > Methylomirabilota > Methylomirabilia > Rokubacteriales > CSP1-6 > CAMLFJ01. The sequence continues at coordinate 1,349 of DASQAL010000253.1, forward strand.
GGGATCATGTAGGGGAAGAGCGCGACCCCGCGCAGGAAGTCGCACCCCGGGAACCGCCGGTGGAGGATCAGGGCCCCCGCCACCCCGGCCACGATCTGCAGCGCGGTGCTCGCCACCGCGTAGAAGGTGCCGAGCCAGACGCTGCGCCAGAAATCGGCGTCGGTGAGGATCTGCGCGTAGTTGCCGAGCCCGACCCAGGTGCTGGTCGCCCGCAGCGAGTGCTTGGCGTAGAAGCCGAGCCAGACGTTGTAGGCGACCGGGAAGATCGTGAAGGCCAGGACCAGCGCGGCCGAGGGCAAGAGCAGGCCGATGCCGGTCCAGGCCTGCCGCCGGCGGCGCGCCGCCCGGCCCGGAGCGACGACGAGGGCGTCGACGCGAGCCGAGCTCAGCCCTTCGCCTTCCCGATGATGTCCCGGGAGATCTTGTCGCTCGCTTCCTTGGCGGCCGCCTTCGGATCCTTGCCCCGCTCCACCACCGCCATGACCATGTCGGCCAGGATGGGGGCCGCCGCCACGTCGCCGATCCACGGCACCAGCATGTCCGAGGGGTTGCACACGAGCAGCGGATGCGCGCGGCCCATCTCCACCCACTTGAGCTGGGCGTCGAGCCACGGCTTCCAGCGCTTGCGCTCGGGGTGGTTGAGGTAGCTCGAGTCCTGGAAGTCGGCCTTGAAGATGGACAGGATGTGCACCGGCACCGAGTCGCAGTGCTTGCGGTAGTTCTCCGGCTTGAAGAAGAACTTGAGGAACTCCCGGCCCGCCGCCTTCTCGTCGGCGGGCGCGTCCGCGTAGATCACCCACGGCTCGTTGTCGAACTGGGTGAGCGGGGCCTTCCCCATGGGCCCGGTGGTCTTCGGCCAGACCTGGAAGACCTCGGGGTTCCGCTTGTCGGGCGGCGCGTACTGATCGATGTACCCTGCGGTCCGCCCCCACATGAGCACCTGGGCGGTCTTGCCGGTGGCCCACGCCGAGAGCGTCTCGAGGTAGTCGTGCGAGGCCCAGCCGGGCGGCAGGTAGGGCTTGAGCTTCTTCCAGAACTCGAGCATGCCGAGGACCTGCGGGCTCTCCAGCGCGGGCTGGCCCTTGGCGTCGAAGAGGCTCCCGCCGTTGGCGCCGGTCCACATGTAGACGTCCTCGTTCACGAAGAACGGGATGCCGGCCAGCGACAGGCCATAGTGCTGCGGCGCCTTGTTCAGCTTGGGCAGGTCACGGAGCCAGTCGTCCCACGTCTTCCAGCTCTGTGGATTCACCCCGGTGCCCGCGAGATAGTCGCCGCGGCCGCCGAGGATCTCGGCCCCCCACGCGTGCGTGATGCCCCAGTACTTGCCGTCCGGGTACTTGAGCCAGCGCAGCACCGCCGGGAAGATCTTGTCCTCGCCGATGGCCTTCACGATGTCGTCCACCGGCTCGATGAGCCCCTTGTCTCGGAACGAGGTCACCACGTAGGTCTGGGTGTGCGACGCGGTGGGCGGGCTCTTGGCCGCCATCGCGGCCTGGAGCTTCCGGTCCATGTCGCCCCAGCCCATCCCCTCGGCGCGAACCTCGATGTCCTTGTGGAGCTTGTGAAAGTCTTCGACGATCGCCTTCATCGCCGCGCGGGTCGACGGGTTGGGCTCGGTGTCCCACGTCGTCACGACGATCTTCTTCTGAGCGCGCGCGGGGCCGGCCCCCGCGAAGGAGACCGCCGCCGCGCCCGCCGCCGTCCCGCCGAGCCGGGCCAGGAATTCCCGCCGGCTCAGGTCCCCCGCGTTGCGCTCTTTGACCAGCCGCCGAAGTCCCGGATCGTTATACCAACGTGCCATGGTGGCCCCTTTGCGCGCGGCCCCTGGAGGGGGGCGGGTCCGGACGTTGTGAGGATCGCGGGCCGCGCGCCCGGCGACGCGTGCGCCGAGCGTAGCCCCGGAGGGACTATAGCCAAGCGAAAGAGCGGCCACAAGCCCACAGATCGTCATGCTCGCGGAAGCATTTCCACCTGACAACGGCCTCGAGACCGGCTATCGTACCCGCCGTGATCCAACTCTTCGCGCTCTGCGGCGGCTACATCGAGCTGGACCGGGCCAGCATGCTCGACGACCTCCCGGCGGGGCAGCCGTGGACGGTGCCGGTGATGAGCTTCCTGGTGGCGCACCCGCGCGGGCGGCTCCTCTTCGACACCGGCATTCACGCGCAGGCCCGCGTCGATCCGATCGGGCGTCTGGGCGCCGAGCGGGCCAAGCGGCTCAGCGTGAAGTCGAGGGAGGGCGAGGACGTGCTGCCCCAGCTCGCCCTGCTCGGCCTTCAGCCCGACGACGTCCGCTACGTGGCCAACTCGCATCTGCACTTCGACCACTGCGGCGGCAACGAGTTCTTCCCGCGCTCGACCTTCCTGGTGCAGAAGGCGGAGATGGAGGCGGCGCGGCGGCCCGGCTTCGCCCCCGGCTACAACCCGAGCCCGATCGACTTCGACCATCCCCTCGACTACCGACTCGTTGACGGTGAGCATGACGTGTTCGGTGACGGGAGCGCGATCCTGTTCCCCACCTTCGGGCACACGCCCGGCCACCAGTCGCTGCGGGTGCGCCTGGGCAAGGGCACGGAGATGGTCTGCGCCGCCGACGCCTGCTACACGCGGGAGAACATGGACCGGGACGTGCTGCCGCGCATCCTGTGGAACGGGCCCATCATGCGCGAGTCGCTCGCCACCCTGCGGCGCCTGCGCGACCAGGCGGGCGCCACCGTCTTCTTCGGCCACGATCCCGCGCAGTGGCAGGCTACGCCGCGGGCCCCCGCGGCCATCGCCTAGCCCGTGCTCGAGACCCTGCTCGACGGGCTGACGTTTCCCGAAGCGCCCCGCTGGCACGACGGGCGGCTCTGGTTCTCGGACTTCTACACCCATAGAGTGCTAGCCGTGACCGACGACGGGACGGTAAAAACAATCCTGGAGATCCCGCAGCGGCCATCGGGCCTCGGGTGGACGCCGGACGGCGCCCTGCTCGTCGTCTCCATGCTCGACCGCCGCCTGCTGCGGGTGGAAAACGGCACCTCCCGCGTGCTCGCCGATCTCTCCGCGGTCGCGACCGGGCCGTGCAACGACATGGTGGTAGACGGCAAGGGCCGCGCCTACGTCGGCAACTTCGGCTACGATCGCCACAAGGGCGAGCCGCCGCGAACTACGTGCCTGGTCCGGGTGGACCCGGACGGCCGCGTCACCCGCGCGGCCGAGGATCTCTTCTTCCCCAACGGCACCGTCATCACCCCCGACGGCCGTACCCTGATCATCGGCGAGACGCAGGCCCATCGCCTCACCGCCTTCGACGTGGCCCCCGACGGCGCGCTCGACAACCGGCGCGTGTGGGCCTCACTCGATGAGCGCGTCTTCCCCGACGGCATGTGCCTCGACGCCGAGGGTGCAATCTGGGTCTCCGACGCCCGCGGCTCCGCGCTGCTGCGCGTGCGGGAAGGCGGGACCGTCGACCGGACCGTGTCGACGGGCACGCGCTACGCCTTCGCCTGCATGCTCGGCGGCGTCGACCGCCGCACCCTCTTCGTCTGCACCAGCACCGGCAGCGGGCCGGCCATGGCCGACAAGCGCGACGGCGCCATCGAGACCGTCCGCGTGGACGTGCCCGGCGCCGGCCTCCCCTGACCTCCTCACGAAAGGCTAGGCTCTCATGACCACGACAACCGCAGCGACGCGGCCCGACGACGACCTGGGACTGGCGGGACGGGTGGCGATCGTCACCGGCGGCGGGGCCGCGGGCGACGGCATCGGCAACGGGCGCGCCGCCTGCATCCTGCTCGCGAGGAGCGGCACCGCGGTCCTGGTTGTCGACCGCGACGAGGGCCTCGGCAAGCGCACCGTCGAGATGATCACCGGCGAGGGCGGGAAGGCCTCGGCCCTCGCGGTGGACGTCACCGACGAGGCGCAGTGCGCGGCGATGGCCCGCGAGGCGGTGAGCCGCTACGGCCGGCTCGACTTCCTGATCAACAACGTGGGCATCGGCAGCAAGGGCACCGTGGTGGAGGAGAAGCCCGACACCTGGCGGCGGGTCATGCAGGTCAACGTCGAGACCATGTTTCTCGCCTCCAAGGCCGCGATCCCGGAGATGATCCGCACCGCCAAGGGCGGCGCCATCGTGAACATCTCCTCGATCTCGGCGCTGCGCCCGCGCGGCCTCACCACCTACTCGGCCTCCAAGGGCGCGGTGATCGCGCTCAGCCGAGCGATGGCGGTGGACCACGGCCCCGACGGCATCCGCGTCAACTGCATCGCTCCCGGCCCCGTGTACACCCCGATGGTCTACGCGCGCGGCATGACCCCCGCGGCCCGCGAGCAGCGGCGGCGCGCCTCCGTGCTCGCCCGCGAGGGCACCGGCTGGGACATCGGCCAGGCCGCGCGCTTCCTGCTGTCGGGCCACGCCCGCTACATCACCGGCCAGGTCCTGGTGGTGGACGGCGGCGCCACCCTGGTCGGGCCCGCCCGCGAATCCGAGACTGAGCACTAGCCCGAACCGAATCCGGCCTATTCATGAACAGCCTCGACCGAGACCGGACGGGTGGCGCCGTGGGTGGCTCCCGCGCAGGCGAGCGTAGTGGGCCCCCCGAGTCCGGTGCGCCGCTCGAAGAGCGGCGAGTCCGGCGAGTGGGTGACGAAGCCGGCTGCGCGGGAGCCGCCCACGGCGACAGGACCCGGCCGCCTCACGCGTTACTTGTTCATGAATAGATCGCGTTAGGTCCTAACCGTATTAAGGAGACCACGATGCGCTTCGGCATCTTCACGAGCATGGGAAATCAGACGTGGCCAGGCGTCCTCGAGCTGTGGAAGCACGCGGAGGCCACGAAGTGGGACGTGGCCTGCGTGACCGACCACTTCGTGCCGAACACGAAGGAGCGCGAGGGTGCGATGCTGGAGGGCTGGAGCACGCTCACCGCGCTCTCCGCGCTGGTGCCGCGCATCCAGGTCGGCACGATCGTCCTCGGCAACACGTATCGCCACCCGGCGGTGGTGGCCAAGATGGCCGCGCAGGTGGACATCATCTCCGGCGGGCGGCTCCTGCTCGGGCTCGGCGCGGGCTGGCAGGAGAACGAGCACGAGGCGTACGGCATTCCGTTCTACACGATGCGCGAGCGCCTGGAGCGCCTCGACGAGGCCTGCCAGGTGATGAAGTCCCTGTGGACCCAGGACCGCAGCAACTTCAAGGGCCGCTACTACACGCTCTCCGACGCCCCGCTCCAGCCCAAGGCGGTGCAGAAGCCCCACCCCGAGCTGATGATCGGCGGCGGCGGCGAGAAGGTGACGCTGCTCACCGTGGCCCGCTACGCGGATCACTGGAACGTCTGGGGCGGACCCAAGGTGCTGGCCCACAAGGGCCGCATCCTCGACGAGCACTGCGCCAGCGTCGGACGCGACCCCAAGACCATCCGGCACTCGGCCAACATGGCGCTGCTGATCACCGACAAGAAGGCCGAGGTGGACGCGCTGGCCGAGACGATCGGCTCCCGCATGGGGCGCCACGCTGCGGACGCGCGCGACACGTGCCTGGCCGGCACCCCCGAGCAGATCCGGGAGACGCTGGCCGAGCTCCGGGCCGCGAAGGTGGACACCCTGTTCATCCCGACCCTGTTCCGGCCCCTGCCCGAGCTGCGCCGGGACCTGGACCGCTTCATCGCGGAGATCGCTCCCGCGTTCCGCTGAGCCTCCCGGGTAGGCTGAGGGCCGGGGGCAAGGCATACTGAGCCCGTGACCCGACGCCGCCTCTTCCTCACCGTCGCGGTCGCCCTGCTCGCCACGTTCGTGGTGGCGGCGACCGCGGCCTGGCTCGCGCTGCCGAGCCTGGCCCGCTGGGCCGTGGTCTGGCAGGTCGAGGCCCAGACCGGCCGCAAGCTCACGATGCGGGAGTTCGCGCTCGACCTGCGCGGCGGCCACCTGCGCATCACCGGGCTCCGGCTGGACGATCGCGAGCCGGGCCCGCCACTCGCCGAGCTAGACCGCCTGGAAGTCCGCTTCCGCCCGAGCACGCTGCTGCGCGGCCACCTCTGGATCGAGGATCTGGCGCTCGACAATCCCCGGGTGCGCATCGTGCGGACCGCGCGCGGGGTCCTGAATATCTCCGATCTGCTGCGCCCGTCCAAGCCGCGCGAGGGCACGGCCGCCTTCACCCTCGATCGCTTCGCGCTGACCGGTGGCGCGATCCTGTTCGAGGACCGCGAGCTGACCCCGCCCCGCACCTGGCGGGCCGACGCGCTGGCCATCGAGGCCTCCCTGCTCTCCACCGTGAACCCGGAGCCGCGCGGCCGCGGCCGCCTCACCACCACCGTGGCCGGCGCGCCGCTGTCGGTCGAGCTGTCCGAGGTCCGGCTCGCCCCGATGCACGGGCGCGTGCGCGTCAACCTGAGCAACATGGACGCGACCCTCGCCAACCTCTACCTGCCGCCCGACACCGCGGTGGTGCTGGAGCGGGCCCTCGTCTCGGCCGGGCTCACCGCCACCGCGGACGCGCAGGACGGCCTCCGTCTTGACGGCCAGGCCCGGCTCGACAACCTGGTGATGCGCCGGCGCGGCGCGGACACCTCGCTGGTCACCGTGCCCTCGCTGGCCTTCGCGCTGACCACCGTGAACGGAGCGGATGGGCGGCCGCGGGGCCGCGTCGAGGTCGTCGGGCGCGCCACCGTGCACGATCCGCGGCCCGGCCAGACCAATCGCTTCGAGCTGGACCGCCTCAAGCTGGTGGTGGACGGCTTCGACGCCTCGGGCCGCGTGCCCGCCCAGGTCACCCTCACCGCGACCCTGCCGGGCGGCGGCGCGCTCGACGTGCAGGGCACCGCGCGCTCCACCCCGCTCGGCTCGACGGTGCGCGCGCGGATCAGCCGCGTGGACCTGGCCTTCTGGGCGCCCTATCTCGACCTCCCGCTGCAGTTCAACGGCATGATCGAGACCGATCTCACGGTGGACGTGGCCACCGCGCCCACCGCGCCCGTCCAGACGGGCGCGACGGGGGGCGGCGGCGTCACGACGCGCGTGCGCGGGAGCGCCACGCTGAACGGCGCCACCGTCTACGGACCACGTGCGGCCGCCGGCGCGCCGCCCCCTGGCGCCCCGCCCGTCGCCGCGCCCGCGCCCACCACCGGCGCCACGACAACCGCCGGCGCCCAGAGCGAAGATCGGACGCGCGAGGGCCGGCGACGGCTCATCGCCGCCGACCGGATGGAGATGACCGGCCTCGATGCGCAGTGGCCGAAGGTGCGCGTGGAGCGCCTGCGCCTGGCCCGGCCGCGCGTGACCCTTGAGCGGGACCGCGCCGGGCGCTTCCCGATCCTCGACATCGTCCAGTCGCTCCGGCCGAAGGCGGCGCCCGCACCGGCGGCCGCGCCCACCGCGAAGCCGGCGACCGCGACCACCGGCGCGCTCGCGCTCGAGATCGGCGAGGTCGCGGTCGAGCAGGGCCGGGTGCGGTTCGACGATGCCTCGGTCACGCCGCCCGCGCGCCTGCGGATCGAGCCGATCGCGCTCACCGCGAACAACGTCACGTGGCCGGGCCGGCAGCCCGCGCGGGTCAAGTTCTCCGCCGGCACGCCCGAGGCCGGCACGTTCGACGCCGAGGGCACCGTCGCGCTCGATCCCGTCCGCTTCGAGCTGCGCGCGCGCGTGGCGGGCGTCACGCTCGCGCCCTATCGCTCCTACGTGCCGCTGAGCGCGCGCCTGCAGGGCCGGGTCGAGGCGGACATGGCGTTGAAGGGCCAGCTCGGCGAGACCATGCAGCTCAATGCCCGCGGCACCGCCGCGCTCGGCGATCTCTCCTTCTCCGACGGCGACCGGCCCGTGCTCACCGTCGGCCGCATCGAGACGGTCGGGCTGGACTACACCTGGCCGGCCACCGCCAGCATCGAGCGCGTGCACATGAAGAAATCGTGGGTGCACATCGAGCGGCGCGCCGACGGAACCCTGCCGATCACCGCGCTGTTCGCCCCGGCGCGCCCGGCGCCGGGCGCGGCCCCAGGCCCGGCCGCTCCCGCGCCCCCGGCCGCCGCCGCGCCATCGGCGGCTCCCGCGCCGCCGGCGGCCGCCGACACCAGCAAGGCCACGGTGACCGTGCGCGAGGCCATCTTCGAGGACGGCAGCGCGACGATCGTCGACGCCGCGGTGAGCCCGCCCGCGCGCCTCGAGGTGGCCGGCGTGCGCCTGGCCGCGCGCGACTTCCAGTGGCCCGCGCGCGGCGCGATCCCGGTGCAGCTCGACATGTCCACCCCGGGGTCCGGCACGCTCACCGCGAAGGGGCAGCTCGACCTCACCGCCCGCACGATCGAAGCGCAGGTCACCCCGAGCGGCATGGATCTCTCCCCGGTGCGGCCCTACCTGCCGGTGCGCGGGCGGATCGCGGGCAAGGCGAGCGGCGAGCTCCAGGTCAAGGCGACGCTCGAGCCGCTCGCGATCACCGCGCGCGGCGCCGCCACGCTGGCCGATCTGGCCGTGGCGGACGGCGACCGGCCGGTGGCCACCGCCGCGCGGCTCGAGACCACCGGGATCGACTACACGTGGCCGGCGACCGTGGTGGTCGAGGCCGCGCGGCTGCAGAAGCCGTGGGCGCAGATCGAGCGCGCGGCCGACGGGAGCTTCCCGATCGTCGCGCTGCTCACGCCGGCGCCCCCGCCCGCCACCGGAGGCGCGCGACGCGAGCCCGCCGGCGGCCTCGCGCCGTCCGGCCCGGGGGCGCCGAAAGGGGCCGAGCCGAAAGTCGATGTCCGCGTGCGTCGCGTCGCGGTCGAGGACGGCGTGATCGCGATCGTGGATGGCGCGGTGAGCCCGCCGGGGCGCATCCAGCTCCAGGGCGCGAATCTCCAGATCGAGAACATCGCCTGGCCCGCGCGCGAGGCGTCGCAGGTGAAGCTGCGCACGGAGACCGCGACCGGCGGCCACCTCGAGGTCCAGGGCCAGCTTCGTGTGGACACCCAGGCGGTGGACATGCAGATCGCGGCCAAGCAGCTCGACCTGGCCACGATGCAGGCCTTCCTGCCCTCGCGCGGCACCATCGAGGGCAAGATGGACGCCGACCTGCGCGTGCGCGGCACGCTGGCGCCGCTGTCCGTCGCGGCCACCGGCCGCCTCGCCTTCGACGACCCCACCTTCGGCGACGGGCAACGCATGCTGGCCTACATCAAGCGGGTGGACGTGGCCCGTCTCGACGCGGACTGGCCGCGCCGCGTGACGGTCGAGCGCGTGGCGATCGACCGACCCTGGGTGCTCCTGGAGCGCGAGGCCGACGGCACGGTGCCGCTGCTCGGGCTCCTGATGGCGGGTCCGTCCGCGCCGAAGACCACGCCCGCGCCACCCGGCCCCGCGGCGCCCGCGCCGCGCGACCGGGTCACGACCGCGCCGGGCGCCGCGCCGGGTGCTGCCACATCACCGCCCGTCGTCAGAGTCGGCGCGCTCGCGGTGGAGGAGGGCTTCGTGCGCTTCGTGGATCGCACGACCACGCCGGCCTTCGTCGAGGAGGCCTCCCGCATCGTGCTGAGCGGCCGCGGGCTCGGCACCGCGCCCGACAGCCGCGGCCAGGTCGCGATGAACGGGCGGCTCACCGGCGGCGCGCCGTTCGAGATCAAGGGCACCCTGGGCGCGATCGGCGGCCCGCTCAACCTCGAGCTCGACGGCAAGCTCACCGACTTCCCGCTCACCCGCGTCAACCCGTACAGCAACAAGCTCATCGGGTGGGTCGCGCGCCGCGGCGCCTTCGGGGCCACCGTGCACTACCGCGTGGTGGACAACCGCATCGAGGCCACCAATGACCTGCTCATCGGCCAGCCCGAGTACGCCCCCTCGCGCAGCGGCGACGAGGTGCGCGATCGGGTCGGGGTGCCGTTCGGGATGCTGGTCTCCCTGCTCAAGAACGTGCGCGGGGAGATCAAGCTCTCGGTGCCGGTCTCGGGCGACCTCGCCTCGCGCCAGTTCGACCTGAGCGACGCCTTCTGGGCCGCGATGCGCGAGACCGCGATCAGCGTGATGGCGCTGCCGGTGAGCTGGGTGGGCAAGATCTTCTACACCGAGGACGCGCGGATCGAGACCGTGCGGATCTGGCCGGTCAACTTCGAGGCGGGCACCACCCGCATCGCGCGCGACTTCGAGCCGCAGGCCGAGCGGCTGGCCGGCTTCCTGCGCGACGCCCCCGGGCTGACCCTGGCCATGAAGCCCGTCCACACCGTGGAGGACATCGTGGCGCTCAAGCGCGAGGCGGTGCGCCAGCGCATCGACGCGGGCGCGCGCGAGCCGGGCCAGTCCGCGGAGGGGGTCGCGGCGCGGCTCTTCGCGGAGCGCTTCCCGGGCCAGCCGCCGCCGCAGGGGCTCGACGCCCTCGTGACCGAGCTGGTGAAGGCCGAGCCGAACCCGGACGCGGCCGCCCGCAATCTCGCGGCTCAGCGCATGGAGACCACCCGCGCCCGTCTCCAGGCCACCAAGGGCAGCGCCAACGCCGAGCGCCTGCGCGCGACCGAGGGCGTGGTCCCCGTCGAAGCCTCCGGCCAGGGCCGGATCGAATTCGAGATCGTCCCCTGAACGGGGTCAGGTCTTGAATTACGACATTTGGAGAGCGCCTCGCCTTGGCGTCTCCTTAGGAAATGTCGTAATTCAAGACCTGACCCCGCCCTAGAACTTAGGATTGTCGGTGCGGTCTTCGAGGGCGGCCGGGCCCTCGGTGGGTAGGGCCTCGGCGTAGTTCTGGGCGGCGTCGATGTCGTGCTCCCAGACGTCGCGGGGCAGCTCGTAGAGGACCTCGATCCCGTGGCCGTCAGGGTCCGAGATGTAGACGCTGTGGGTCATGCCGTGGTTGATGCGCCGGTGGAACGTGACGCCCCGACTCTGCAAGAATTCGAGCTGCTTGAGCCACGACTCGCGATCCGGCCACGCGATGGCCACGTGGTTGAGGCCGACCTTCGGCCCCATCAGGCTCCACGTCTCGGGCGATCCCTCCGCCGTCGCGGCGCCTTCCTTGCGCGGCACCTCGGCGAGCGCCACGTCGTGGTGGGAGACGTCGCCGTTGTCGGCGACGCCGCTGTAGAAGCGCATCTTCGGCCGCACCTTCCCCGGCTGGGGCTTGAGCTCCGCCACGCAGCGGAACCCCACGATCTCGGTCCAGAAGCGATGCGAGACCTCGATATCCCGCACGTTGAGCACGATGTGGTTCACGCCGCGCGGCGCCTGGGCGCTCCCGACGGCACGCACATCCGATTCGGTCTTGGCCATGGCTCTCTCCCTCGGCGGCTAGAACATCCCGTTGGTGTTGGCCGCCTTCTCCGGAATCTCCTGGATCACGTCCCAGTGCTCCACGATCTTGCCGTTCTCCAGCTTGAAGATGTCCACGATCGCCGAGCCGCGGGCGCCCGGGGTGCGGACGGCGTGCACGTGCAGGATCACGTAGTCGCCCTCGGCCCACACCCGCTTGATCTCGCTTCGCGACTGCGGGAACTTCTCGCGCAGGAACCCCAGGAAGGTCTTGAAGCCCTCGATGCCGTCCGGCGCCATCGGGTTGTGCTGCACGTACCGGGGGCCGAAGAACTTCGACGCCGCCTCGAAATCCTTGCGGTTGATCGCAATGTCGTAGAACTCGACGACGGCCTTCTTGTTGGCCTCTTCCGTGGCCTCCGCCGCCGCGGGGATGGGGGCGGCCGAGACGAGCAGGCCAGCGGCCAGCAGCAGCATTGCGATGCGGGTCATGGGCGCCTCCCGGGAGCGATCGCCTGCCCGCCGATGATACCGTGCCCGGGCGCCTTCGCGCTAGGCGCGCAGCCGGGGGTCGAGCGCGTCGCGAATGGCGTCCCCCACGAAGTTGAGGCCCACCACGGTGATGAAGAGGGCGGCCCCCGGCCCGAAGACGATCCAGGGCGCCTGCTGGAGGTATCCCCGGCCGGCGTTGATCATGCTGCCCCAGGAGGCGGCCGGGGGCTGGATGCCCAGGCCCAGGAAGGACAGCGAGGCCTCGGCCAGGATCGCGAACGCCACGCTCAGCGAGGCCTGGACCACGATGGGCGCGGTCGCGTTCGGCAGCACGTGCGACCAGGCGATACGCCAACCGGGCGCCCCCAGGGCGCGGGCCGCGTCCACGTACTCGCGCGCAGTGATCGACAGCACCTGCCCGCGCATGAGCCGGGCGAAGGTGGGCGTGTAGACCACTCCGAGGGCGATGACCACGCCGGTGAGCCCGGCCCCGAGCACCGCGCCCAGGGCCAGCGCCAGCACCAGCGGCGGGAACGACAGCACCGCGTCCATCACCCGCATGACCAGGTTGTCCACGCGCCCGCCCGCGTAGCCGGCCAGCAGGCCGAGCAGCCCGCCCACCAGCACCGCGATGACCACCGAGCCGAAGCCGGCGACCAGCGAGACACGCGTGCCGAAGACCATCCGCGAGAACACGTCGCGGCCCACGTTGTCGGTGCCCATGAGGTGGGTCCGGTCGGGGCGGGCCAGCGTGTTGTTGAGGTTCTGCTTGAGCGGATTGTAGGGCGCCACCACCGGCGCGAGCAGCGCCACCGTGAGCGCCAGCAGCATGACCGCGGCGCCGAAGGGCGCCAGGCGCGCGCGGGCGGCGCGCCGCAGGGTGCTGAAGCGTCGGTCGCGGACCGAGCGGGACGGCACGGGCGCCACGAGGATGGTGGCCATGGCGTCAGCGGTGCCGGATCCGCGGGTCGATCAAGCCATACAGCAGATCCACCATCAGGTTGCTCAGGATGAAGCCCACCGCGATCAGCAGCACCACCCCCTGGACCAGCGGGTAGTCGCGCGCGAATACCGCGTCCACCACCAGACGCCCGACCCCGGGCAGGGCGAACACGTACTCTGTGATGACCGCGCCCCCGATCAGCGTGCCGAGCTGCAGCCCGAGCACGGTGACCACCGGGATCAGGGCGTTCTTGAGCGCGTGCCGGCGGATCACCGCGCCATCGGAGAGGCCCTTGGCGCGCGCGGTGCGGATGTAGTCCTCGGACAGGGCCTCCAGCATGCTCGAGCGCAGGGTGCGGGTGATCACCGCGGCCAGGGCAAGGCCGAGCGTGATCGCGGGGAGCGCGAGCGAGCGAATCCCGTCCCAGAACTCCTCCATCGGATCCACGTAGCCCGAGATCGGCAGCCACCGGAGGGTGACGCCGAACAGGAAGATCAGCAGCAGCGCGATCAGGAAGTTCGGCATGCAGATGCCAAAGAGGGCGAACGAGGTGCCGAAGCGGTCCAGCATCGTGTTGCGGCGCGCGGCCGAGAGGATGCCGATCGGCGTGGCCACCAGCAGCGAGATGGCCATGGCGAAGCCCGCGAGCTGGAGGCTCGGCTTGATGCGCCGGCCCACGTTCTCGATCACCGGCTCGCGATTGCGGATGGAGCTGCCCAGATCACCCTGGAGCAGGCGCCCCATCCACGTCGCGTACTGCAGATAGAGCGGCCGGTCGAGGCCCAGGTCGCTCCGGAGCTGCCGCTTGACGCTGTCGTCCACCGACTCCGCCATCATCGCGTCGATCGGATCGCCGGGCGTGAGATGGATGAGGGCGAAGACCCCGGCGGTGACCAGCAGCAGCACCGGAATCGTCGCGAGCAGCCGGCGGAGGATCAGCAGGCCCACGACGGACGCCGCGCGGCTACTTCAGCCAGACGTCCTTGAAGCGCATCATCCCGTCCGGGATCGGGTCGTAGCCCTGCACCCGCGGGCTGAAGGCCTTGGGCTCGATCGGGTGGACGATGAAGATCATCGGCAGCTCGTCCTGCAGGATCCGCACGAGCTGGCCGAAGAGCTTCTTGCGCTCGGCCTGGCTCGAGACCTCGCGCGACTTGTCGAGCAGCGCGTCGATCTGCGGGTTCGAGATGCCCGACCAGTTGAGCGAGGTGCCGGGCGTGGTCTTGTAGAACTGGTAGGTGTTGCCGTCGGGATCCGGCCGGCCGCTCCACTGGTAGCTGATCATCTCGAAGTTCTTGCCGTTGCCGTCCGAGATCAGGGTGCCCGAGTCCACGAGCTTGATCTTCATGGTGATCCCGGCCTCCGCGAGCTGGGCCTGGATGACCTCGGCCTCCTGCACGTTGATCGGGATGTTGTTCGTGGTCATCGTGAACGCGAAGCCGCCGGCCTTGCCGCCCTCCGCGAGCTTGGCCTTGGCCTTCGCGAGATCGCGCTTGATGAACGGGATCGAGCGGTCGTAGGCCCAGCTCGTCGGCGGGATCGGCCCGTTGGCGGGCACGCCCACGTTGAGCCACACGCCCTTGACGATCTGCTCGAGGTCGATCGAGTAGGCCACCGCCTGCCGGAGCGCTTTGTTGTCGAACGGCGGCTTCAGATGGTTGAGCTGATAGGCGAAGTCGGCCAGCGACGGCACGTCGAGCACCACCACGTTCTTGTCCGCCTTCACCGCGGCCACGTCGCGCGGCTGCACGTAGTCCATCACGTGGATCTCGCCCGCCTGGAGACTCTGCAGCTTGACGGTGTCGTCCGGGATCGGGCGGTACCGGATCTGCTCGAGGTACGGGCCGCCCTGCTTGTTCCAGTAGGTGTCGTTGCGCCGGATCAGCAGGTGGTCGTCTTTCACCCACTCCACGAACTGGAAGGGCCCGGTGCCCGCGCCCTTGGCGTTGCGCTCGAGCTCCGCCCCGCGCTCCTGCGCGATCTTGGGCGAGACCATCATGCCCGCGCGGTCGGTGAGGGTGGCGAGCAGCGCGGCGTCGGGCCGCTTGAGGTTGAGCCGAACCGTGTAGGCGTCAATCACGTCCACCGTGTCGATGCTGGCGGTCTCACCCTTGCGCACCGACTTGGGCTCGGTCTTCATGCGGTTGAAGTTGAACTTCACCGCCTCCGCGTTGAAGTCGGTGCCGTCGTGGAACTTCACCCCGCGGCGGAGCTTGAAGATGAGGGTCTTGGGCTCGGGCTGCTGCCAGGACTCGGCGAGCCCCGGCTTGATGCCGAGGTTGGCGTCGAGCACCACGAGCGGCTCGTAGATGTTGTGGTAGATCTGCCGGTCGATCTTGCTCCCCGACAGATGCGGGTCCATGGTGGCCGCTTCGATGTAGAAGCCCACCCGCAGGGTGCCGCCCTTCTTGGGCGTCTCGCCCTGCGCCCACGCCCGGCGCGCGGCGCCGGGGGCGAGCGCGCCGGAGGCCCCCGCCAGCGCGGCGAGCCGGAGAAAGTCGCGGCGAGATTCCGAGTGGGTCGCGTGGGGCTGCGTGGCCGCCATTCCGTGTCCTCCTGATGATGGGGCTGATCTACCTGCGATCAATCCGAGGCCGGCGGTGGCCGTGACGGGTAGCGACTGCGCTCCGTCGGCGTGAGGGTCGTGGTTGCGAAGTATGCGAGAGCCCGCCGGGCGTGTCAAGCGCCGGAGCCCCCGAAGCCCCGCCTACAGCCGGCTCTCGTCGATCTTGAGGCCGAGCCAGTGGCGGCCGACCAGCTCGTAGTGGGCCAGGCGGGCCTGCAGGTGCTGGCTCATCACGTGGACGTCCTGGAAGTGGCGCTGGATCGGGCTCGACTCGTAGGCCGCGGTGGCGCCCGCCATGTTGTAGACCATGTCCACGATGGAGACGGCGGTGCGGATGCCGTCGGTGGTGGCCAGGCGCAGCACCGCGCGCTGCTCCAGGGTGACCGCGCCGGTGGCGAGCACCGCGTCCCAGATCTCGCCCACCGCCTCCCGGAGGAAGGCGAGGCCGGAGCGCAGCCGGGCCTCGGCCCGACCCACCTCGCTCTGGATCATCGGCTGATCGCGCAGCAGCGCGTCCATGGCCCGCGGGGTCTTGGTGGTGGCCAGCTCCATGAACGCGGCCAGGCAGCTCCGCGCGGTGCCGAGGGCCACCGCGGCGTCCCCCGAGGCGAAGACCAGGGTCCGCGGGAGGCGGTAGAGCGGGCCCCGCTCCACCAGCGGCGCCGTCACCGACTTCACGGTGCGCTCGTCCGGCACGAAGACGTCGTCGACCGCGAAGTGATGCGTACCGGTGCCGCGCATGCCCCGGACCTGCCAGGTGTCGAGGAGCTGGGCCTCCGCCCGCGGCACGAAGCAGTAGCGCATCTCGGGCTGGCCGTCGTCGAGCCGGGGCCGGCCCTGATCGGTGACGGTAGCGTGCGCGGCCAGCCAGGAGGCGTGCCGGCACCCGGTGCTGAAGCCCTGGCGGCCGGTGACCCGATAGCCGCCCGGCACCACGATGGCCTGGGCGTTGGCCTGCGGCGTATTGGCCACCACCGAGCGCGGGGTGTCGATCCAGATGGCGCGCGCCGCCGCGGTCTCCATCCGCGCCGCGTAGGTCGCGAAGATGGACACCTGGTTGGTCACCCACGCGGTGCTCGCGTCGGCTCGCCCGAGCTCCTCGATCACCTGGATGTAGCTCGGCAGGTCCATCTCGAAGCCGCCGAGCGTCCGCGGCAGCGCGAGCCGGAAGAGCCCGGCGTCGGCCATCGCCTCGAAGAGCGGGCGCGGCAGCTCGCGCTGCGCGTCCGTCTCCGGGGCGGACGACCGGATCAGCGGCGCGAGCTTCCGGGCCGTCTCGAGTGGCGACAGGGTCACTGGATCGGCGAGCGCGGCGTCGCGGTCAGGCGCGTCACCTTGATCTGCTCGCGGTCGATCATGGTGCCGACCCGCGCGGAGATCTCGTTCTTCCAGTAGTCGGTCTGGTAGACCGCGTCGTAGAGCCGCTTGCGCTCCGCCTCGCTCTCGAACCGGCGGATCCAGACGTAGACGGACTGGTCTTCCTCGCCCACGAAGCTGCCGAGGATGACCATGCCCATCTTGACCTGGAACGGAATGATCTCCTCCTCCATGCACTTCACCCACGTCTCCTGCTGTCCGGGACGGATGTGGTACTGCCTGAGCTCGAAGAGCATGCCGGCCTCCTGGGTTCGAGTGGGCTGCCGGGGCAGCATACCGCGAATCCCGGCAGGGGTACACGGCACCGGCCGGAGCGTGTATGATCCCCTCGCGATGGCCCCTCTCGTCTGCGGCGGCGGCTGCGATGTGCGCGCGGTCACCGCGGTCCCGCTCGTGGCTGCTCAGCGGTCGCGGCGCGCGCCGGATGGAGCCCACCACCGGGCGGCTGGCGGCGGGCGCGAGGCCGGCGCCGGCCGCCCGGCCGCCAATCCGGGCGTGCAGGGCTACTCCCCGCCCCCGCCGCCGGTCAGCCCGATCAAGGGGCTGATCGACTTCCACACCCACGCGGCGCCCGACATCTTCGGCCGCGCGCTCGACGACGACGAGCTGGCCACGCTGGCCGCCACGCGCCAGATGGAGGCGGTGGTCTTCAAGAACCACGTGACCCACACCGCCGACCGCGCCTTCCTCGTCCGCAAGCACGTGCCGGGCATCAAGGTATTCGGCGGCATCACCCTCAACCACGCGGTGGGCGGGCTCAACCCGCAGGCCGTCGAGTGGATGTGGCGGATGCAGGGCGGCTACGGCCGTGTGGTCTGGTTCCCCACCTTCGACGCCGACAACCACGTCAAGCGCGCCGGCACCGCGCCCGCCGGGATCCGGGTTGTGGACGAGCGCGGGCAGGTGCTGCCGGCCGCGCGGGCGGTGCTGAAGATCTGCGCGGCGCAGCGCCTGGTCGTGCAGACCGGCCACGCCTCGCCCGACGAGGCGCTGGCCCTCATCGCGGCCGCGCGCGAGGAAGGCTGCGAGCGCATCGTGGTCACCCACGCCCAGTTCGACGTGGTGGGCATGAGCCTGGCGCACATGAAGAAGGCGGCCGCGCTGGGCGCCAAGCTCGAGCTCTGCGCCCTGCTCATGCTCGCGGGCCCGACCTCCCCGCTCGAGTTCATGCACCACACCGCGCGGGTGGAGGTGTCGGACACCGCGGCGCGTATCAAGGCGGTGGGCGCCCAGCACTTCGTACTCGGCACCGACCTGGGCCAGGCGGGCAATCCCACGCCCGCGGACGGTCTCCAGATGCTGGTGGCCGGCCTCATGAAGGAGGGCATCACCCGCGATCAGATCGCGACCATGGGCCGTGAGACGCCCGGCGCCCTCTTGCTCGGCTGACATGACGGCTTGCGCGCGCGTTTGCGAGCAGCGCCGAGCGGGGGCGGGGGGGAGGCCCTCCCCGGAACACGCTGACTCGCTCTCCGCATCTGGCAATCAATCGAGCCACGAGATGGGGGCGCTTGCCTTCGGCGACGCGCAGAAGACACGGTTCCGGGGAGGGCCTCCCCCCCGCCCCCGCCCGGCACGCGGCGACCGGCCGGCAGACGGCATACCGACAAGAGGGCGCCTCCGTACAAATGAAACGCATTTAAAGGAGCAGCATTCGAACGATAGGCAGGCCGATGATGTGCATCGTGTTGGTCAGGGCTATGGCGCGGCGGGAGGGGTGGGGGTGGGGACTCCCTCCCGGGAGCCGTG
>DASQAL010000254.1:0-88320 GCA_035635775.1 Candidatus Acidiferrum sp.
GCCTGGGTCTCACCGCGCGTGAAGAGCGCGGAGCCGTGGGCGCGCGGCAGGTACGCCACCTCGCTCCAGATCGGGCGCACTTCCTTGACGCTGCGGCCGTCCACGCGGATGCCCTTTTCCACGATGAGCCGGCGGACCTCGGCCTTCTCGACCTTCTCGAAGTAGCCGCGGGCCTTCGCCCGGACCGCCTCGTCGCCGCCGACGGCCGCGAACACCTCTTCGAAGATGGCGTCGAGACCCTGGGAGCGGGCCTGCTTCTCGTGCACGGACAGCGCCTGAACCACCTTGGCCGAGGCCAGCTCCTTCACCCGGGCCTCGAGCGCCGGATCGGCACCCGCCTGGGCGTCGAAGGCCCAGCGGGGCTTGGCCGCCTTGGCCACCAGGTCCTTCTGGATCCGCGTCAGCTCCTTGCAGCGCTCGTGGCCGAAGGCCAGGGCCTCCAGCATCTGCTCCTCGCTGACTTCCTTGCCGCCGGACTCCACCATCAAGATGGCGTCTTCCGTGCCCGCCATGACCAGCTCGAGCGGGGAGGCCGCCACCTGCTTGTAGGTGGGATTGGCCACCAGCTTGCCGTCCACCAGCGCCACCCGGACCGCCCCGACCGGACCCGAGAACGGGATCCCGGACAGCGACATCGCGGCCGAGGAGCCGATCATCGCCAGCACGTCCGGGTCGTTGTCGGAGTCCGCGGAGATGACCAGATTGATGATCTGGAGCTCGTTGCGGAAGTTCTTGGGGAAGAGCGGGCGGAGCGGACGGTCGATGAGCCGGCAGGTGAGCGTCTCCTTCTCGTCGGGCCGGCCCTCGCGCTTGAAGAAGCCGCCCGGGATGCGGCCGCCCGCGTAGGACTTCTCGCGGTACTCCACGGTGAGGGGCAGGAAATCCCGGCCCTCCAGGGCGGACCTCGACGCGACGGCGGTGGACAGCACCACGGTCCCGCCGTAGCGGACGACCACGGCGCCGTCGGCCTGCTTCGCGACCTTGCCGGTTTCGATGGTGAGCGGCATGTTGTTGATCTGAATCTGCACAGAGTGTGGTCTCATGCGGTCAGCGTCCTCCTACTAGGAATGGGCAGCTAGGATAGTGGCGACTTCGAGAGGGACCCGGTCGAGCCGGGCGAATGTGAGATCGATCCAATCAGGATCCGCGATCACTTGCGAATCCCGAGCTTTTCCGTGATAGCTCGGTAGCGCTCCGAGTCCTTCTTGTGCAGGTACTCGATGAGCCCGCGGCGCTTGCCGATCAGCATCAGGAGGCCGCGACGGGAGTGGTGGTCCTTCTTGTGGGTCTTGAAGTGGTCGGTGAGCCCGTTGATCCGCTCGGACAGCAGCGCGATCTGGACCTCGGGCGAGCCGGTGTCGCCCTCGTGGACCTTGAACTGCTCGATCAGACCCTTCTTCTTGTCCGGGGACAGCCGCATGCGAAGATCCTCCCGGGGGCTCCCCCCCCAATCGCCACGCCCCCAGCGCCCCGACCGCGGCTCCGTTGGGACGGGTTCGTTGAGCCGCTCAAACCCGCGTTAAGACGAGCGGAGTGTACCACGCGGGGGTGAGGGGTTCAAGCGATCAGCCCGCCGGTTGTGTCCGAAGCAGCCGCCGGGCCTCCGCCATGTCGGCCCGGACCTGCGCGGTGAGGGCCTCGACGCCCGGGAACTTCATCTCGGCCCGGATCCGGCACAGGAAGTCGAGGGTGAGCGCGCGGTCGTAGAGGTCCCCGGCGAAGTCGAACAGGTAGGCCTCGACCCAGTACTGCGACTCCTCGAAGGTCGGCCGGTAGCCGATATTGACCACCGCCTCGGCCTGACGGCTCTCCCAACGGGCGTGAGCCGCGTACACCCCGGCGGCCAGGACCAGGGGGCGGTCCGGCTTCAGATTGGCGGTGGGAAACCCCAGGGTGCGCCCACGGCCGGCGCCGCGCCGTACGGTCCCTGTCAGCGAATAGGGACGGCCGAGAAAGGCCCGCGCCTGCTCCACGTCGCCGTCGCGCAGGGCCTCGCGGATGGCGCTGGACGACACGGTGAGCCCGTTGACCTGCAACGGCGGGAGCACGTGGGTGACGAAGCCGTGGCGGGCGCCCAGCTCCCGGAGGAGCACCGCGGTCCCGCGCGCCCCGCTGCCGAAGGTATGGTTGAAGCCCACGACCACCTCGCGGGCGCCCAGGGTGCGCACCAGCGCCTCGTCCACGAAGGTCTCGGCCTCCATGCGCGAGAAGTCGCGGGTGAACGGGATGACCAGGGTCGCGTCGAGGCCGCGCTCGGCGATGCGGGCCAGGTTCTCCTCGAGCGTCGCGATGGGCGCCGGCGCCTTTTCCGGCCTCAGCACCGCGGTCGGATGGGGGTCGAAGGTGCACGCGACCGCGGAGACGCCGAGCGCGCGGGCCCGCTCCACCGCGGTATCGAGGATCTTGGCGTGAGCGAGATGGATGCCGTCGAAGGCGCCGAAGGCGGCCACCGACGGCCGCAGCTCAGGCGGGAAGGACGGAAGGTCGCGGAGGATCCGCATGAAGGAGCCGTTCGGGCTTCACTCGGTCGCCGAGCCCCTGCCCCACCCCGAGCAGGCCGCCGTCGGGGCCGTACACGCGGAGCAGGCCGCTGACGCGATCGCGGCTGGCCACCGCCTGCCCGTGCGCGAAAGCGCGGGCCGCGTCTGCGCCAAGTCGCACCGCGCCCAGCGCAGCGAGTGCACTGTCGGGCGGCAGGAGCCGGGGCCAGAGCCGCTCGCCGGAACGGGCCTCGCGGACCTCGTCCCACGAGACGGCGGCCCCGAGCGCGTACGGTCCCACCCGGGTGCGGACGAGCCCGGCCAGGGCCGCCCCGCAGCCCAGGGCCGCGCCCACGTCCGCGGCGATCGTGCGCACGTAGGTACCCTTGCCGCAGCGGATGCGGATGACGAAGTCCG
Organism: Candidatus Acidiferrum sp.; assembly: GCA_035635775.1. Lineage (GTDB taxonomy): Bacteria > Methylomirabilota > Methylomirabilia > Rokubacteriales > CSP1-6 > CAMLFJ01. Next base: position 2,898 of record DASQAL010000254.1, read on the forward strand.
GGAGCGCGACCGACTCGAGCTGGATCGCGTGGACGGTGACCTCGCGCGGCTCGCGCTCCACCTCGACCCCTTGCCGGGCCAGCTCGTAGAGGCGCTTGCCGCCCCGGCGGAGCGCCGAGAACATGGGCGGCACCTGCTGGATCACCCCGACGAACGGCGCGAGCGCGGCCTCGAGCGCAGGCGCGTCGAGCGCGGGCACCGCACGCGTCTCGAGCACCGCGCCCGCGAGATCCTGGGTCTCGGTGGTGACACCCAGGCGCACGGTGGCCACGTACTCCTTGTCGAGATCCACCAGGTACGGCGTCAGCTTGGTCGCTTCCCCGATCAGGATGGGCAGCACCCCGGTGGCGGCGGGATCGAGCGTGCCGCCGTGCCCGATGCGCGGCGCCCGGAGCACCCGGCGCAGGTGGGCCACCACCTGGAACGACGTGACGCCCGGCCCCTTCTCCACCGGCAGGATGCCGGCCCGGTGGCGATCGCTCACGAGGCCTGGCCGTCGAGGGCCTGCTTCACCGCCGCGAGCAGCGTGGCCTTGGCCGCCGCGAGCGGCCCGGGCAGCGTGCAGCCCGCCGCGTTCTCGTGGCCGCCGCCGCCGAACTGGTGCGCGATGCGGTTGACCGGCACGTCGCCCTTGCCGCGGAGGCTCGCCTTCACGCGCCCGTCGGCCTCGGCGCGGAGGAGCACCGCCACCTTGACGCCCGCGATGGAGCGCGGATAGGTCACGAGATCCTCGGCGGCCATGAAGGCCTCGGAGGCCGCGCCCTCGGGTACCGTGAGCGCCGCGATGCGCCCGTCCTCGCTGACCTCGATCCGGCTCAGCAGGCCGCCCAGGGTCAGCAGCGCGTCCTTGGGGCGCCGCTGGTAGAGCCGGTCGGTGACGAGGGCAGGCTCGGCGCCCTCCGCGGTGAGCGCGGCCGCGATCCGGAAGGTGCGCGGCGTCGTGTTCGAGTAGCGGAACGAGCCGGTGTCGGTGTGGATCGCGGTGTAGAGGCCGAGCGCGACGTCACGGCCGATCGGCCACCCGAGCGCGGTGAGCAGATCGTAGATCATCTCCCCGACGGCGGCGGCGGAGGGATCGATCCAGTTCAGCGTCCCGTACCGGCGGTTGTCCGGATGATGATCGATGTTGAGCACCCGGCTGGCCGGGCCGCGGGCGCCCGCGAGGAGCCCCTCCGTGCGCCCGTCGTTGGGACAGTCGGTCAGCACGATGGTGTCGAACTTCGCGGGGGCGGTGCGCCAGACCTGCCAGCGGTCGGCGCCGGGGAGGAAGTCGAGGACGTCGGGCACCGGGTCGGGGCCGCCGTACGTCACCGTCCAGCCCGCCTTCTCCATGGCCAGCCCCAGGCCCAGCAGGGTGCCGAGCACGTCACCGTCCGGATGGACGTGCCCCAGCATCAGCGCGGAGCCGCGCGGGCGGGCGAGCAGGTCCACGAGCGGGGCGGGCGGCTCCGGTGCGACGACGGTGACGCCGGGGGTGGACGCCGGTTCCGCGCTCATCAGTCGGTCTCCGACGACTCGTCCGCCTTCGTCTTGAGGTCGGCGAGGAGCGACTGGATATGCGCGGCGTGCTCCATGGACCGGTCCGGCCGGAACATGATCTCGGGCGTGACCCGCAGGTCCAGGTTGCGCCGCAGCCAGCTCCACACGAAACCCCGAGCGCTCTCGAGCGCCTTGAACGAGGCGGCCCACTGGCGCTCCGGCCCCAGCACCGAGACGTAGACCTTGGCGTGCTTGAGATCCGGGGTCGTATCCACCTCGGTCACCGTCACGAACCCGAGCCGCGGGTCCTTGAGCTGCCGCTGGACGATCATGGAGATCTCTTCCTTGATGAGCTGGTTGACCCGAACGAGCCGCTTGCCTTGCATTGCCCCCCTGACACCCTTTCTTGTATTCGCTCGTCTCGCCTTCGGCTGCGCCTCGCCCGGCTATGCGCCTCGCCCGGCTAGAGTATCTCGACCTGGATGTCGGTGACCCAGCCGTCCACGTGATCCTCGATGTAGTCCATGGCCTTGGAGATGACCTCGTTGGCGTGGCGGGAGTCGCCCGAGACGCAGGCCAGGGCCAGGGTCGCGCGCTGCCACACGTCGTGATGGTCCACCTCGGCGACCGAGATCTCGAAGCGGCGGCGGAGCGTGTCCTTCAAACCCTTCAGCGCGTGGCGCTTGCCCTTGAGCGATCCGATATCCGGCAGGTGCAGCTCGACCGTACCCACTGCCACCCGCGCCCCCGACACTGGTCGATGCCCCTTCGACCCCTACAGCGTACGGGCAACCTCTTCCGTGCTGAACGCCTCGATGACGTCGTTGGGCTGTACGCCCTTGATCCCCTCGATGCCGACACCGCACTCGAGGCCCTGCAGCACTTCCCGGACGTCGTCCTTGAAGCGCTTGAGCGAGCTGATGACGCCCTCGCCGAGCAGGGTGTCGCCGCGCTTGATGCGGGCGCGGGCGCCGCGCACCATCTTGCCCTCGGTGACCGACGACCCGTAGATGGTCCCGACCTTGGTGATGGGGAAGAGCTGGCGCACCTGGGCCCGTCCCAGCACCGTCTCGCGGATCTCGGGGGTCAGCATGCCGGACAGCGCCGCCCGCACGTCGTTGATCGCGTCGTAGATGACGTTGTAGCTGCGCATGTCCACCCCGTTGGCCTGGGCCTGCGTCGCCGCCTTGGGGTCGGCCTTGACGTTGAAGCCGAGTACGATGGCGTTGGACGCGGACGCGAGCATCACGTCCGACTCGGTCACCGTGCCCACCGAGCTGTGGATGACCTTGAGCTTGACCTCCTCGGTGGAGAGCCGCTCGAGCGACTCGGTCAGGGCTTCCACCGAGCCCTGCACGTCGGCCTTGAGCACGAGGCGCAGCTCCTTGACCTCCCCCGCCTCGATCTGCTTGTGCAGGTCCTCGAGGGTGATGCGGGTCGCGCTCTTGCCCTTGAGCCGGTCGCGCTCGCTGCGCACGGTGGCGATCTGCCGCGCCTTGCGCTCGTCGGAAACCACCAGCATCGTGTCGCCCGCCTGCGGGACGCCGGACAGGCCGAGGATCTCGACCGGATCGGACGGCCCCGCACTCTGCACCTTCTTGCCGCGGTCGTTGAAGAGGGCCCGCACCCGGCCGGAGTGGGAGCCGACCACCACCGCGTCGCCTTCCTTGAGCGTGCCCGACTGGATCAGCGCGGTGGCCACCGGGCCGCGGCCCCGGTCGAGCCGGCCTTCCACGATCACGCCGCGCCCGGCCCGGGCGGGATTGGCGCGCAGCTCGAGGATCTCGGCCTGGAGCGCGGTCATCTCGAGGAGCTGCGGGATGCCGTCGCCGCGCTTGGCCGAGGTGTGGATGAAGATGGTCTGCCCGCCCCAGTCTTCGGGGACGAGGCCGTGGTTGGACAGCTCGCGCTTGACCCGGTCGGGATCGGAGCCCGGCTTGTCGATCTTGTTCACCGCGACCAGGATCGGCACGTTGGCCGCCTTGGCGTGGTTGATCGCCTCCACGGTCTGCGGCATCACCCCGTCGTCGGCCGCGACGACCAGCACCACCATGTCGGTCGCCTGCGCCCCGCGGGCGCGCATCGCGGTGAACGCCTCGTGGCCCGGGGTGTCGAGGAAGGTGACCTTGCCATGGCGCGTGTCCACCTGGTATGCGCCGATGTGCTGGGTGATGCCCCCGAACTCGCGCTCGGCCACCTTGGTGGTGCGGATCGCGTCGAGCAGCGAGGTCTTGCCGTGGTCCACGTGGCCCATCACGGTGACCACCGGCGGCCGCGGGCGCATCTGCGCCGGATCGGACTCCTCCTCCTCGAGCACGTCGCCCTCGATCGAGCGGACCTGCACGTCGAAGTGGAACTTGTCGGCGACGAGCTTGGCCGCGGTGGGATCGAGCACTTCGTTGACGGTGGCCATCACGCCCAGGTCCACCAACGCCTTGATCACCTCGGTGGTCTTGTGGCGCATCGCGGCGGCCAGCTCGCCCACCGTGACGGACTCCGGCAGCTTGATCAGCTCGCGCTTGATCTCCTGCGGCGGCTCGGGCGGAGGCGGCAGGGCCCCGCCCGGCCCCGGCTTGGGCGCCGCCGGCGGCGGCGCGGGGGGTGCGGGGGCCGCGGCCGGCGCGGCCACCGCGGCCGGGCGCGCGGGCGCGGCCGGGCGCGGCGGGGCCAGGAGCGCCGCGGGGCGCGGCGGCGAGATCACCGTGCGTGGCGGATTCAGCGGAGGTGCCACCGGCGCGCGCCTCACCGGGGGCGCGGGCCTCAGCTCGACCGGCGGGGCCGTCGCAGCCGGACGGACCGCAGGCGTGGGGGCCGGCGGGGCCGCGGGCCTGGGCGGCGCGAGCGGCGGCGCGGGTGCGACGGCCGCGGCGGGGACGAGCGGCGGAGCCGGAGCGATCTCGGGCGGCGCCGCGGGCGGAACGACGGACGGCGCGGGCCGGAAGATGGTCGCCGCCGGCTTCGCGGCGTCGAGCGCCGGCGCGAGCTCGACCACCGCGCGCGTCTCCGCCACGGTCTTCGCGGCGGTCTTCTTCGCGCGCGCGGGCGTTCCATCTCCCGCCGCCTTCTTCTTCGGCGCCACCGCGGCCGCGTCGCCCTCGGCCGCCTTCGGCTTGGGCGCGCGCTTGGGCTTGGGCTCCGCGGGCAGATCGCGCCCGCGGCCCAGCTTGACCCGCAGCTCGTTGGCCGTCGCGGTGAGGAGGGGGCTCATGGCCCGCATGCCCTTGTGGCCCATGCCTTCGAGCGCCACGATCAGATCCTTGCTGGTGACGCCCAGCTCCTTCGCCAGATCGATGACCTTTACCCGTGCCGCCACGCGCGCTACCTCCTCGGCCGACTCGCCAGAATGACCACCGCGGGCTCCTGCGGGGGACGACTCGCACGCTTGAACGCGTGCCCCAGCCGCCCCGCCTGCACCGCCTTCTCCACGCACTCGGTCGTGGCGCACATGTACGCGCCGCGCCCCGCCGCCCGCCCGTCTCGATCCACTGTCACCACACCGCCTTCGTCCCGCACCAGCCGGATCAACTCCGCCTTCGCCCGCACCACGCGACAGGCGATGCAGGTCCGCTGAGGCGGGCGCTTCGCCCGCTTCAGCTTCTCAAGTGGGTCGGCTCGATCTCCGATCCACCGTCCTCGACCGCCGGCGCTTCCGCCTCGGCGCTCCCGACCGGCTGCTCCGGATGCTCGGCCACCCACGCCTGGGCGGCCGCCAGGATCGCGCTCGCCTTGGTCTCGCCGATGCCCGGCAGCTCCTGCAGCGCGGGCAGCCCGGCCGCCACCACGCGAGCCGGCGAATGCAGCCCCGCGTCCACCAGGCGGTCAACCAGTTGCGGGCCGACGCCGGGCAGGTCGCCGAGGCCCTGCCGGCCCTCCGCCCGCTCTTCCTCGTCGCGGCGCCGCTCCTCCTCGACCTCGCCCTCGCTCTTGATGTCCACCCGGAAACCGGTGAGCTTCGCGGCCAGCCGCGCGTTCTGCCCCTTCTTGCCGATCGCGAGCGAGAGCTGGTTGTCCGGGACGATCACCAGCACCGTCCGCAGCTCGTCCTCGGCCGCGCCCTCCTCGCGCTCGGAAACCGTGACCGACGACACCTTGGCGGGGGACAGCGCGCGCGCCACGAACACCGCCGAATCGGGCGACCACTCCACGATGTCGATCTTCTCGCCCCGCAGCTCCCGGCTGATGACCTGGATGCGCGTCCCCCGCAGCCCGACGCAGGCCCCGATCGGGTCCACGTCGCGCTTGGTCGACGACACCGCCACCTTGGCGCGCTCTCCGGGCTCGCGGGCCGCCGCCTTCACGAGGACGATCCCCTCCGCGATCTCCGGGATCTCGGTCTCGAAGAGCCGGACCAGGAAGCCCGGATGCGTGCGCGAGAGCAGGATCTGCGGACCCTTGGCTGTCTTCTTGACCTCCAACATGTAGGCACGCAGCCGGTCGCCGGGGTTATAGCGGTCGCCGGGAAGCTGCTCGCGCTCCGTGATGACCGCCTCCGCCTTGCCCAGCTCCACCACCACGTTCCGCTTCTCGATGCGGTGCACGGTGCCGCGGACGATCTTGCCCTCGCGGTCGATGAACTCCGCGTACACCGCGTCGCGCTCGGCGTCGCGCACCCGCTGCAGGATGACCTGCTTGGCGGTCTGGGCCGCGATGCGCCCGAACTCCTGGGGAGCCAGCTCGATCTCCAGCTCGTCGTCCAACTCCGCCTCACCGTTCAGCTTGCGGCCTTCGGCGAGACCGATCTCGAGCTTCGGGTCGGTGACCGTGGTCACCACCTTCTTGCGGGCGAAGACCCGGAGGGTCCCGGTGCGGCGGTCGATCTCCATCCGCACGTTGTCGGCGGCTCCCATCGTCTTCTTGGAGGCCGAGAGGAGGGCAGACTCCAGCGCCTCGAAGAGGACCTCCTTGCTGATCCCCTTCTCGCGCCCGATCTGCTCGATCACATATATGAGATCTTTGTTCATCATCGCTTCACCCGCCCAAACGCCACGACTTCGAGTCTTGCCTTTGTCACCAGCCGGCGTGGGATCTCACGCCGCATCCCCACCGTCTCCTCCAGGGTCAATGTCCCCGGGGACACCTCCAGGAGCCTGCCCGAGAACTCCGTGCGCCCCTCCATGGGCTCGGCCACCCAGCAATGGACGTCGCGGCCGACCGCCCATGCCAGCTCGCGGTCCTTCTTCAGCACCCGGTCGAGCCCCGGCGAGGACACTTCGAGATCGTAGGCCGGCTCGATGAGCCCGGACACGTCCAGCACGTCGCCGGCCTCCCGGCTGAAGGCCTGGCAATCGGCGATGCCCACGCCGCCCGGCTTGTCCACGAAGAGGCGGAGCACCCAGCGCCGGCCTTCACGCCGCCACTCGCTGTCGACCAGGCTCATGGCACGCGAAGCGAGAACAGGAGCCACGACCGCCTCGATCTGGTCGAGCCACTGTGCATCTTCCGCCATGCCGCCACCCCCACAAAAAAAAGTGGGCCTGGCCCACTTTTTTCAGGACTTTAGCACAGGGATTGGACCCCTGCAAGCGGGCCGAGGCCCCCGACGCCATGCCCGGCCTATGAAATCGTTTGCGCCATCTCCCGGACCGCCGCGACCACTTCCGCCTTGGGCACCCGTCGATCGGTCCTGGTGCTGCGCGGGCGGAGCTCGACCACGCCCTCCTTCGCGAGGGCGTTGCCGACGGTCACCCGGATGGGGATCCCGAGCAGGTCGGCATCCTTGAACTTGACGCCCGCCCGCTCCTCCCGATCGTCCATGAGCACGTCGATGCCGGCCGCCCGGAGATCCCGGTAGATTTCCTCGGCCGCGGCCATCTGGGCGGCGTCCTTGACCGCCACCGGCACCAGGTGCACGTGGAAGGGGGCGATGGCCCAAGGCCAGACGATGCCGTCCTGGTCGTGGCGCTGCTCCACCGCCGCCGCCGCGATCCGGGCCGGTCCGATGCCGTAGGAGCCCATGACGATCGGCTGCTGCTGGCCGCGCTCGTCGAGATACGTGGCGCCCAGCGGGACGGAGTACGTGGTCCCGAGCTTGAAGATATTGCCCACCTCGATGACCCGCTCGATCCGCAGCGGCTTGCCGCAGTTGGGGCAGCCCTCTCCGGCCAGGGCCACCTGCAGGTCCGCCCACTCGCACGGGAAGTCCCGGCCCGGGGTCACCCCGGTCAGGTGGAAGCCGTCGCGGTTGGCGCCCACCACGTAGCCTCCCTCGCGCAGCGACTCGTCCGCGATGACCCGCGCGCCGCGGACCCCGACCGGCCCGACCGACCCCGGGGCCACGCCGAGATGCTGCTTGACCTCCTCCGGGTGCGCGGGCCGGGCCTCCGCCTTGAGCGCACGGGCCAGCTTGCGCTCGTGCAGCGCGTGGTCGCCCCGCACCAGCGCCAGCACCGGGCCGTCGGGCCCCATGAAGACCAGCGACTTGATGGTGGCGGCCGGGTCGATCCGCAGCATCGCGGAGACCTCGGCGATCGTACGGACCCCGGGCGTGGCCACCTCTTCCTGCTTGACGTTTCCGGCGGGCTTGGCGTCCCCGGCCGGCGGCGCACTCGGCACCCCGCGGGCCAGCTCCACGTTGGCCGCGTAGCCGCAGCCGTCGCAGAGGGCCACGTCGTCCTCGCCGGCCGCGCTCGGGGCCATGAACTCGTGGGAGCCCGAGCCGCCCATCATGCCGGGATCCGACTCCACCACCACGTAGGTGATCCCGCAGCGGTCGAAGATGCGGCAGTAGGCGTCCTTGTGGGCGTGGTAGGACACCTCGAGGGCGGCCGCGTCCGGATCGAGCGTGTAGGAGTCCTTCATGAGGAACTCGCGCGTGCGCAGCACGCCCGAGCGGGGCCGCGCCTCGTCCCGCTCCTTGGTCTGGATCTGGTACCAGATCTGCGGCAGGTCGCGATAGGAGCGGATCTCGCGGGCGGCGAGCCAGGCGATGACCTCCTCGTGGGTCATGCCGAGGCACATGTCGCGCCCGTTGCGGTCCTTCAGGCGGAACATCTCCCCGCCGATGACGTCCCAGCGCCCGGACTGCTGCCAGATCTCGGCGGGGTGGAGCACCGGCATCTCGATCTCCTGCCCGCCGATGCCGTTCATCTCCTCGCGGATGATCGCGTTGACCTTCTCGATCACGCGCAGGCCGAGCGGGAGGTAGACGTAGATGCCCGCGGCGAGCTGCCGGACGAGGCCGGCGCGTACCATGAGCTTGTGGCTGATGGCTTCCGCGTCGGCGGGATCGTCCCGGAGCGTGGGGATCAGCGACCGGGTCCAGCGCATGGCGGCGCTTACTTGACCTTGTTGGCGCCCTTGACGCCCGGATCGTAGATCAGGCGCTTGACCGGCACCCCGTTCAGGATGTGCGACTCGAGGATCTCGGGCAGGTCGCTTTCCTGGACGCCCGCGTACCAGACGTTCTCCGGGTAGACCACGATCATGGGCCCGTGGCCGCACTGCGAGAAGCAGCCCGCCTTGTTGACGCGGACCTCGATGTGGCGCCCGGCGGTGACCACTCCCGCCCGCAGCGTCTTGACGTATTTCTCGACGTCGCCCTGGGCCGGGCAGCTATCGCCCGCCGTGCACACGAACACGTGCCGCTCGTACTGTCCCATCAGAAGAGTCCAATCCGCTTGAAGTCGTTGTAGAAGGCGAACACCATGAGCAGCATCAGGAGCGCGAACCCGACCTGCTGGGCGACCTCCCGCTTGCGCACCGAGAGCGGCCGGCCCAGCACCGCCTCGAAGGCGAAGAAGAGCAGGTGGCCGCCGTCGAGCATGGGCACCGGCAGCAGGTTGAGCAGGAAGAGGTTGATGCTGATCACCGCGGTGAAGAGGGCCAGGCTCACGATGCCTTGGCGCGCCTGCTCCCCCGCGGTCTTGGCGATCTGGATCGGGCCGCCGATATTGCTCCGGTCGAGCTGGCCGACCACGATCTTGTAGAGGCCGATGCCCGTCTTGACCGTGACGTCGGTGGACCACGCGAGCCCTTCCCACATCGCGGAGAGCGGATTCGAGCGGACCATGATGGTGGCCCCGCCCGGCCGGATCCCCACCAGTCCGACCTCCATCTCCTTGCCGTCGGGGCCCGGGACCTTGCCCTTCTTGGGCGTCACCGCGATCGTCAGCGTTTCGGTCCCGCGCTTGACCTCGAGCCGGGTCGGCTGCCCCGCGCGCTGGTGGATCTTCTCGGCCAGCTCGTCCCAGGCCATCACCGGCTGCCCCTCGAGCGCGACCACCACGTCGCCCGCCTTGAGCCCCGCCTGCTCGGCGGGATCGCCCGGGATGACGTCGCCGATGGCGGGAGGCAGGTACGGCGAGGCGCCGATCTCCCACACGATCTGGTCGTCGCCGAAGAGATCCTTGCGCTTGGCCTGCACCGGGGTCAGGACGACTTTGCGAGGGGCGGCGTCGCGCCCCTGCACGGTGACCTCGAGCGGGCGACCGCCGGCGGTCTGGACCACGCGGGCCAGGTCCTCCCAGTACTGCACCGGCTTGCCGTCCACCGCGACGATGCGGTCGCCGGTCCGGAGCCCGGTCTGCGCCGCGGGCCCGCCCTCGGTCACGCGCCCCACCTCGGCGGGCGCCACCGGCCGGCCGATGAACATGAACATCGCGGCGGCGATGAGGACGGCGAGGACGAAGTTCATCGCGGGCCCCGCGAAGACGATGAGGAACCGGGCGGCGAGCGACTTGGTGTTGAAGGCCTTGGCCGGATCCACCGTGCCCGCCTTGCCGCCTTCCAGCGGGTTCTCATCGTCCCCCATCATCTTCACGTAGCCGCCCATCGGGATCGCGGACAGGCAGTACTCGGTCTCCTTGCCCCGGAAGCGCCAGAGCACGGGCCCGAAGCCGACCGAGAACCGCTCGACCCCCACCCCGCAGAGCCGGGCCATGAAGAAATGGCCGAGCTCGTGCACGATGATGAGGATGCCGAGCACCACCACGAACGAGACGAGCATCTGCACCGTTGCCATGAGGCCCCTATCTCATCGCGGCCGCGACCCCGCCGGGCAGCCAGTCCCGCACCGCCGCCCGCGTCCGGGTGTCAACGTCCACGCACGTGTCGATACTGTCGAGCGCCCGCGCGGGCACCCGCGCCAGCGCTTCCGCGATCAGCTCGGGAATCTGGGTGAAGCGGATGCGGCCGGCGAGGAAGGCGGCGACCGCGATCTCGTTGGCCGCGTTCAGGATCACCGGCGCGCACCCGCCCTCCCGCAAGGCCCGGCGCGCCAGGTCCAGGCACGGGAAGCGCTCCACGTCCGGCTCCTCGAAGGTGAGCGGCCCGATCCGGGTGAGGTCCAGGCGCTCCGCCGGACAGGGTAGGCGCCGCGGGTACGTCAGCGCGTAGAGGATCGGGATGCCCATGTCGGCCACCCCGAGCTGGGCGATGACCGACCCGTCCACGTACTCGACCATCGAGTGCACGATCGACTGCGGATGCACCACCACCTGCACCTGCTCGGGCTCGAGGTCGAAGAGCCAGCGCGCCTCGATGACCTCGAGGCCCTTGTTCATGAGGGTGGCGGAGTCCACCGTGATCTTGGCGCCCATCCGCCACGTCGGATGGTTCAGCGCCTCCTCCACCGTGACCTTCGCGAGGTCCGCCGCCTTCATCGTCCGGAACGGCCCGCCGGAGGCGGTGAGCAGCACCCTTCCCACCTCGGCGCGGTTGTGGCCCTCGAGACACTGGAAGACCGCGCTGTGCTCGGAATCCACCGGCAGCAGCGGGACGCCGCGCTCCCGGGCCGCCGCGGTCATCAGGCTGCCCGCCATGACCAGCGTCTCCTTGTTGGCCAGCGCGATGCTCTTGCCGCTCTTGATCGCGGCCATGGTGGGCAAGAGGCCCGCCCCGCCCACGATGGCGGAGAGCAGCACGTCGGCCTCCACCTCCCCGGCGAGCGTCACGATGCCGGCGGGACCGGCGAGCAGCTCGGGCCGCGGGGACCCCAGCGCGCGCGCCACCGCGTCGAGCGCCCCCGCATCGGCCACCGCCAGGGCCCGCGGCCGGTGACGGCGGCACAGCTCCGCGAGCAGCTCCGGGTTGGAGCCGCGGGCCGCCATGCCCTCCACCCGGAACTCGTCGGGGAAATGCTCGGCCAGCTCGAGCGCGCGCCGCCCCACGGAGCCGGTCACCCCCAGCACGGTCAGCCGTTTCATGCGCCCAGGGACCTCGCGTACGTCGCGTAGTAGAAGAGGACCGGCGTGTTGACGAGCAGGCTGTCCACGCGGTCCAGCATCCCGCCGTGCCCGGGGATGAGCCGCCCGGTGTCCTTGGTGCCGACGCTCCGCTTGATGGCGGACTCGAGGAGATCGCCGGCCTGGCCCACCACGCCGAGCAGGAGCCCGACCACGACCGCGCTCTCGAGAGAGAGCGCCGGGAAGAACGTCGCGCGCGCGCCCAGCGCGGCCAGCACCGACATCACGAGCTGCGCGAGCGCGCCCTCCACCGTCTTGCCGGGGCTGATCGCGGGGGCGAGCTTGTGGCGACCCACGGTGGAGCCGACCAGGTAGGCGGCGGTCTCGCCGAGCCACGTGACCCCAACCAGAAGCAGGATCCATTCCCGACCGGCGTCCAGATCGCGCAGCCAGAACGTGTAGCCGAGCAGCCAGTTCACGTAGCAGACGCCGAACAGGGTGACCGCCACCGGCTCCCAGGCCGGGCGGGCCGCCGGGGGCCGCAGCAGCCCGACCGCGAGCAGCGCGAGAAGCACCGCGGTGAGCACCACCCGCTCGGACACCGGCAGCGCAAAGCTCGCGGTCACGAGCGAGCCGCCCACCAGCCCGAGCAGGCGGAAGGTCCGCACGCCCGCCCGCTCGAACATGCCGGTGAACTCCCATTGCCCGAGCGCGCCCGCGAGCACCATGACCGCCCCGAACACCCACACCGATCCGTCCGCGACCATCCACACGAACAGGGGCAGGAGGATCAGCGTGCTCAGGAGCCGGCGCACGAGCCCTCCGCGGTGGGAGGGGACCGCCTGCTCGACCGACCCAGAGAGCGGCACGCCCTGTGCTCGGGACATCAAACTTTTCCGAAGCGGCGGTCCCGCTGCTGGAAGTCGGCGATCGCGAGACAGAACTCGCGCGCCCCGAAATCCGGCCAGAGGGTCGGCGTCATCCACAACTCGGTGTAGGCGACCTGCCATAGGAGGAAGTTGGACAGACGCAGCTCCCCGCTCGTGCGGATCAGCAGGTCCGGGTCGGGGATGCCGTCGGTGTAGAGCGCGCGGGAGACGCGAACCTCGTCGATATCTTCCGGCCGCAACTGTCCGCTCAGCACCTCGCGGGCGAGCGCGCGCACCGCGTCCACCAGCTCGTCGCGACCGCCGTAGTTGAAGGCCATGAGCAGGGTGAGGCCGGTATTGCGCGACGTCGTCTCGATGAGCCGCTGGATGCGCTCGCCCACCCGCGCGGGCACCCCGTCCGCACGGCCGATCACCCGGAAACGCACGTTGCGCTCCATGAGCTCGGGCAGCTCGCGCTCGATGGACCGCTCCAGCAGGGCCATCAGGGTGGACACCTCCTGATGGGGCCGGTTCCAGTTCTCCGAGGAGAACGCGTAGAGGGTGAGGAACTGGATGCCGAGCTCACCCGCGGTGCGCACGACCGCCCGCACCGACTTGACGCCCTCACCGTGCCCGGCCACGCGCGGCAGCCCGCGGTTGGTGGCCCAGCGCCCGTTGCCGTCCATGATGACCGCCACGTGCCGCGGGCGCGGCCGGGCCAGGATGCGCTGCTTGAGATCGTCCTCGTGGAGCGTCGACAGCTCCGACACCGCCGCGGAGATCCCGGCCTTCGCCGCCATATCGGGCCATGTTACGTGAGCCCCCTAAGAATTGCCAGGAAAAACCCCCGATAGAACCAAAAACCAGGAAATATTTCGGGCGCTTACAGGCAACCGGCGACGCAGCAGCAACGAGTGTCCGCGGACTGGGGGAGTGCGGGGGCCATTTCTGGGCCCCCGCATTTCAAAAGAGCTTAAAGAACTAAACGGTAATGAGCCAGACGGTTGTCCGCAGAACCCCGCCGCCAACTACACCGTCATCACTTCCTGCTCCTTCTTCCTCGCCAGCTCGTCGATCTTCACGGTGAACCGATCGGTGGTCTTCTGGATCTGGTCGTGGCCGCGCCGCTCCTCGTCCTCGGACACCTTCTTGTCCTTGGCGAGGGCCTTGAGCTTGTCGTTGGCTTCGCGGCGCGCGTTGCGAATCGCGACCCGCGCGTCCTCCGCGAACTTCCCGACCGTCTTGGCCAGCTGCTTGCGCCGCTCCTCGGTCAGCGAGGGCACCGTGAGCCGGATCACCTTGCCGTCGTTGCTCGGGGTGAGCCCCAGGTCGGACTTGGCGATGCCCTTCTCGATCTCCTTCATCTGCGAGGCGTCCCACGGCTGGATCACGATCGTGCGCGGGTCGGGCACCGACACCGACGCGAGCTGGTTGATCGGGGTCAGGTTGCCGTACGCTTCGACGCGCACCCCGTCCAGGAGCGAGGCGTTGGCGCGGCCGGTGCGGACGCTCGCGAACTCCCGCGTCAGCGCGTCCACCGCGGTCTGCATACGGCTCTCGAGATCCTTCAACACCGCCGGTTGGCTCATGGCCTACCCCTTCGGCGCGCTCACGTCGGCGGAGATCACCGAGCCGACCGGCTCGCCCGTGACGATTCGACGGATGTTGCCTCTGCGCGTGAGGTCGAAGACCACGATGGGGAGCTTGTTGTCCATGCAGAGCGAGATGGCCGTGGTATCCATCACCTGCAGGCCCCGGTTGAGCACCTCGATGTAGCCCACCCGCGGGAGCCGCACCGCCGTCTTGTCCTTGGCCGGATCGGCGGTGTAGATGCCGTCCACCTTGGTGGCCTTGAGGATCACCTCCGCGCCGATCTCCACCGCCCGCAGCGCGCCCGCGGTATCGGTGGTGAAGAAGGGGTTGCCGGTGCCCGCCGCGAACACGACCACGCGGCCCTTCTCCAGATGGCGGATGGCCCGGCGCCGGATGTAGGGCTCGGACACCGCCCGCATCTCGATGGCCGAGAGCACGCGGGTGGGCACGCCCGCCTTCTCGATGGAGTCTTGCAGCGCGAGCGCATTGATGACGGTGGCGAGCATGCCCATGTAGTCGCCGGTGGCCCGGTCCATCCCGCCCGCGCTGGCCGCGATGCCGCGGAAGATGTTGCCGCCCCCGATGACCACCGCGAGCTCCACGCCCAGGCGCACCACCTCGGCGAGCTCCTCGGCGATGCGGCTGATGACGTCGGGATCGATGCCGTAACCCTGGCCGCCCGCCAGCGCCTCGCCCGAGATCTTGAGCAGGACGCGCCGGTACGCGGGAGCCGCGGCGGGGGCAGCCATGGGAGGCCTAGCTCTCGCCCACCTGGAAGCGGGCGAAGCGCTTCACCACGATCCGCTCCCCCATCTTCGACGTCGCCTGGTCCACCATGTCCTTGAGACGGGTCTTCCCGGAGGCGTCGCGGATGAAGGGCTGCTCCAGCAGACAGGACTCCGCGTAGAACTTCTCGAGCTTGCCCTCGATGATCTTGTCGATGACCTGGGGCGGCTTCTTCTGATCGGCCATCTGCTGCCGGTAGATCTCGCGCTCCTTCTCCACCACCGCCCCCGGCACCTCCTCGCGGGCGACGTAGGACGGATTGGCGGCGGCCACCTGCATCGCGACGTCCTTCACGAGCTGCTGGAAGTCCTCGGTGCGGGCCACGAAGTCGGTCTCGCAGTTGACCTCGACCAGCACGCCGATCTTGCTGCCCGGGTGGATGTAAGACGCCACTACCCCATCGCGCGCCTCGCGGTGCGACTTCTTCGCCGCGTCGGCCAGGCCCTTCTTGCGCAGGTACTCGACCGCGCCCTGCGGGTCGCCCTGCGCGGCCTCGAGCGCGGCCTTGCAATCCATCACCCCCGCCCCGGTGCGCTCCCGGAGGTTCTTCACCTGTTCCGCGGACGAGGCCATGGAGGCGTCCTGCCTCAGACGCCGGCTTCCGCCGACTTCGTCATCTCCGCCTCGGTCACCACCGGCATGTCGGGCGAGGCCGGGATCTCCTCCTCCACCTCCTGCTTGGCGAGGCTGCCGATGCCCTCGATGATCGCGTCCGCGATCCGGGAGGTGATGAGGCGCACCGACCGGATGGCGTCGTCGTTGCCCGGCACCGGGTAGTCGATCCCGGAGGGATCGCAGTTGGTGTCCACGATCGCCACGATCGGGATGGACAGCCGGCGGGCCTCCTCCACCGCGATCGTCTCCTTCTTGGGATCGATGATGAACACCGCGGAGGGCAGCCGGTCCATGTTCTTGATGCCGACCAGCGTGCTCTGCAGCTTCGCCCGCTCCCGCTCGAGCCCGATCACTTCCTTCTTGGGCAGCCGCTCGTACTCGCCGGTCTCGCTCATCTCGTCGAGCTTCTTGAGCCGCGCGATGGACTTCCGGATCGTCGCGAAGTTGGTGAGGGTCCCGCCCAGCCAGCGGTGGTTGACGTAGAACATCCCGCAGCGGGTGGTCTCCTCCAGCACCGTCTCCTGGGCCTGCTTCTTGGTGCCCACGAAGAGCACGATGCCCCCGTCGGCGGCGAGATCGCGCACGAAGGCGTAGGCCTCGCGGAACTTCTTGAGGGTCTTCTGCAGGTCGATGATGTAGATGCCGTTGCGCTCGCCGAAGATGTACTTCTGCATCTTCGGGTTCCAGCGCTTGGTCTGGTGGCCGAAGTGCACCCCGGCCTCCAGCAATTCCTTCATGGTCAGCGTTGCCATGGCCCTGCCGTCCTTTCCGTCGCCGTTCGGTTGGCCTCCGGTTGCGAGCGGCCGGCCCCCGGAGAGGGGCGCGACACTTCCCCGCCAGCCGACGAGGGCGGCGGAGACCGAAGCTCGGAACCGTGCGTGTTAGGTCGTGTACTTCGCGTTGATTCGAACGTACTCCTCACTGAGGTCACATGTCCACACCCGGTCCTCGCCCCGCCCCAGCCCGAGGTCGATGGCGATGGTGTAGCCGGGCCCGCCCATCACCTCGTGGATGCGGTCGAGCCGGGCCCCCGGCCGCAGCATCCCCTTCTCCACCAGCAGCTCCCCCCCGATGGCGATGGCCACGCGGTCGGCGGCCACCCGCGCCGCGCTCTTGCCGAGCGCCATCATGATGCGCCCCCAGTTGGGATCCGCCCCGTTGATCGCGGTCTTCACCAGCGGAGAATTGGCCACCGACCGGGCCGCGATCACCGCCTCGCGACGGGTGCGGGCCCCCCGCACCGCCACCTCCACCAGCTTGGTCGCGCCCTCGCCGTCCTCGACCAGCATGCGGGCGAGCCGCTCGGTGATCGCCTCCAGCGCCCGCGCGAACTGGCGCAGGCCCTTGCCTCCGCGCTCGAGCGACGCGTTCTCGGCCAGCCCGTTGGCGAGGATCGCCACCGTGTCGCTGGTGGACTGATCGCCGTCGACCGTGATCCGGTTGAAGGAGCGGTCGGTGGCCCGGCGCAGCACCCGCGGCAGCGAGTCGCGCGCCACCATCGCGTCGGTGGCGAGGAAGCAAAACATGGTCGCCATGTGCGGCTCGAGCATGCCCACCCCTTTGGCGATGCCCCCGATGGTCACCGGCCGGCCGGCCAGGTCGAACCGGAGGGCCGCTTCCTTCGGCCGGGTGTCCGTGGTCATGATGGCCTCGGCGGCGAGACGCCCGCCCTGCGGCGAGAGCCCCTTGACCAGCCTGGGCAGCCCCGCCCGGATCTTGTCCATCGGCAGCGGCTGGCCGATCACGCCGGTCGAGGCGATCAGCACCTGCCGTGGCGGAATCCGCAGCAGCTCGCCGGTGATGCGCGTCATTTCCCTTGCGTCCTTGACACCCTGCTCGCCCGTGCACACGTTGGAGCAGCCGGCCGAGGCCAGGATAGCCTGGGCGCGGCCGTCACGCACGTGCTCCTGCGAGACGAGCACCGGCGCGCCCTTGATCTGGTTCATGGTGAACACCGCGGCCGCGCGGGCGGGCGAGGAGGAATAGACGAGGGCCAGGTCCTTCTTACCGCTGGGCTTGATGCCGGCCGCGACGCCTGCGGCGAGGATGCCGGGCACGGCGGTGATGCCTCCCTCCAGCCACTGGAAGTCCGGCATCCGGGCTACGGATACACCGGAGGCGCGTCGAGACCGGTCCGCTCGTCCCACCCCATCATGATGTTGAGGTTCTGGATCCCGTTGGCGGAGCCGCCCTTGCCCAGGTTGTCGAGCGCGGACACGCAGACCGCGCGCTTCGTGCGCGGGTCGGCCACCACCGTGACGTCGCAGAAGTTCGAGCCCACCACCGACCGCGTGGTCGGGCGCTGCCCCTCGTCGAGCACGCGCACGAACGGCTCGCCCGCGTAGAACTCCTGGTAGAGGGCCACCAGCTCCGCGGTCGTGGCCGGCTTGGCGAGCGGCACCGACGCGGTGGTGAAGAGCCCGCGGTTGAGCGGCACCAGGTGCGGCGTGAACGCGACCACCACCGGCCGGCCCGCCAGCGCGGAGAGCTCCTGCTCGATCTCGGGGGTGTGCCGGTGGGTGCCCATGGCGTAGGCCTGCACGTTCTCGTTCGCCTCGGTGAAGAGGTACATCGGGTCGGCCTTGCGGCCCTGGGCGCCCGCGCCGGTGACCCCGGACTTGCCGTCGATCACGATGCCCTCGACGCTCCCGCGCCCGCTCTTGAGCAGCGGCGCGGTGGCGAGGATCGCGCCCATCGGGTAGCAGCCGGGCGAGGCCACCAGGGACGCGCCCGCGACCTGCTTGCGGTGCAGCTCGGGCAGGCCGTAGACCGCCTCGGCCAGCCCGCTCGCGTCCTCGTGGGGCGCCTTGTACCACGTGGTGTACAGCGTCGCGTCCTTCAAGCGGTAGTCGGCGGAGAGATCGATGGCCTTCTTGCCGTGACGCCGGAGCGTCGGCATCAGCCGCTGGGATTCCATGTGCGGCAGCGCGAGAAAGACGACATCGGCCTCGTCGGCCAGGCGCTCCCGGTGGATCTCCTGGAACACGAGATCGCTGAGCCCCCGGAGGTGCGGGTAGACGCGGTCGAGGCGCTCGCCCGCGAGCCGCTCGGAGGTGACCGCGCTGATGCGCACCTTGGGATGGACGGTCAGGAGGCGCAGCAGCTCCGCCCCCATGTACCCGCTGGCCCCGGTGACCGCGATTCTCAACATGGCGGCCTCGCGGGCGGTTACCGCTTCGAGTACTGGAACTTGGAGCGCGCGCCGGGCTGGCCGTACTTCTTGCGCTCCTTCATCCGCGGATCGCGGGTGAGGAGGCCGGCCCGCTTGAGCGTCTGGCGCAGCTTGTCGTCGAACTGCAGCAGCGCCCGCGCGATCCCGTGGCGCACCGCCCCCGCCTGGCCGGTGGGGCCGCCACCGCCCACGTTCACGATCGCGTCGAACTGCCCGAACGTGTTGGTGAGCTGGAGCGGCTGGGAGATGACCATGCGCAGCGTCTCGCGCGGAAAGTAGTCCTCGAAGGGACGGCGATTGATCAGGATGCGGCCGCTGCCCGCCCGCAGCCAGACGCGAGCGACCGAGGTCTTGCGGCGACCGGTTCCGTAGAAACGACTGACGACGGCCATGGGGCTCCTCAGCGGGCGCGCTCGCGCAGGGCGAGCGGCTCGGGCTTCTGGGCGGCGTGCGGGTGCTCCGCGCCCTTGTAGACCTTCAGCTTCTTGGCCATCGCGCGGCCGAGACGGCCCTTCGGGAGCATGCCCTGCACCGCCCACTCGATCACGCGCTCCGGATGCGTCTTGAGCATCCGCTCCGCGCTGACCTCGCGCAGTCCCCCGATGTAGCCGCTGTGCCAGCGATAGATCTTGTCGGTCAGCTTGCGCCCGGTGAGGTGCACCTTCTCGGCATTGATGACCACCACGTGATCACCCACGTCGAGGTGCGGCGAGAACTGGGGCTTGTGCTTGCCCCGCAGCACCGTCGCCACCTGGGTGGCGAGGCGGCCCAGCACCCGATCCTGGGCATCGACCAGGAACCACTTGTGCTCTACATCCTCTTCCTTCGGCATTACCGTCGTCATGATCTCCGTCCGGATGGGACCGCCTACCGCCACGTCGAACACCCCGGCAAATGGCAACGGGTAATCATAAAAGAAAGACTCCACGCGGTCAACTACCTACCCTGCCCGGCGACGGGACCCGGGCGCGGCGGGGCCCGCCTTCGTCTTGCCCGACCACGGGCACCGCGCCAGGATCGGGCAGGTCGGGCAGGCCGGCTTGCGGGCGGCGCAGACGCGCCGGCCGTGGAGGATGAGCAGGTGGCTGGCCTGGACCCAGCGCGGGCGCGGCAGGACCTGGCAGAGCTGGTCGTGGATCTTCTCGGGATCGTCGCCCCGGGCCAGCCCCAGGCGCTGCGAGACCCGGAAGACGTGGGTGTCCACCGCCAGCGCCGGGATGCCGAAGGCATTGCCCAGCACCACGTTGGCGGTCTTCCGGCCGACCCCGGGGAGCGCCACCAGGTCTTCCAGAGTGCGTGGGACCTCACCCGCGTGGCGCTCCACCAGCGCCCGGGCCATGCCGTTGAGCGACCGGGCCTTGGCCCGGAAGAAGCCGGTGGAATGGATCTCGCGCTCGAGGACGGACAACGGCACCGCGGCCCAGTCCGCGGCACGTCGGTAGCGCGGGAAGAGCCCGGCGGTGACCATGTTGACGCGCTCGTCGGTGCACTGCGCGGACAGGATCGTCGCGACCAGCAGCTCGAGCGGCGTGGTGAAGTCGAGCGCGGTGCGCGCGTCCGGATAGGCCTTCGCCAGCCGGGTCAGGATCTTGCCCGCCCGCGCCTTCTTCTCCGCAAGACTCTCGGCCATCAGCGTGACTCCTTCGTCTTCGTCGCGGCGGCAGGCGTCTTCGTCGCGGCGGCGGGCGTCGCGGCGGTGGGGGCCGGATCCTCGCCCACCTCGAGCCGCGCCCGCTGGATGCGAATCGGCGCCATCGACACCGGCATGGGCAGCCGGCGCAGGCGCGGGGTCGGGCCGAAGTTTCTCACGATCCAGTCCACCAGGAACCCCGGCAGCCGCACCCCGGCGTAGCGGAGGTCGGCGGCACGCAGGGTGAACGGCGCGGGCGGCGACCCCGCCGCCAGCGCCAGCCGCGCCGAGAGCCCAGGCCCCGGCAGCGCCCAGCGGGCCTGGATCCACCCCTCGTCCATCGTGGCGCGCAGCCCGGCCAGGCCGCGCTGCTGGGCGATGAACTCGCCCAGGTCCCGCTCGGCGATCCCCAGCCGCTCCACGTGGAGGGAGCCGACGTCGAGGAGCTCGACCGCGCCGGTGACCGCGAGCCGGCCCGGGTTCACCACCATGTCGCGGACGCGCAGGCGCACCGGGCCGATGCGCAGCGGCGGCTTCCGCCGGACGAACGCGCCGACCAGCGCCGACTCCGCCTCCACCGTGATCGTGTCCACCGATCCGGCCGCCAGCCCGTCGTCTCGGTAATCGACGGTCACGCGGAGGCCCTGCGCGTCGCGGACTACGTCGGCCAGCAGCCCGGCCACACCGCGCCGCAGCCTCATGGCGAGCTCGGCCGGCGCCACCCCACGGACCGGCTCGAGGTGGCGCATCCGCACCATGCCCTCGCTGCCGTCCGGCAGCGGCACGCGCGCGATCACCGGGTAGGCCGCGGCCAGCCACGGGTCCCCACCCTCCAGCGCGGCCATGATCCGGTCGGGCTTGGCGGAGGCCGCGTCGGGCCCCTGGTCACCCGTTTTCACGATGGCGAAGTCGACGCCGAGCGGGGCCTGCTCCCACGCGCGGCTCAGGCGGAGCGGCAGCCGATCGCGCGTCACCTCGTAGCGGAAGTTGGATACCGAGAGGAAGTTGTCGTTGGGCACCACCGCCACCCGCGCCCCGCCGGGGCCCGCCGCCCGCAGGATGGCGTCGAGGATCTCCCGATGATGCCAGTCCCGCCCGTCAGGCGGCCAGGAGAACGCCACCGAGGAGACGGTCGGCGCCAGCAGCGTGGGCGGCGGGAGCGCGAAGGCCGCCGAGCCCACCTGCGCGACGCCCACGATCGCGCAGGCCCAGCCGAGCCCCCGCCGCGCGCGCGGCGGGAGCGCGCTCACGCCGGCCCCCGTCACCAGCGCCGCGGCAGGCAGGAGCGGCAGGGTGTAGCGCAGGTTCTTGTTCTGGATGAGGACGAAGATCAGGCACGGCGCCAGGGCGGCCCACAGGAGGCCGCGGGCCCGCGGCCGGCGCGCGAGCGCCACGATCCCCCACAGCAAGAGCGCGGTCGCCAGGAGACCCCACTGGGGAATGATCCCCTGGGGATAGAACAGCAGCGAGGAGCCGCTGAACGCCGGCGCGTGCCCCGATTCGGCCGCCTGCTTGAACGAGCGGTTGATGATCTGCGCCGGCAACCCGACCAGGCGCGGCCCGTACCACGGCAGCGTGATCGCCGCGGCCACCCCCAGCGCGGCGAGCAGGTGCATCATGCGGGCCCGGCGCTCCGGCGCTCGGAGCCCCCGCCACGCGACCCAGAGGAGCGGCCCCGAGAGATACGCGGCGAAGGGCGGCTTGGTGAGCATGCCCAGGCCGAGCACCAGGCCCAGCCCGAGCGTCCACCGGCGGACCGACAGATCCTCCGTCCGCACGAGCGTGTAGAGGGAAAGGGCCACCATGGCGGCCAGCGGCAGGTCGAGCTGGAAGTTCAGCAGCATGAACACGACGAAGGGCGCGGTCGCGAACAGGAAGGCCGCGAGCAGGCCCGCGTCGGCGTCGAGCAGCCGTCGCCCGAGGCCGAAGACGGCGAGCGTGCCCACGACCAGGAAAGCCCAGATCACCGCCTGGGCGGTCAGCGGAACGATGGGCAACGCGAAGTAGAGGAGCCCGGCCGCGCACGTCGCGATCGGCGGGTAGAAGCTCGACTCGGCGATGATCTCCTGCAGCCAGTCGCGCCCCGGCGCGGCGAGGCTCCGGTGACAGGCGACGGCGCGCTCGAGATGGTTGGCGTGATCCCATTCGGGCGGGCGGCGATCGATCCCGAGCCAGACGACCATGACCGTGGCCAGCCCGACCAGCAGACCGGTCAGCGCGAGCCGGTGCCGGCCGCTCATGAATCGGCGCGCCGGGCCGCCAGCAGGATCGAGATGCCGAACGGGGGCGACATCCACCCGAGGAGCCGGGCCTCGGCCGAGAAGCAGGCGGCGAGCGCGCGGTTCCACCGCGGCGCCGGACGGTCGAGATCGTGCCCGGGTCGCCGCAGCGCCGCCCGCACGAGGCGCACCGCCATGATCGGCGGAGCCAGAAGCGTGTTGAAGTAGGTCAGCCGCTCCACCGCGAAGCCGGCCCGCTCCGCGACCTGTCGCAGACCCCTCGCCGTGTAGCGGCGGCGGTGGCCCAGCAGCTCGTCGTGGCGGCTCCAGAGCCAGGCGTAGGCCGGCACCGTCACGAAGAGGCGGCCGCCCGGCACGAGGAGCCGCCGGCAGGCGGAGAGGGCCCCGGCCTCGTCGTCCACGTGCTCGAGCACGTCGAAGAGGCAGACCGCGTCCCAGCGGCCGAGCTCGAGCGGGATCGCGTCCGGCAGGGCGCCCGCCCGCACGTCGAGGCCGCGCTCGCGGGCGCGGGCGCGGAGCGCGGGATCCGTCTCGACGCCGACCGCGGTGCCGAAGCGCCCGAGCGCCTCCAGCATGCCGCCGCTGCCGCAGCCGAGCTCGGCCAGGCGCGCGCCTCCCGCGGGCAGCCGGCGGGCCATCTCGGCGAGGATGACCGCGCGCCGGCCGACGAACCACCAGTGGGCGCGGTCCTCTTCCGCGTGCACCGCCGCGTACGCTGGGTCCATGCGGTCAGGCGAGGGCCCGGCGTATCGTCTCGATCCGCTCGCGCGCGGTGGCGGGCGCCAGGGGCGCCGCCTGGTGCTCGACCGTCCAGATCGGCGCGCGGAGCCCGGGATCGGTCGCCAGGCGTGGCACCAGGTGCCAGTGAATGTGCGGCACCAGGTTGCCGAGCAGCTCGTAGTTCATCTTGACGGGGCGGAAGACGCGGGCGAGCGCCTGTGCCACGCGACTCACCTCCTCCATGAGCGTCGCGCGCTCCGGCGCGGGCAGATCATAGAGCTCGGTGACGTGCCGGCGCAGCACCAGGAGCACGTAGCCGGGGAAGAACTGGTCCTCGTGCAGGAACACGCGGGAGAGGTCCAGATCGACGACGTGCAGGTCGCCGCCGCTCCGGCCGTACTTGTCGCACATCACACAGGCCACGTCGGTCACGGGCGCTCGGACAGGAAGCGGCCGATCCGGACCATCGCCTCCTGGATCCGCTCGAGCGACTGGGCGTACGAGAAGCGCAGGTAGCCCTCCGCATTGCGGCCGAAATCCACGCCGGGCGTCACGCCCACGTGGGCCTGCTCGAGGATCTCGAACGCGAACGCGAGCGAGTCGCTCGTAAAGCGGCGGGCGTTGGCCAGCACGTAGAAGGCGCCGGTGGGCGGCGCGCCGACGCCGAGCCCGATGCTCCGGAGGCCGGCCACCATCGCCCGCCGCCGCTCGTCGAAGATGCGGCGGAAGCGGGCGCTCTCGTCGGCCGCCTCCCGGAGGGCGGCGAGCGCCGCCCACTGCACGAACTCGTTGGTCGAGATGAAGAAGTTGCCGTGCATGGCGGCCAGCGCGGGCATGAACTCCCGAGGGGCGATCACGTAGCCGACGCGCCAGCCGGTCATGGCGAAGGCCTTGGAGAAGCCGTTCAGCACGAACGCGTGGTCGGTGAACTCGAGCACGGTGTGCTCCGGCCCCTCGTAGGTGAGGCCGTGGTAGATCTCGTCGGAGATCACCCAGGGGCCGAGGCGGCAGAGGGCGGCCAGCCGCTCCGCGCTCAGCACGGTGCCGGTCGGGTTGGCCGGCGAGTTGACGAGGATGCCCTTGGTCCGCGGGGTGAGGCGGGCCGCCACCGCGTCCGGCCGGAACTGGAAGGCGTCCGACTCCTCCACCGGCACGTAGACCGGCACGCCGCCCGAGAACTTCACGAACTTCGGATAGCAGGCGTAGTAGGGGTCGGAGAGGATCACCTCGTCGCCCGGGTCGACCAGCGCGCTGAAGAGCAGCAGCATCGCGGGCGAGGTGCCCGCGGTCACCAGGATCTGGTCCGGCGATACCGTCACGCCGTAGCGGGCGTGGTAGTGCTCGGCGATCGCCTCGCGCAGCGGCAGGATCCCGAGGGTGTGGGCGTAGCGGGTGCGACCGTCCTTGAGCGCCTTCTCGGCCGCCTCGCGGATGACGGCCGGCGTGTCGAAGTCCGGCTCCCCGAACTCCAGGTGGATGACGTCGATCCCCTGCCGCTCGAGGGCCTGGGCGCGCTGGAAGACCTCGACGGCCAGGAACGGCTCGATCTCCTGGGTGCGGCGCGCGATCATGCGCCCCGACCTCCGGTCGGGCGCCCGCCGAGACGACGCCGCGCCGCCAGCACCTCGTAGACCATGCGCGGCCCCTCGCGCAGCACGCCGACCTTGGACCCCGGCTGGTCGGCCCAGTTGATCGGAACCTCCACGATGCGGAAGCCGCGGCGCTCGGCGAGCATCAGCAGCTCGACGTCGAAGCCGAAGCCGTCGGTGGTGACGTGCGGGAAGAGCGCCTCCGCCGCCGCCGCGCGGAAGAGCTTGAAGCCGCATTGGGTGTCCACCACCGAGGCGATCCCGAGGCGCCGCACCAAGAAGTTGAACACGTGGCCGGAGAGCTTGCGATGCAGGCGGACCTGGCGGATCACCGAGGGGTCGTGGAGCACGCGCGAGCCGACCGCGAGGTCGGCGCCCGCCACCACCGCCGCTTCGAGCCGCGCCACCTCCCCGATGGGCGTGGCCCCGTCCGCGTCGGCCATGAGCCGGAGCCGGCCGGCCGCCCGCGCCATGCCCGCGCGCACCGCGTGGCCCTTGCCCCGGTTCCGGCCGAGCGCGTGCACGGTCACGCTTGTCCGCCCGGCGGCCACCTCGCGCACCCGGTCGGCGGTCCCGTCCTGGCTGCCGTCGTCCACGACGATCACCTCGTACGACTCGTCGCGCCCCTCGAAATAGGCCTGGATCTCCTTCAGATAGCTGGGCAGCCGGGACGCCTCGTTGTACGCGGGGATGACCACCGACCAGCGCGGGCCCCGCACGCCGCCCACGGGCGCCCTAGAACCAGTCGGGCGCGTCGGCGCGGCGGCGGCGCCGGGCCACGCCCGTCTTCTGGGCGGCCTTCGCAACCTCGCGGGCCACCGCGGGCGCCACCTGCTTGTTGAAGACGCTCGGGATGATGTACTCGGGGCCCAGCTCGGCGCGGCCCACGCAGGAGGCGATGGCGTGGGCGGCCGCGATCTTCATCTCGTCGTTCACCAGCCGCGCCCGGGAATCGAGCAGCCCGCGGAAGAAGCCGGGGAAGCAGAGCACGTTGTTGATCTGGTTCGGGTAGTCGGAGCGGCCGGTAGCCATCACCCGCACGTGGCGCTCGGCCTCCTCCGGCTGGATCTCGGGCACCGGGTTCGCCATCGCGAAGACGATCCGGTCGCGGGCCATGCTCTTGACGTCCCGCACCGTGAGCACCCGCGGCACCGACAGGCCGATGAACACGTCCGCGCCCCGGATGGCGTCGGACATCCGGCCCTTGACGTTGCCGGGATTGGTCGCCGAGGCCACCCACGTCTTCATGAAGTCCATCCCGACGGGACGGCCCCGGTGGATCGTCCCGTGCTCGTCCACCCCGATGATGTTCCGGGTCCCTAAGGCGAGCAGGATCTTGATCGTCGCGGTCCCGGCGGCGCCCACGCCGGAGACTACCACCTTGATCCGGCGGATGTCCTTCTTGACGATCTTGAGCGCGTTGAGGAGCGCGGCCAGCACCACCACCGCGGTGCCGTGCTGATCGTCGTGGAAGACCGGGATGTCCAGCTCCTTCCGCAGCCGCTCCTCGATCTCGAAGCAGCGCGGGGCCGAGATGTCCTCCAGGTTGATCCCCCCGAAGGCGGGGGCGATCATCTTCACCGTCTCCACGATCTTGCCCGGATCCTTGGTGTCCAGCGGGATGGGAAAAGCGTCCACCCCGGCCAGCTGCTTGAAGAGCATGGCCTTGCCTTCCATGACCGGCATGGCCGCTTCGGGTCCGATGTCGCCCAGCCCCAGGACCGCGGTGCCGTCGGTGACCACCGCCACCGCGTTCTGCTTGATGGTCAGGGTGAAGGCCCGGCTCGGGTCGTCCTTGATCGCGAGGCAGACCCGCGCCACCCCCGGGGTATACGCCATGCTGAGGTCGTCGCGGGTCCGGATCGGCACCTTGCTGTGGATCTCGATCTTGCCGCCCAGATGCATCAGGAACGTGCGGTCCGAGATATTGGCGATCCGCACCCCGGTGATGCCCTTGAGGCGATCGACGATGTCGTGGGCATGCCGGCTGTCGCGGGCCTTGATCGTGATGTCGCGGAGGACGTGCTCCCTGCTCATCTCGACCAGGTCCACGGCCCCGATGTCCCCGCCGGCCTTGCCGATGACCGAGGTGACGCGGCCCAGCATTCCGGGCTTGTTCCGGATCCCGAGCCGAACCGTGAAGCTGTAGGAGGCGCTGGGGGCTACGGCCATCAATCGCTCGTCATGGCGGGCATTTAGACGGTAAGACCGGGCCTCCGGCGGTGTCAACAATTTTCCCGCCGCCGGTTGACCCGCTCGTGGCGCCCATGGTACTCCACCCCCTGTGCCTGGACGACTCGCCTCAGCACTGCTCACCGTCGCGCTCTGCGGAGTCCCCCTCGCAGGATCGGCAATCGCCGAGACCGAGCGCTGGGTTGTGGAGAGCGGCAAGAGCCGCGTGGGCTTCGACGCCTTCCACCCGCTGGACAACTTCAGCGGAGCGAGCGAGACGCCCAGCGGCGAGGTGGAGCTGGACATCGAGGACCTCAAGAAGCCCATCAAGGGCGCCCTCACCGTGCCGGTCGCGAGCCTGCGCACCGGGAAGGCCGGGCGGGACAAGGATCTCCGCCGGGCGCTCGACGGAGAGCGCCATCCGGAGATCCGCTATCGGATCGCCAAGGTCGAGAGCTCGTTCGCGTCGCTGACCGACAACACCGACGTGCTGCTGACCCTCCACGGGATCCTGTCCATGCGGGGCACCGAGCGGCCCGTGAGCTTCATGGGGCGGGTTCGCCTACGGCAGGGCACCCTCTGGGTTCGCGGCGAGAACCGGATCCGGCCCGCCGACTTCGGAATCCCGCCGCTCCGCTCCTGGCTGATCAGCATGAAGGAGCACGTCCTGGCCACGTTCGACCTCGTGCTGAGCAAAGCAAAGTAACCTCCTGCCGTACCGTCCTTTTTCAGCCAATCCAGTGCCGTGGTCCCCTCTGAGCCCGACCCCGGGCTGAATACTCGGCCGGTGCCGCGCGTCTCTGGGAGCGACGCCGAGTCACGAGGAACAAGGTGCGCGGCTTGGGAGTTCCTCGAATGAACCAACGCTCTCTGAAACGCTAGACCACGAATCGCCATCTAAACGGCGAGGGCGTAGCCCACAAGGAATCGAGGCGGAAAGAAATACCGACACATCTCGACGAGTACGAGAGGCCGTAATGACTTTTAGAGAGAGTGACAGCGTGGTGGCAGCGGAGACGGGCCAATTCCGGGTGACCGCAACCGAGCCAAAGCGGCGCGGGCGTCCCGCCCAGGTGGCGGGCAAGGTGGGGGCGCCTCCGGTGGATGACGAGCTGGACCGAGTGGTGGATAGCGCGATCGAGGCGGAGGGCACGCCGGCCCTGTCCGATGAGGCGCTGCGGCCCTCGGCCTCGCCCGCGGAAGACCCGGTCCGCCTGTACCTCAGGGAGATCGGCAAGGTCTCCCTGCTCAAGGCCTCGGAAGAGGTCGCCCTCGGCCAGCGCATCGAGGTCGGCCAGATCGCGCTCCGGCGTGCCCTGGGCCGCGTGCCCTTCGCCACGGGCCAGCTCCTGGCCCTGGTGGATCGGGTGCGCCGCGAGGAAGTGCCGCTCGAGGACGTGATCCTGCTGCCCGAGGGTGGTGAGCCCTCGCCGAGCGAGATCCGCTCGAGCCTGGCCGCCTTCGCGCGCATCCGCCGGCTGGAGCGGGAGATCGAGCGGCTGCTGGCCGCGCTCGGCGACAAGCGGCGGAACAAGACCACGCGCGCCAACTACAACAAGTGGATCGCCCAGAACCGCGCGTCCATCCAGGGCGTGCTCGAGAAGCTGCCGCTCAAGCCGGCGCTGGCCGATCAGCTCGTCACCCAGATCCGCCTGCTGGCCAAGGGCATGCCCGCGGCGGGCACGAGCCGGTCCGAGCTGCGCCAGCTCGAGCAGAAGGCGGGGGTATCCCGCAAGGCCCTGCTCGCGTCGCTGAGCGAGATCGAGGAGCACGACCGCGTGGTACGGCAGGCCAAGAAGGAGCTGATGGAGGCCAACCTGCGGCTGGTGGTCTCGGTGGCCAAGCGCTATCTGGGGAGCGAGCTGTCGCTGCTGGACCTGGTCCAGGAGGGCAATATCGGCCTCATGAAGGCGGTGGACCGCTTCCAGTACCGGCGCGGGTTCAAGTTCTCGACCTACGCGACGTGGTGGATCCGCCAGGCGATCACGCGGGCCATCGCGGACCACTCGCGCACGATCCGCATCCCGGTGCACATGGTGGAGACGCTCAACCGCATCTCGCGGGTGAACCGCTCCCTGGTCAACGAGATGGGGCGCGAGCCCACCCCGGAGGAGCTGGCCCAGCGCACCGGCGTGCCCGCGCGAAAGGTGCGGCTGATCCTGGAGTCCTCGCGCAAGCCGCTGTCGCTCGAGACCCCTATCGGGGACGACTCGGAGCTGGGCGACTTCCTCGAGGACAAGGGGGCGGAGTCGCCCAACGACAACCTCATCACCCAGGACCTGACCCTGCAGGTGGAGCGGGCGCTCAGCACGCTGTCGCCCAAGGAGAAGGAGATCCTGAGACTGCGCTTCGGCATCGGCGAGGCCGGCGAGCACACGCTCGAGGAGGTGGGGCGCCGCTTCTCGGTGACCCGCGAGCGCATCCGGCAGATCGAGACCAAGGCGCTGCGCAAGCTGCGCCACCCGCTACGCGGCCGCGCCCTCCGCGCCTTCGTCGAGAACTAGGCCACATTCGAGCGCGGGCTTCCGCCCGCGCATCCGATCTGGGGGGATTGGGGGGAGGTTCGGAAGGGGGGCGCGAGCCCCCCTCCGAGTCTCACTCAGCGGATCAGCTTCGCGTACTGGTCGAGCAGGGGCAGGATGACGTCGCGGCCCTCGGACGGCAGGCGCAGGATCGACCGGGTGATGCCGGCGCCCGCATAGGTCTCGAGCGTCGCCTCGTCGGGCTTGGCGCCGAAGACCGAGACCGAGATCGTCTTCATGTCGCGCCCGGCGCGCGCGGCCCGGGCCTGGAGATCCTTGAGCCCGGCCAGGATCACGTCGCCCGCCCGGCCCCGCGGAAACCAGCCCTCGCAGAAGTCCACCACCCGCTGCAGGGTGTGGCCGCTTTCGCCGCCCAGCAGCACGGGCGGATGTGGCTTCTGGGCGGGCTTGGGCCAGGACCAGATGGGGTCGAAGTTCACGTGCTGGCCGTGGAACTGGGCCTCGTCCTTGGTCCAGATCTCCTTCATGGCCAGCACCTGCTCGCGCATCCGCTTGTAGCGACTCTTGTACTCGGTCCCGTGGTTCTCCATCTCGTCCGCGTTCCACCCGGCCCCGATCCCGAAGAGGAAGCGCCCGCCCGAGAGCAGATCGAGGCTCGCCACCTCCTTGGCGGTGGTGATGGTGTCGCGCTCGATGATCAGGCAGATGCCGGTGCCTACCTTCAGGCGCTTGGTCGCGGCGGCGGCCGCCATCAGCGACACGAAGGGGTCGAAGGTGTGGGAGTACTCCTTGGGGAGCGGTTCGCCGCCCGGGAACGGGGTGCGACGGCTCGTCGGGATGTGGGTGTGCTCGGGCACGAACAGCGACTCGAAGCCGCGCTCCTCGGCGGCGCGGGCGAGCTCGTCGGTGCGGATCGCGTAGTCGGTGGCGAACATGCAAATACCCAAATGCATCGCAGACCTCCTTGTGGCCCGCCTCTGGCGGGCCACGGTTTGTTTAGACCGGCATCACTCCGTGCTTCTTCCGGGCTCAGCCCTTCACGACGGCGGTGCGGTAGGTGTTGACCCCGGTGTCGGGCGGCGAGCCGCTGATCAGGGTGATCATGGTCGCGGCCTCGCTGCGATGGTGGGTCGCGTGGTTGACCACGTGCTGGAGCAGCGCCCCGAGGGCGACCTGGAACGCCTTGCCCTCCGTGTTCCGGTAGTGCACGGGCCGGGTGAGATCGGCTTCCGCGAGCCCCTCCACGAAGGCGCGCTGCTCCGCCTCGAACGCGTCCCAGCTGGCGCGCAGCCCGGTCATGCTCGCGAAGTCCGCGTCGCCCCAGAGCCGGCTCGGAGACGATCCCTTCCAGCGGGTGAGCCAGACATTGTCGGCTCCATAGATGTGGGCGAACATGCCCTTGAGCGTGGGGAAGCTCCAGTGCGCGCCCATGTCGCGCGTGACCCCGTCCCCCAGGCCGGATGCCAGGTCGAAGAGCCGGCGGTTCGCCCAGCGGTGATAGTCGTAGTGCTCCCGGATCAGCGCGATGGACATGGCGTCTCCTTCGCGATGGGGGGTCAGTCGATGACCGCGACGGTGTCTCCCTCCTGCACCGTCTGTCCCTCGGCGACCTTGATCTCGCGCACCTTGCCGGCGCGCGGGGCCTCCACCGGAATCTCCATCTTCATGGACTCGAGCACGATGACCGCGTCACCTTCGGCCACCGCGTCGCCCGGCTTGGTGGTGATCTGAAACACCACGCCGGTGATATGGGCTTTGACGTCCTCAGGCATTGAGCGCTCCTTGTCGGATTCTCGCGGCGTCTTTCGAGGCCGCCGCATTCTCTCATATCCGGCGGCCGCCCGGCGGCGCGGCTAGTAGGGCAGGCTCTCCCGCCCCATCAGTTCGCGGGCCACCACCATCTTCATGACCTCGGCGGCCCCGTCGCCGATCTCGAGCCCGATCACGTCGCGCATGCGTTGCTCGAACGGCAGCTCGTCGGTGTAGCCGTAGTGGCCGTGGAGCAGGAGGCACTGGTGGATGGTGTCCACCGCGAGCCGCGGGCCCCACCATTTGGTCATCGCCGATTCCTTCGTGTAGGGCCGCCCCTGGTCCGCCAGCCAGAGCGCCCGGTAGCAGAGCCAGCGGCAGGCTTCCAGGTGGGTGGCCGCCTCCGCGATCGCGAAGGACACGCCCTCAAAGCGCGCGAGGGCCCGGCCGAAGGCTCGGCGCTCCTTCACGTAGACCATGGTCTCCTCGACCGACTGCTGGGCCACCCCGAGGCAGGCGAGCGCGATGCCGATGCGGTTGTAGTCGAAGCCCTGCATGACCTGGTAGAAGCCGGTGCCCTCCTCCCCCAGCCGGTGGGACGCGGGCAGGCGCACCTGGTCGAAGGCCAGGACGGCCCGGCCGATGGCGCGGGTGCCCATGTCGCGCAGCGGGCTGCGCGAGACGCCCGGCCGGTCGAGGGGCACCAGGAAGGCGGTCACCCCACGCGCCCGCCCCGCCGGATCGGTGCGCGCGAAGACGACCGCGGCCTGCGCCGCCATGCCCAGGCTGATACCGGACTTCTCCCCGGTGATGACGTAGCCGTCGCCGTCGCGCTCGGCCCGGCACGCGAGATTGGCCGCGTCCGAGCCGGCGCCGGGCTCGGTGAGGGCGAGCGCGACCACCGCCTCGCCGCTCGCGGTCGGGGGCAGCCACCGCGTCTTGATCGCGTCGCTCCCGCTGCGCCCCAGGATCTCGCCGGCCAGACCCGCGAGCTGGATCCCGTAGGTGCAGCTGAAGTCGCCGCGCCCGATCTCCTCCATCGCGATGCCGAAGGTCAGGAAGTCCGCTTCCTGGCCGCCGTAGGCCGCGGGGATGCGCAGGCCCAGCAGTCCCAGCTCGCCCATGCGCCGCCAGGCCTCCCAGGGGAACTCACCGGTCTTGTCCCACTGGGCCGAGTGCGGCGCCAGCTCCCGCCGGGCGAATTGCCGAAGCGTGCGCACCAGCTCGTCCTGCTCGGGCGAGAACGCGAGGTCCATGGGGCCTCCTAGAACACCGGCTTGCGCTTCTCGGCGAACGCGCGCAGCCCCTCGGCGGCGTCGGCCGAGCGCATGTGCTCCGCCACCAGGCGGCGCTCGAGCTCGAGGCCTTCGGCCAGCTCGGTGTCGAACGCGCGGGCCACCAGGGCCTTCACGGTGCGGTTGGCCGATCCGCTGCCGGCAGCCAGCGCGGCCGCCAGCTCCTCCACCGCGGGAGCCACCGTCCCGGCCGGGACCACGCGATTGACGAGGCCCCAGGCGAGCGCCTCCGGCGCGGTGAGCCAGCCGCCGAGCAGCATCAGCTCCTTGGCCCGGCGCGCCCCGATGAGCCGCGGCAGCCGCTGGCTTCCGCCCCCGCCCGCCACCAGCCCGAAGTTCGCGTGCTGATCCCCGAGCCGCGCGGCCTCGTCGGCCACCACGAGGTCGGCCACCAGCACCAGCTCGAGCCCGCCCGCGAGAGCGAGCCCGTGCACCCCGGCAATAACCGGCACCGGCAGCGCTTCGATCCGGTCGAAGACGCGATGCCAGAGACGCATGAAGGCGCCCCACCGCTCGGGATCGGGCGAGAGCTCGCGCACCGCCCGCAGGTCCGCGCCCGCGCAGAAGGCCCGGCCCGTCGCGGTCAGGGTCACCACGCGCGCGCCGGCGTCGCCCTCCACCGCCGCGCAGGCGCGATCGAGATCGCGGAGCAGCTCGGGGCTGATCGCGTTCAGCCGGTCCGGACGGTGGAGCGTGATGCGCGCGACACCGCCGGATGTCGTGTAGGTGATCGTCTCGAAGTCCATGGCCGCCTCCTGGTGAGCGGGCCCGCTCACATCCCCGCTCACATCATCGTATAGCCGCCGCTCACCGAGAGGGTCTGCCCGGTGATGAAGGCCGCGGCGTCGGAGGCGAGGAACAGCACCGCGGGCGCCACGTCCTCCGGCTTGCCGATGCGCCGCAGCGGGTAGGCCTTGGCGATCCGCGCCTGCATGTCCGGGGCGCTCCAGGCGCGGTTGGCTTCCGCGGCCCACATGCTGAGGCCGCCGAAATCTTCGTCCGAGGCGGGGATGGTCATGCCGGGGCAGACCACGTTGAGCCGGATGCCGTGGCGGCCGACCTCGCGCGCGAGACTCTTGGACAGCGCGATGACGCCCGCCTTGCACGCGCCGTAGACGCCCTCGCGGAACTCGCCCATGCGCCCGGCGTCCGAGCCCATGCTGACGATGGCGCCCACCTTGCGCGCGATCATGCCGTCGAGCACCGCGCGGGTGCAGTTGATCATGCCCCAGAGATTGAGCTGGATCTCCCGCTCCCACTCGGTCCGCTCCTTCTCCACGAAGAGCCGGTCGTAGGTCCAGCCCACGTTGTTCACCAGGACGTCCACCCGGCCCGCGCGGCCCTCGACCTCGCGGACCATGGCCTGGACGGACTCCCAGCGGGTCACGTCGGTCGGCACCAGCGTGGCGGACGCGGCCCCCAGCCCCTCGGCCTCCGCGACGACCTTCCGCCCCTGCCCCTCGTCGATCTCGGCGACCGTGAGGTGCGCGCCCTCCTTCGCGAAGGCCAGGCTGATGGCCCGCCCGATGTTCGAGCCGCCTCCGGTGACGATCACGCTCTTGCCGCCCAGGTTCACGTTCATGGTGTGTTGGCCTTTCACGCTTTCGCGCCCGATCAACCGGCGCTTCTTGTTCTGATTGGGGGGGAGCGGCGGCGCTCCTCCCCCAAACCCCCCCACCGCATTCTTACATCGCCTCGCGTCCCGATTCGCTCCGCCGCCCGTTCAACCGTTTTACGCGAAGGCGCCCTGCTCGACCATTTGCGTGTGGACGGTGCCCGCGCGGAAGGCGCCGCTCTGCATCACGCGCTGCTGGAATAGGATCGTCGTCTTGACACCCTCGACCACGAAGCCCTCGAGCGCCCCGCTCATCCGCGCGATGGCCTCGTCCCGCGTGACGCCGGTGGTGATCAGCTTGGCCAGGAGCGGGTCGTAGTGCACGGTGACCTCCACGCCTTCCGCCACCCCGCACTCGAGACGCACCCCGGGACCTTCCGGCAGCACGAGCCGGGTGATCCGGCCCGGCGAGGGCATGAAGCCCTTGGCCGGGTCCTCCGCGTAGATCCGGCATTCGATGCTCGCGCCCCGTTGCGTCACCTGCTCCTGGGTCCAGGGCAACGAGTCGCCTCCGGCGACGCGGAGCTGCGCCTGCACGAGGTCGAGCCCGGTCACTTCCTCGGTCACCGGGTGCTCCACCTGCAGCCGCGTGTTCATCTCGAGGAAGTAGAACTCGTCGCCCTGGACGATGAACTCCATGGTGCCCGCGTTGACGTAGCCCACCGCGCGGGCCCCCGCCACCGCGGCCGCGGTGAGCCGGGCCTTCAAGGCGGCGGACAGGTTGGGCGCGGGACTCTCCTCGACCAGCTTCTGGTGCCGGCGCTGGATGGAGCACTCGCGCTCGTGCAGATGCACCACGCGGCCCCCGCCGTCACCGAAGACCTGCACCTCGACGTGCCGCGGCGACTCGAGGAAGCGCTCGACGAACAGGGCGCCCGAGCCGAAGGCGGACTGGGCGCGCCGCTGGGCAGAGGCGAAGGCGGCGCCCAGGCCCGCCTCGTCCTTGACCCGCATCATGCCGATGCCGCCGCCGCCCGCGGCCGCTTTGATCATCACCGGATAGCCGATCCCGCCCGCGACCTCCCGGGCGGCCTCGACCGAGTCCACGGGCCCGTCACTGCCCGGCACCACCGGGACGCCCGCCCCCGCCATGAGCCGGCGCGCGCCGACCTTGTCGCCCATCTGCTGGATGACCCGCCCCGAGGGCCCGACGAAGATCAGCCCAGCCGCCTCGCAGGCCTGGGCGAAGCGCCAGTTCTCGGAGAGGAAGCCGTAGCCGGGATGGACGGCCTGGGCGTTCGTGCGGCGGGCCGCGTCGATGATGCGCTCGACGTCGAGATAGCTCTCGCGCGCGGGCGCGGGCCCGATGAGGACCGCTTCGTCGGCGTCGGCGACGTGCGGCCAGCCTGCATCGGCCTCGGAGTAAACCGCCACCGTCCGGATGCCGAGAGCCCGGCAGCCGCGGATGACCCGGCGGGCGATCTCCCCCCGGTTGGCGATCAAGACGCTCTGCAGCACGGAGCTCAGGCGGGCGGGGCGGCGGACGCGGAGACGGCCTCGAGCACGGCGACGCGCCAGTCGGAGCCGGTGGGCACCCAGCGGAGCAGGAGCGTGATGCCGTCGTGGACGCCGTCGAGGCGGAGCTTCACGAGGCGCTGCTCGCCCACGCGCGCGCACGCGGCGATCCGATGGCGGCCGCCTCCGACGGCGCGGAGCCGCGTCTCGAGATCCGGGCCCAGCTCCACCTCGGGCGCAAGCCAGCGCCGGGCCCCGGCCGCGTCACCCGCGATCAGCGCATCGCCGAAGGCGTCGAGGGCCTGGGCCAGCGCGGGGGCGATCGCCCACGTGCCCGTGGATTGCTCGAGGCGGATGAATTCGGCGGCATCGTCGCTCAGCGGCGCGGGCGGGTCCGCGGCGGCGCTCGCGCGCGTGACCGGACCCGTCCCGGTCACGCCGCCCGCCGCCTCGAGCAGCGCCCAGAGCCGGATCTCGCAGGCGCGGGCGCGCGTCTCTAGCTCGGGCGTGCGGAGGAGATGCCGCAGGACCGTCTCCCCGGCCGCCACGTGCCGCCGCTCGTCCTCGATGCAGCGGGTGAGGATCCGGCAGGTGGGCGGCTCATAGACCGCGTTGGCGCTCACCAGGTGGGCCTCGTAGGTGGCGAGCAGATGCGGCTTGAGCACGCGGTAGATCGCGACCACGCGCTCGATGGTCTGCTCGGGCCGCTCGGCGGCCTCGACCGCGTCCAGGAAGGCCACCAGCCGCGCGTTGGCGGGCTCGGAGACCTGCGCGGCGGCGCGCAGCTCGGGGAGGCGCTTGCCCCAGGCGTCCGCGTGCTGCGCACTGTCCCAGACGTGGCGGCCCATGAGCAGCTTGGCCGAGAGCTCCGGGGTCAGCGCCATCCAGCCGCCCAGGATGCGCGTCATCCGCTCGACCGCGTAGCGGTAGTGGCGGACAGTCTTCGCCGACTCGTCGACCTCGAGGTGTCCCGCAAGCGGGTGCGTCATGCGGCAGGAGCGGGCGGTTAGTAGACGGCCGACCGCTGGGTGGTCTTGATGAGCCGGGCGATCTCCTCGTCGGTGAAGCCGCCCTCGCGGCGCGCCTCGGTGGCGATGGAGATCGGCACGAGCTCGTGCGGGCCCTCGCGGCGGATGCCGCCCAGGTTGAAGCGCTCGTCGATGGTCTCCTGGAACTCGATCGCGAGGCGCCGCCGCTCAGGATCGCCCTCGGTGAGCCGGGTCAGCCACTTGGAGCCCATGCGGACGTGGGTGATCTCGTCGGCCAGCACGTAGTCCACCGCCCGCTCCAGGATCGGATCGCCCATCCGGCGGGCGATGTGCACGAGCTGGTTGAACACGTCACAGGCCAGGCCCTCGAGCCCGCGGTTCACGCCGGCCACGCGGGCCGCCGCGTCCTCCGCGCAGGCGCAGCGCCAGAGGATCGTGGTCTCGGGGAACTCGCCGATATAGCCGTCCAGGTGCTCGAGGAGGCGCACGTAGATCTCCACGTGGCGGGACTCGTCCCAGACCTGCCGCGCCATGTCCATGGTGAACTCCCACGGCGCGTCCGGAAAATCGTAGACCGTGCGGCCGGCCCCTTCCATCGCCTGCAGCTCGCCCACCATGATCCCGTGCACGCGCTCCTTGATGGAGTCACGGGACAGCAGATCCGGGAAGGGGGGCAGCCCCTGGTCGATCTTGAGCTGCGCGACATCGCGCGCCCGCATCCGGATCAGGCGATCCTCGCGGGCCAGCTTGTCGTAGGCGATGGGTCGTTGCATGAGCCTCTCCGACGGAGAAATGAACCGCTGTTCAGTGAGTCTAGCCCAAGCCTATGCCGAAGGCAACGGGCCGCCCCGGGCCGGCTGATCGGAGGATCGGGTGCGCTGGGGCCGCCGCACGACGCTGGCCGGGCGGAGCGACTCCTCGCCGAAGCGCGCGGTGACGCGGTCCATGGCCCGCGCGAGCCGCTCCCGGCGCTGAGCGTCCGGCTCGAGCAGCGAGAGCTGGCCGGACGCGGCGGGCCCCAGAGAGGACACGGACAGCCCGATGAGCCGAACCGGCTGGCGGAGCGGAATGCGGTCGAGCAAGGCGCGGGCGCGATGGTAGATGGCGAGCCCGTCCTGGGTGGGGTCGTCGGTGTGACGGCGCGTCAGCGTGGAGAAGTCCGCGAAGCGGAGCTTGAGGGTCACACAGCGCCCCGCGTAGCCCTCCGCGCGCAGCTCGCGCGCCACGCGCTCGGCCTGCTCACGCAGGGTGGCGGCCAGCCGCTCGGCGTCACGGTGATCGCGGCCGAAGGTCTCCTCGGCGCCCATGGACTTGGGTGGCGCGAACGGCTCGACTCCACGGTCGTCGCGGCCGTGCGCCAAATCTTGAAGTCCGCGCCCACTCGGGCCGAACCGGGCCTCGAGGTACTCGGCGGGGACCGCGGCGAGCTGGCCGATCGTCTGCAGGCCCATGGCCTCGAGCCCTTCCGCGGTCACGCGGCCCACCCCCCAGAGCCGCGAGACCGGCAGCGGCGCCAGGAAGGCCGCCTCGGTGCCCGGGGCCACCACCACGAGCCCGTCGGGCTTGCGGAGATCGGAGGCCACCTTCGCCACGAACTTGTTGGCGGCCACCCCGACGGACGCGGTGAGGCGCAGCGAGGCCGCGATGCGCGCCTTGATGGCGCGCGCCACCGCCGGGCCGTCGCCGTGGAGCCCCTCGGTGCCGGTCACGTCCAGGAACGCCTCGTCGATGGAGACCGGCTCGAGCAGCGGCGTGAAGTCGGCGAGGATCGCCATCACCTCGCGGGACACGGCCGCGTACTTGTCCATGTCGACATGCAGGAAGGCGCCGTCGGGACAGAGGCGCGCCGCGCGCCCGATGGGCATGGCCGAGTGCACGCCGAAGCGCCGGGCCTCGTAGGAGGCGGCCGACACCACGCCCCGTCCCGACGGATCCGCGCCCACGATCACCGGCCGCCCCCGCAGCTCCGGCCGGTCCCGCTGCTCCACGGACGCATAGAACGCGTCCATGTCGACATGGAGGATCGTCCGGGTCACGGGTGGGAGGGCGGTCAATCGGTTTACTTCTTTAAGCTCTTTTTGTATGCGGGGGCCTCGAAATGGCCCCCGCACTCCCCCAGTTCCGTCTCACGTCTTGACCAGGCGCTTGGTACTGCACCGCCCGGGCCGGCGGTCAACGCGCGGCGTCGGCGCGCGGCGATCAGCGCGTGGCGCTGCGGCCGCGCCACTTGTCGATGGACTTCTTGGAGAAGAGCCACTTCCCTTCGTGCTCGACGGCCGGGATGAGCCGGTCGGCCGCCATCTGAGCCACCGCCTTCTCGTCCATGGCGAGGTACCGCGCAGCTTCCTTCACATCCATCGTGTCCTTGGGCAGCACGTCGCTCTCGCCTCCTGTGGAGTGGGGTCAGTCCGCGGGCGCGTCCGCGGGGACGTCGGCCGCCTTCTTCAGTCGCTCGATCTCGGCTTCGAGCGCGTGGATCCGGTCCGCCATCTGCTCGAGCGTGCGGGCGAGCGGATCGGGCAGATCGGTCTGGTTGAGGTCGATCGCCCCGGTCACCCGCTCGCCGTTGCGGAATGTTATGCGACCGGGTACCCCGACGACAACACAGTTCTCCGGCACCTCGCGGACCACCACCGAGCCGGCGCCGATGCGGCTGCCCGCGCCGATGGTGAACCCGCCGATCACCTTGGCGCCCGCGCCGATCATGACGTTGTCGCCGATGGTGGGGTGGCGTTTCTCCCGCTTGAGGCTGGTGCCGCCCAGGGTCACGCCCTGGAGGATGCTGACGTTCTCACCGACCTCGGCGGTCTCGCCGATCACGATGCCCATCCCGTGATCGATGAAGAGGCCCGGACCCAGGACGGCGGCCGGGTGGATCTCGATGCCGGTCAGGAAGCGCCCCACGTGCGACACCCAGCGGGCAGTGAGGTGCCAGCCGCCGCGCCAGAACCCGTGGGCGACGCGGTGGACCCAGATCGCGTGCACGCCCGGACTGCAGAGGACCACCTCGAGCGCCGACCGCGCCGCCGGGTCGCGCTCCAGCACCGTCCTCACATCCCGCCGCATTCGCTCAAGCATGCCGATCGCTCCTCGTGTCCGCGCGGCTCAGCGCATCGCGCGCCGCCGCCCGCAGTCCCAGGGCCGCGACGTCCGCGGCGTGTCGCCGCGGCTCCGGCAGCCCGCCCACCGCCGCCTCGACCCGCGCCGCTGAGAGCTCCACCAGCGCTTCCAGCGCGCAGCCCGTCGCCACCTCGGTCGCGGCGCTCGCCGCCGCGATGGTCGGCCCGCACCCGTAGGCCTGGAACCGCGCCTCCACCACCTGCCCATCCCGCACGCGCAGGTGGAAGCGGACCAGGTCCATGCAGTCCTTGTACTCCCCTTCCCCCACTCCGTCCGGATTCCGCATGATGCCAGCGTTCCGCGGATTCCGGAAGTGATCGATGAGGACCGGGCTGTACTGCATCGGCTCGCCGGCCGGCTAGGCCCGGACCGGCATGACACTCCGCAGCTTCGCCACCAGCGGCACGGTCGACTCGACCACGTAGTCGATGTCCTCGGCGGTAGTGCTCCGCCCGAGCGAATGCCGCACCGCGCCCATCGACCACTCCACCGGCACGCCCATCGCCACCAGTACGTAGGAGGGCTCCACGTTGCCGGAGGTGCACGCCGAGCCCGCCGACACGCCGACGCCCTTCAGATCCAGACCGAGCACGATGGATTCCGACTCCACGTGCCGGAAACAGACATTGCAGGTGCCAGGCAGCCGCCGGGTCGGGTGCCCGTTCAGCTGTACGTCGGGCACCCGGCCGCGGATCCCTTCCCAGAGGCGATCGCGTAGCGCGGTCAGCCGGACGGCCTCGTCCGCCATGTCCCGGCCGCGGATCTCGACCGCCCGGCCGAGCCCGACGATGCCCGGCACGTTCTCGGTGCCCGCGCGACGGCGCCGCTCGTGCTCGCCGCCGTGCTGGACGGAGACCATCTTGGTGCCTTTCCGGATGTACAGCCCGGCCACGCCCTTGGGCCCGTAGATCTTGTGGGCGGAGAACGACAGCATGTCGATGTTGAAGGCGTCGAGATCGATGGGCGCCTTCCCGAAGGTCTGCACCGCGTCCACGTGGAACGGGATCCCGTGCTCGCGGGCGATCGCCCCGATCTCCCGCGCGGGCTGGATGGTCCCGATCTCGGAG
Source organism: Candidatus Acidiferrum sp. (assembly GCA_035635775.1). GTDB lineage: Bacteria > Methylomirabilota > Methylomirabilia > Rokubacteriales > CSP1-6 > CAMLFJ01. The sequence continues at coordinate 43,657 of DASQAL010000254.1, forward strand.
TTGGCGTGCATGATCGAGATCAGGATGGTGTCGGGGCGGATGGCCTGGCGCACCGCCTCGGGATCCACGAGGCCGTCGCCGTCGACGTCCAGGTAGGTGGCCTCGAAACCCAGGGTCTCGAGGTTCTGCACCGCCCGCAGCACCGCGTGGTGCTCGATCTTCGACGTGATGAGGTGGCCGCGACGGCGCCCCATCGCCACGCCCTTGATCGCCATGTTGTCGGACTCGGTGCCGCCCGAGGTGAAGACGATCTCCTCCTTGCCCACCCGGAGGAAGTGCGCCACCTGCTCGCGCGCGGTCTCGAGCCCCTCGCGCGCCTCCCGGCCGAAGCCGTGCACGCTCGACGGATTGCCGAATCGCTCGCTCCAGTACGGCAGCATCGCCTGGACCACCTCGGGATGTACCGGGGTGGAGGCGTTGTGATCGAGATAGACCTTCCGGTTCATTGACGCTCCCCTTTCACGATGTTACGCTGCGCCCGCATGGCCTCGGCCAAACGGAAGCTGGGTCTGATGCTCTCCACCACCCCCGACCACCCGAACCTCGAGACCGCCATCGGGCTGTCCCGGGCCGCGCTGGACGGTGGCGGCGACGTCTACCTGTACCTGATCGACGACGCGGTGGACGCGGTGGACGATGATCGTCTTCTCGCGCTCGCCGATCGCGGACTCAAGCTCTTCGTATGCGCCTACGGCTGCCAGAAGCGGCGACGGCCCCTGTCCGAGCGCGCCACCAACTGCGGCCTCGTGGTGCTCACCGACGTGATCAACGGGACCGATCGCTTCATCGCGCTCAACTAGCGTGGCGAGCCCCAGCCAGCCCACCCTCGTCCTGATCTCGGAGGACCCGCGCGTCTCCCACCGCGCCAACGAGGCGATGCGGATCGCGCTCGGCATCGTGGCCGGCGAGAACCAGGTGCGCATCGTGCTGACCGGCCCCGCGGTGCACCTGCTCGATGACGAGACCGACGATCTGGTGGACGGCGACGACATCGCCAAGTTTCGCGCCGCGCTCCGGAAGCTGGGCGTGCCCTTCCACATCCAGGGCGCCCCGCCCACCCCGGCCGACTGGAACGGCGACGGGCATCCGGTGGTTCCGGTCACCGCGGCCGAGGTCGCCGCGATGCTCCCCGGGGCCACGCGCTTTCTCGTGTTCTGATGGCCAGCTTCCTGCACCTCGTGAAGCGCGACTCGGCCGCGCTCGCGGGCGCGGTGATCGAGTCCAATCTCCGGGAGGCCGACGCGCGGGTCACGGTGGTCCTGCTGGACGGCGCAGTCGCGCCGTCGCTGCCCGCGGGCGTCGCGGTGCGACGCCTCGGCCCGGGGGACCTGGACTACGCGGGCCTGCTCGATCTGGTCTTCGCTCACGATCACGTGATCACCTGGTAGCCTAGCGATCCTGATATTCCTCGTGCCACTTCATCTGGATCCCTTCCAGGATGCCCTCGTTGGAGCCCTTCGCGTCGTCCGCGAACCCGGGCAGCGCCACCACCCACTTGTGCAGGTCGGTGAAGCGCACGGTGAGCGGGTCCACGTCCGGGTGCGCGTCCATCAGGGCCAGCGCGATGTCCTCGGCGTCTTTCCACTTCACGGTCGATCCTCCATATTCGCTCGCCTCGCCTTCGGCGGCGGCTCGCCCTACTTCGGAATCTCCACGACGACATCTCCCTTCACGATCGCCTGACAGCCCAGCCGCGAGTGCAGGGTCAGGCCCTCCGCGGTGTCCAGGCGGTCTTCCTCGTCCTGCTCCATGGTGGACAGGTTCTGCTCGCCCTCCCGCACGATGACGTGGCAGGTGGTGCAGGCACAGCTCCCCCCGCAGTTGTGCTCGAGGTGGATGTCGTTGGCCAGCGCGATGTCGAGGAGCGACCCCGGCCGGCCGTGATCGGCCAGCGGGTACTTGCTGTCGTCCACCTCGACGGTCCGATTGAGCGGCAGGAACGTGACCTTGTGAACCGCCATCAGGAGCTCTCCAGGTTGTGCACCGCCATCACGAATTCTCCAGCAGCCGGTCGGCCCGCTTCGAGGTGACCGCGTCCTTGATCGCGGCCTCCATCAGCCGGTCCGCGAGCGGCGCGGTGACCTGATTGAGCGCGATGGTGAGCTCGCGGATCTGATCGCGGTCCGTGCCCGCCCGCGCGGCCCGCAGCGCGGCGCGGGCCGCCTCGATCGCGGCCAGCTCGGGGGCGCCCACGATGCCGGCGGCCTGGCGCAGGGCGCGCTCCACGTGGTTGAGCACGGTGTCGGCCTCGGTCTGGGTCTCGATGAGGAGCCGGGCGTTGACGTCGGCCTCCGCGTGCGTGAAGGAGTCCTCCACCATCTGCTCCACCTGGCTCTCAGTGAGGCCGTAGGTCGGCTTGACCTCGATGCTCGCCGCCTTGTTGGTGCGGAGCTCGCGGGCCTGCACTTGTAACATTCCGTTGGCGTCGATGAGGAAGGTGACCTCGATCTTGGGCATGCCGCCCGGCATCGGGTCGATCCCGGCCAGATCGAAGCGGGCGAGCGAGCGGTTGTCCTTGGCCAGCTCGCGCTCGCCCTGGAGCACGTGCATGTCCACGGTGGTCTGCCCGTCCACCGACGTCGTGAAGTACTCCTTGGCCAGGGTCGGGATCGTGGTGTTGCGGGCAATCAGCACGCTCACGATGCCGCCCAGGGTCTCGATCCCGAGCGACAGCGGCGTCACGTCGAGCAGCAGCATGTCGGTGATGCCGCCGGCCAGGATCTGCGCCTGCACCGCCGCCCCCAGCGCCACCACCTCGTCCGGATTCATGCGGCTGTGCGGAGTCCGCCCGAAGAGCTCCTCGACGCGCCGCTGCACCAGCGGCATCCGGGTGGAGCCGCCCACCAGCACGACCTCGTCCACCTGGTCGGGCCGAAGCGCGGCGTCGGCGAGGGCCTGGCGGCACGGGCCGAGGGTCGCGGCCACCAGCGGCTCCACCAGGGCCTCGACCTCGGCCCGGGAGATGTCGCGATGGTAGGTGAAGCCCTCGAACGGGATCGTGAGCACGGTGCGCTCGTCGAAGGAGAGCCGGCACTTCGCGGCCTCCGCGCCGAGGCGGACCTCCTGCACCGCTTCCACGTCCCCGGACAGGTCCACGTGGTGGCGGCGCTTGATGTCGGCCAGGAGCCAGTCCACCATCATCCGGTCGAAGTCGTCGCCGCCCAGGTGCGTGTTGCCATTGGTGGCGAGCACCTCGAAGACGCCGTCCTTGACGCGCAGGATCGAGATGTCGAAGGTGCCGCCGCCGAGATCGTAGACCGCGATGACCCCCTGGGAGAGCTTCTGCAGCCCGTAGGCCAGCGCGGCGGCGGTGGGCTCGTTGACGATGCGCAGCACCTCGAGGCCGGCGATGCGCCCGGCGTCCTTGGTGGCCTGCCGCTGGGCATCGTTGAAGTAGGCGGGCACCGTGATCACCGCCTGCTCGATCGGCTCGCCGAAGTGGCCCTCCGCCCGCTGCTTGAGGGCGCGGAGCACGTGGGCCGAGACCTCGGGCGGGGTGACCGCCCGGTCGCCGATGCGGATGCTCACCACCTCGGCCTGCGGAGTGACCTCGAAGGGCAGGCGCGACAGGTCGTCCTTCACGTCCTCGTAGCCGCGGCCCATGAGCCGCTTGACCGAGTAGACGGTGCGCGCCGAGTTGCGGGCGAGCTGGCGGCGGGCCGCCTCGCCCACCACCACCCCGTTGCTGGTCCAGGCCACGATGGAGGGCAGCAGCGCGCGTCCCTCCGCGTCCGGGATCACCCGCGGGATGCCGCCCTCCACGTGGGCGACCAGGCTGTTGGTCGTCCCCAGGTCAATGCCGACGATACGAGACATGTTGGTCCTCACGCTCCCCCAGCGCGTCACTCAGGTCGTCGATGACGGTGCGCAGGTAGGCCCGGGTCGCGAGCCGCTGCTTGAACCACTCGAGCAGCGGCCGACGATCGCCCCGCTCGTCCACCAGCCGATCCCACTCCGCCGTGCGGGCGATCAGCGCCGCCGCCTCGGCCGCGGAGCGCTCCTCGAGGCGGCGACGCTCCTCGCGGAGCCGCGTGCCGGCGTCTCCGCCGAGCCCTTCCGCCTTGGCCTCCTCGAGCGCCTCCTGCACTTCCATCATCTCTTCCAGGAGCTCCCGGGGCGCCTTCGGCTTGTCGGTGGCGCCCTCCCGGACCTCGCGACCCTCTTCCAGCGCGATCAGGTACTCCACGCGCGCGAGGGGCTCGCGCAGGGCACGATAGGCGCGGTTCACCAGAGCCGACTGGCCCAGGGCTTCCGCCTGGCGCTCGGCGTCCGCGCCCTGGTGGAAATCCGGATGGTGCTGCCGCGACAGCTCGTAGAACCGCCGCTGCAGGGCCTCCCCGTCCACCCCCAGCTTGCGGGGCAGCCCGAACACCGTGAAGTAATCGCTCACGAGCGTTTCCTTAAAACAACAACGGGCCCGTCAGGGCCCGCGTTCGTGTCTTCCGGGCCGGGCCTCAGGCCGAGAACGATGTCCCGCACCCGCAACTAGATTTCGCGGTGGGGTTGACGAAGGTGAACCCGCCCTGGAGCCCCTGCGTGACGTAGTCGAGCGTGATGCCGTTCAGGTACAGGTAGCTCTTCTTGTCGCACACGACCTGCACCCCGTCGATGTCGAACTTCTTGTCGTGGGGGCCGATCTCGTTGTCGAACTCGAGCTGGTAGGAAAGGCCCGAGCAGCCGCCCCCCTTGACCCCCACCCGCAGGTAGACGTTCCCCAGATTCTGGGTCTCCATGAGCTGCTTGACCTGCTTCACCGCGGTCTCGGTCAGCGCCAGTGCCATGATGCGTCGGTCTCCTTTACCTTAGGACGCGTCCCGGCCCGCCGGGGCTTCGCTCGCGCTCCACTTCTCCTTGTAGTCCTGGAGCGCGGCCTTGATCGCGTCCTCGGCGAGCACCGAGCAGTGGATCTTCACCGGCGGCAGCTTCAGCTCGTTCACGATGTCGGTGTTCTTGATCTTGGCCGCCTCGCCCACCGTGCGGCCCTTGAGCCACTCGGTGGCCAGGCTCGACGAGGCGATGGCGCTGCCGCAGCCGAACGTCTTGAACTTGGCGTCCTCGATGACGCCGGTCTCGACGTTGACCTTGATCTGCAGCTTCATCACGTCGCCGCACTCGGGTGCGCCCACCAAGCCCGTTCCCACTCCCGGGGTGTCCTTGGTGAAGGACCCCACGTTGCGCGGGTTGTTGTAGTGGTCGACTACCTTATCGCTGTAGGCCATGTCCGCACATCCTCCTGATCGCCCGAGGGCGTCGTTATTCCGCCTTCCAGTGGATCGACTTCAGGTCAACGCCTTCCTTCGCGAGCTCGTAGAGCGGCGACATCTCCCGCAGCCGCTGGATGACCTCGACCGTCTTGCGCGCCACGAAGTCCACCTCTTCCTCGGTGGAGAATCGGTGCAGTCCGAACCGGATCGACGAGTGGGCCAGCTCGGAGTCCACTCCGAGCGCCGAGATCACGTAGGACGGCTCGAGCGTCGCCGAGGTGCACGCCGAGCCCGAGGCCAGCGCCGCCTCCTTGTTGAGCCCCATCAGCACCGACTCCCCCTCCACGTAGGCGAAGGAGATGTTCAGGTTGTGGGGCAGACGCCTCTCCGGGTGCCCGTTCACGTAGGCCTCATCCACCTTGGCGAGGATCTGCTCCTGGAGCCGATCACGGAGCGCGGCGAGCCGCTTACCCTCCTCGGCCATGACCTCGCGAGAGATCTCCGCCGCCTTCCCGAAACCGACCACCAGCGGCACCGGCACCGTGCCCGAGCGCATGCCCCGCTCGTGGCCGCCGCCGTCCACCATGGGCGCGATACGCACGCGCGGATTCTTCCGCCGCACGTAGAGCGCGCCGACGCCCTTGGGCCCGTACAGCATGTGGGCGGTGGCCGACAGCAGGTCGACGCCCATGGCCTCGACGTCCACCGGGATCTTGCCCACCGCCTGGGTGGCGTCGGTGTGGAAGAGGATCCCCTTCTCCTTGGCCAGCTTGCCGAGCGCGGCCACCGGCTGGATCGTCCCGATCTCGTTGTTGGCGAACATGATCGAGATCAGGATGGTCTTGTCGGTCAGCGCGGCCCGGACCGCCTCGACGTCCACCAGCCCGTCGCGGCCCACCGACACGTAGGTCACCTCGACACCCTGCCGCTCCAGCCGCTTGCAGACGTCGAGCGTGGCCCGCTGCTCGATCGTGGTGGTGACGATGTGGTTGCCCTTCTCCCGGTACATCTCGACGACGCCCTTGAGCGCCAGGTTGATCGCCTCGGTGCCGCCGGAGGTGAAGACGACCTCCTTCGGGTCCCGGGCCCCGATCAGCTTGGCGATCTGCTCACGGGCCACGTCCACTCCACCCTCGGCTTCCCAGCCGAAGGAATGGTTGCGGCTCGCCGGGTGACCGAACTTCTCCGTGAAATAGGGGATCATCGCCTCGAGCACTCGGGGATCCACCGGGGTCGTGGACTGGCTGTCCATGAAGATCGGAAGCTTCAACGCCATGCCGTCTTTCTCCTCGGGTCTAATGAATGACCGCCAGCGGTGTGGCCGGGACGGTCGGCTCCGCCCCCAGCTCCGCGAGCGTCATGCTATCCAGTACGTGGCTGATGCTGGCCTGGATCTTCTGCACGGGTCCTCGCAGGTTGCAGCGCGCGAACTGCGGGCAATCGTCCCGCTCGCTCATGCAGCTCACCACGCTGATCGGGCCCTCGAGCGCCCGGACGACCTGCCCGACCGTGATCTCCGCCGGGTCCCGGGTCAGCAGGTAGCCCCCCTTGGGGCCGTTGTGACTGGCGACCAGCTTCTTCTTCGCGAGGCGCTGGAGGATCTTGGCCAGCCGCTCGGGCGGGATGTGAAACTCCTCCGCGATCCGCTTCGCGCTCACCGCGCCGTCGTCGCCGTGCGAGGCGATGAAGTGCACGGCCATGAGCCCGTAGTCCGCTCGCTTCGTGAATCTCAGCAACCCCGTCTCCTCCTGGTTTCCGGCTGTCGGCCCCGCGCCCTATATCCGACCCGCAGGGTCGCCGACCCCAACAGTCGGAGTCTGCCACCCGTATGGGGACCTGTCAAGGCGTATCTCCGTTTCTGGTGGCTGGGGTGCGACTTAGGGCGGTCTGACCGGGCTAGAGCCAGGCCTCCCGGAACTGCTTGGCGGCCTCTTCGGGGGGGGTCTCGTTGACGTGAATGCCCCCGATCCCGTTGAGCCGGTCGGGCATGGTGCGGATCTCGATGTGCCAGTGGTAGTCGTCGGCGATGGTCGACCACTCCCCGGGCAGGATCTTGGCGGCCAGGTTGGGCGCCGTGTAGAGCGTCATCTCGAACGGGGGGTCCCCCAGCTTGCTGCTGAGGGTCCGGAAGAGGCCGCTCAGGAGGCCCGCCAGGTCCGCCACCATCTCCCCCGAGAGCGAGCCCTCGTAGAGGCAGTTGTGCTGGCGCGGCAGGATCCAGGTCTCGAACGGCGAGCAGGCCGCGTACGGCGAGAGGGCCAGGAAGTGGTCGGTGAGCCGCACCACCCGATCGCCCGCGGCGATCTCCTGGCGGATCATGTCGCAGTACACGCAGCGCCGCTTGTACTCGTAGTGCTCGCGGCACTCGCGCAGCTTCCGCCGCACCTCGTCGAAGATGATCGGGATCGCGGTGAGCCGCGAGTAGGGGTGCGTGATCCGCGAGCCCGGCGCCCGGTGACGCCGCGTGACGAGGATGTCGCGGATGCTCTGGTCCTGCTTCAGGTCCCGGATGCGCTCGCCGTACATCCACAGCACCTGCTCCCACTGCCCGTCGCCCAGCGTGGCCGCGGTGTCGTCGTGGCTCGGGCTCTCGACGATCAGCTCGGTGGCGCCGCGCGGGGAGATCCGGTCGTAGAGGCCCACGCCCTCGCGCACCAGCTCCTGCTCGATGCTGAAGTAGGGATCGGCCTCCGGGATCACCCGCACCGACCAGCCGGGCCCGTTGGGCGCCGAGCCCTCCTTGCGGTAGGCGAAGATCTCGTGGGGCGTATGCGACTCGTTGCCCGGACAGAACGGGCACACGGAGGCGGCGGGGCGCTTCGGGCCGGGTCGCACGAGGACCCACCGGCCCCTCGTCGGATCCTTGCGGAGATCGCTCATGACTTGGCCACGATAGGGAATGCCCCTCGTTAAGTCAAGGTCGGCCGGGGGTTGCGACGCGACTGGCGGCCCGGGGCCGCCGCTACCGCGCCTGCGGGCAGCGCCTACGGAGAGATAACGCTGGTGCCGTCGCCGCTCGAGGTGATCGTGTAGGTCCCGGCGGGGACGTTCGGGGTATAGGAATAAGCGGCCCAGCCGCCCGGCGGGGTGGGCACCGAGCTCATGAACGGGCCCGCGCTATTCCCCTGCGCGTTGGTCGCGACTGTGGTGAGCTGTGTGAGGGCCGTCGGGATGCTGCCCATGTGCGCGCCGTAGACACTGACCGCCGAGGCCAGGCTGCGGGAATCGGCCTGCGCCTTGGCAATACGGCCACGAGCCTGCACGTTGACGAAGAGCGGAATCGCGATCGTGGCGAGGACGCCGATCACGGCCACGACAACCATCAGCTCGACGAGCGTGAAACCGCGCTCGCTACTCCGGGACCTCCGGGTCATGGTCGTCCCCTCCAGTCGGGCGCTACGGGCTACGTACCGGAGCAAGAGAGGGGCCAGCAGGTCCCCCACGGCCTATCTGGCTGAAAACGCGTGGGCGGGCTGAAACCGTTTGAGGCGGGCGGGCAGAGCCTGACGCGGACAGTCAATCGGGCGGACGAAACGGGCGCTGAACCGGCTCCTCCGGCGAGATCATCCAAAGTTCTGCTACGCTAGGTCCGTCGTCCACTTTCGCCGCAGGCACGGAGAGAGGGTGCAGATCGATGAGCGAGCCGCGACCGGCCGTCCGAGTATTCAGCAGTCCCACCTGAGGGCCCTGCAAGGCGGCGAAAGAGTTCCTTTCGTCTCAGGGGGTGGCGTTCGAGGACATCAATGTCCTGGCCGACGCGGAGGCCCGGGAAGAGCTGATCAAGCTGACGGGAGGCATGAGCATCCCGGTCATCGTGGTCGGAGACCAGGTGGTTCGCGGCTTCAACAAGCCGCAGCTCAAGACCCTGCTGGGAATCTAGCCCGCGCCGTCCGCTAGTTGCCCTGCTGCTGCTTCAGCTTGCGCAGGTGCAGCCGGGCGACGTCCACCCAGTCCTTCTCGGCGGGCAGGTTGGCGGCCAGCCCGATGTAGCGCTCCCAGAGCGCGATCGATTCCTTGGGGTCCACCTTCTCGTAGACGATGGCCAGGTTGTAGAGCGCGCCGGTGTTCTTGGCGTCGGCGTCCACCACCTTGCGGTACTCGTCGATCGCTTCCTTGTAGAGGCCCTTGTCCTCGTACACCTCCGCGAGCCCCATCCGCGCATCGAGGTACGTGGGATCCAGGTCGATCGCCTTCTTGTAGGCGTTGACGGACTCGTAGTAGAGCCCCTTCTCGGCGTAGTAGAGCTTCCCCAGGCTCACGTGCACCTTGGCGTTCATCGGGTTGTGCTCGACGCCGCGCTGGTACGCGGCGACCGCCGGATCCACCTCGCCCTTCGCGGCGAGCGCGTCGCCCAGCCCGACGTGGGCGTCCGCGTAGAACGGGCGCAGATCGATGGCCTTGGCGTACGCCTTGATGGCCTCCTCGAAGAGCCGGCGCGGGGCCGTGAGGTACAGATCGCCCAGGGCCTTGTAGGGCTCCGCGTAGGTGGGATCGAGCTGGGCGGAGGCCCGGAACTGCGCGGCCGCCTTCCAGCGGTTGCCCAGGTTCTGGTGGACCACGCCGAGCGCGTACTGGGCGGCGACGAACTGCGGATCTGCCTCGATGGCGCGGCTCAGGAACTCGACCGCCGCTTCGCTGCCATCCTGCGTGACCCGGTAGGCGGCCTGGCGCCCGCGCACGTAGAACTCGTAGGCACGCGATAACCCGGTGGGCGCCGCCCACTTCTGGACGCGCGCCAGCTCCACGTCGCTCGCGGGGACCTTCAGAGCCTTCAGGTAGCCGGCCGGTAGCGGGCGCAGGCGGTCCAGCAGCTGGCCCTCCGCGATGGCGACGGTGTCCAGCGTGCCGCGCTCGACCTTGTCGCCGCGCAGCTCCACGAAGCGGGGCTGCAGGATCAGGTCGCTGCCGGTCCGCTTCACCTCCCCGAACAGGGCGACGTCGGCCCCGAGCCGCTTGGCCGCGGCCACGGCGGCCGCCTCGTCCCACGCCTCCGGCTGCGGGAGCTGCCTGAGGCGGTCGCGATCGATCTGCACCAGCCCCGGCACGTGCACGAGGGCGAGCATGAGCGACTGGGCCACGCCCTCGCCGATCCACTGCTCCTCCCGCGTGAGATCCGGGGTGGCGAACGGCAGGATGAGCACGTTGCGCGGCTTGGGGGCTGCCTCGGCGACACCCCCGGCGGCAACCAGCACCAGGAGCAGTCCGGTGACGACGATCCGGTTAGCTCGGATCAGCGCTCTCATCTCCACGCCCTCCTTTGGCTCGACCCGCGCGCAGGCGCGCCATCAGCCGACCGAGGCCGACCGGCCCCATCCGGCGCAGCGCGACCTCCGGAATCAGCAGCACCGCCACCAGCCCCACCAGCCACGGCCAGATGTCCACGCTCAGGCGCGACTTGTGCCGGTTCTGGAGGAACGCGTCCTTCGGATCGCTCAGCATGCCGCCCCCGGTGAGCTCTGTGATCTCCCGGAGGAACGTCTCGTCGACCCCCAGGTCGCGGAACTCCTGCCCGTAGGGCACCACCAGGCCCGCGAGCTGGGAGCCTACCATCTGGTCCGCCCGGCGCTGGGCCATGCCCACCAGATACACCCCCTCCTGGGCCGCCGGGAAGCGCCCGCGGTAGCGGCCCGGGCCGATCTGCTCGAGATCGACCACGGTGCGCGTCTTGTCCGGTGACACCACGCCGACCTGTGAGTCCAGGAAGTTGATGAACTCGCCCTTGGGGTCGATGGCGTCGACCAGGATCTCGCCCACGTTGTCGGTGCGCGAGACCGTGGCCACCGTATCGCTCCGGGTGCCCGTACGCAACGTCCAGCGCGTCACCTGGGACCAGAACTTGTTGAAGCCGCCCCAGCGCACCCAGAGCACGCCCCACTTGGCCTTGGCGTCGGAGGTGAAGGCCACCGACCGGCCCAGGCCGTAGCGCCACGTGGCGAGCAGCGGATCCTCCTGGTGCGTCATCAGCACCAGGTCCGCGCTGCTCTTCATGCTGGTGGCCACGTAGCCGCCGAGCGGCGGCGCCTCCTTCCAGTTGATCTCCTGGATGGCCTCGTGGGCCGGGCTGGCCACGGTGGCCTTGAAGGGCTGCTCCACCAGCGAGGCCTTGGAGGCGAGCTGGGTCTCCAGGGTGAAGATGCGGGGGATCGTGGCGTCGTCCTCGGTGTAGTAGAACCGCCCGCGGCCCCACTTGGCCACGTCCACCATGAGGGGCACGTCGGCGTCCTTGCCGATGGCCACGGTGGAGACCGTGATCTTGTCCTTGGCCATCCGCCGCAGCAGGCCCGAGAAGTCGCCGCGGGTCATCTGCCCGTCCGACAAGAAGATGACGTGCTTCAGCAGCGCCGGCCGGTCGAAGAGGATCTGGTAGGCCTCCTTCAGCGCCGGGTAGCCGTCGGTGCCGCCGCCCGCCTTGATCGTGGAGATCGCGTTATGGATGCCCTGCTTGTCCCGGGCCGGCTTGAGGGGAGCGTCCCAGATGAACTCGGTGTCCCAGCTCATGACCCCGACCTCGTTGCGCTCGTCGAGGAGATCCACCACCAGGTGGGCGGCCTCCTTGGCGATGTCGAGCTTGGTCACCTTCTCGTCGGTGGTCATGGCCATGGAGCCCGAGCGATCGATCGAGAGCACCACCGCCAGGCTCGGGATCTCGATCTTCTGCTTCACCTCCATCGTCACCGGGAGGGCTTCCTCGATCGGGGTGCGGTAATAGCCGCCGAGGCCGAAGCTCTCCTCGCCGCCCAGCATCAGGAGCCCGCCGCCTTGCTCGCGGACGTAGTCGCGGATATTCTCCATCTGCTTCTTCGTCATCTTGAGCGACGACACGTTGGACAGGATGAGCCCGTCGTACTTCTGGAGCCCCGCCATGTCCTTGGGGATCTTGTCCGCCTCCACCACCGTCACGTCCACGTGCTGGGAGCGCAGGGCCGCCGCGAGGGCCTGGGCCTGGTTGCGGTCCTTCTCGGCGAGCAGCACCTGCGGCCGCCCGCGCACCACCAGCGTGCCCACCGCGCGGTTGTTCTCCTCGATGGTGTCGCCGTCCACGTCGAGCGCGGCCTGGTAGACGTGGATCCCGCTCTGCTCGAGCGACTGCCGGTAGGTGAAGACGTTCTTGCCCGGGGAGAGCCGCACCACCTGCGAGCCGAGGAACTCGGCGTTGCGGTAGAGCGACAGCCGCCCCTGGGTCTCCGCCTGGCTCCACGCCACCACCTTGGCCTGGAACGGCTCGCCGAACTTCACCTCCTGCGGCAGCACCATGGACTCCACGACCACTTCCTGTGGGAAGGTCAGCGGGGCCGGCACGTAATAGATGTCGGCGCCCGCGTCCTTGGCCGCCTGCGCGACCGCGAGCGCGTTGCCCGCGTTCTGCCGGCCGTCCGTGAGCAGCACGAACCGGTTGGCCTGGCCGGGCGGCGCGGTGGCCAGCCCGAGCTGGAGCGCCTGGGCCAGGTTCGTCCCGCGCCCGCCCACCTGGGCCTGGGGGCGCTCGAGCTTGGCGGTCGCGCGAAGCGGCTGGTCCACCATCGCCTCCTCGCCGAACACCACCACGCCCGCCTGGTCGCCCGGCTGCATGCTCGCCACCGACTGGGCGGCGAAGCGGTACCCGCTCTCGCGCGCGGCCAGGCTCACGCTGTCCGACACGTCCAGCAGGAAGGTCACGTTGAGCCGGTCGGCCCAGCGCGGGATCGTCGGCTTGGTCAGCGAGTAGAGCAGCATCACCAGGAGCGCGCAGCGTAGGCCGAGGGCCCAGCGGTCGCCCAGCCCGCGGGGCAGCCCGAGGCGCCCCCCGGTCTGACGGCGCCAGTAGAGGAAGCCCTCCAGCGCGAAGAGCAACAGGGCCAGGGCCACGAAGAAGGGCCAGAGCTCGCGCACGATGAGCACCGGCGCCGACTCCGGCTGCGCGCCTTCCACGAAGGCGGGCAGCGGCTGCGGGGTCAGGTCCGACTCGTCGCCGTTCATCAGATTCACGGCCACGCGCGTCTCGCCGCGGGCGGTCACCACCGCGTAGATACCGACCTCGTCGGTCTCGGTGAAGCTCGCCATGCCGCGGTTGACCTGCGCCCGCACGCTACGCCCGGACGGGGTGCGCACGGTGGCGGTGGTCACTCCGTGCTCCACCGGCAGCAGGATGGGCTGGCCCGTCTGGAGCTGCAGGCTCGACTGGTCGAGCCCGGCCGGGTGCAGCCAGCGGAGCCCCTTGGAGAGCATGAGCGGGAAGGCCACCCGCAGGGGGAAGTCGCTGCGGAAGAGATCGAAGCCGAAGAAGAGGGCCTTGCGGTCGCGCTCTTCCAGGGCGTAGATCAGCGGCCCGCCCACCGCTTCCACGAGGGTCTTGCCGGCGGCGAGCGGCCGGACGCGCATCGCGTCCTCCATCGTCACCTTGGCGAAGTCGATCTGCCGCATGATCGGGTGCGTGCGGTCCCAGTCCATGATGGTGGGATTCTCGAGGCGCCCCAGCACCTCGAGCGGCACGTCCACGGGCACGGTGTTGACGAGGACGTAGCGACCGTTGCCCAGCTTCTGCGGGCTCACGCTGTCCACCACCACGACGTCGAAGCCCTCCATGCCGCCCTGGTAGGCGTCGGGCTTGCGCACCTCGAGCTGCACCTGCGGGTCCGTCTTCAGCACCTTTTCCAGGAACAGGTTGCCGGGACTGACGAGCAGGACCGAGATCGTCCGGGGCGGCGGGATGACCGCGTAGGCGATGTTGTCGGCGTCGAGATCGTCCGAGACGTCGAGCTTGAGCTTGAGCACCCCGCCGCGCTGCTCGCTGAACGGCACCGTGATGGCCCGGCGCACCTGCGGATCGAGGGTGAGCGTGCGCTCGGTGAGGACCTCGTCGTCCAGGGTCAGCTTCAACGAGAAGCTCTGCCGCTCGCCCGAGAAGTTGCCCACCGAGAAGAAGGCCTGCGAGTTGTAGGACCCGAAGTAGCTGCGCCGGACCGCGAGGCTCGTGATGCCCACGTTGTGGGAGCGGCGGCCGGTGCCGGTCCAGCGCACGCGGACGTCGTCGCCCTGGCCCTTGACCGCGTCGGGGTGCGCTCCGTCGGTGAAGACGTGGATCTCCGCGCGCGGGTCGGGGCCCACCAGCGCGCGCGCGGTCCGGAGGCCCTCCTGCAGGCGGTTCGGGAGGTCGTGCGCCTCCATCGAGCGGATCGCCGAGGAGACCCGGTCGTGCTCGCGGGTGAAGGGCACCAGCACCTTGGGCTGCACGCCCGCCTCGATCACCATCACCTCGGCGCCCTCGCCCAGGCGGCCGAGCAGCCCGAGCGCGCCGCGCTGGGCCTGCACGAAGCGCGAGGGCGAGACGTCGATGGCCTTCATGGAGGCGGAGCTGTCCATGACGATGGCCACCCGCTTGGCCCCCTGCCCCATCACGTTCACCGCCGGCCGGGCCAGCGCCGCGGTGAGGGCGAGCAAGGCCAGGATCTGGAGGATGAGGAGCGGGTCGCGCTGCAGCCGCTGGAAGAAGGTGGAGGCCTCGCGGTCGCGGAGCGCGGGCGCCCACAGGAGCAGGCTCGACACCCGCATCTGCCGCCGCCGGACTTTCAGAAAGTACAGGAGGAGCAGCGGCACCGACAGGGTGCCCAGCAGCAGGGCGAAGGGGCTGAGGAAGTTCATGCGAGCAGGAGCCCCTTGAGCTGGCGGAGCATGAACTCCTCCACCGGCGTCTCCGTCACCACCCGGTGGTAGGTGATCTCGTTGCCCCGGCAGAACTGCTCGGCGTGATCGAGGAAGGCGCGGAGCCGCTCGTGGTAGCCGCGCAGGGCCTCGCCGTCGAGGGTGAGGTCGCGCTGCTCGTCGGTCTCCGCGTCGAGCAGGCGCAGGTCACCGCCGAAGGCGGGATTCATCTCGTCCGCGGCCAGCACGTGGACGACGTGCACGTCGAAGCGCCGCTCCAGGAGCGCCTTCAGCCCGCGCTCGTAGCCGCCCGGGTCCATCAGGTCCGAGACGAGCACGGCCAGGCCCGCCTCGCGCGAGCGCAGCGCGTAGGCCGCGAGCCCCTCGTTCAGCGAGGTGGCCCCGCCCGCGCGCAGGCGGCCGAGGAAGTCCATCAGCGGTATCGCCTGGCTCCGGCCGCGCGCCGGGTTGAAGCCCTCGGCCATCCGGTCCCGCACCACGCCCACGCCCACCCGCTCGAGCCCCACCAGGCCCACGAAGCCGAGGGCGCCGGCCAGGCGCGCGGAGTAGTCGAGCTTGGACGGCTCGCCGAAGCCCATGGAGGCGGAGGCATCCACCAGCAGGTGCAGGCAGAGATCCTCCTCGTCCACGAACAGCTTGAGGTAGAGGCGGTCCAGGCGGGCGTAGACGTTCCAGTCCACGTAGCGGAGATCGTCGCCGACCCCATACTGCCGGTAGTCGGAGAACTCCACGCTGATGCCCTTGCGGGGGCTGCGCCGCTCTCCCTTCACGCGTCCACGGAAGGACCGGCGGGAGAGCAGGGTCAGGCGCTCGAGCTGGGTGAGGAAGTCCGTCGACAGCAACTCGTGGCCGGCACGCGCGGTGGCCACGACGCTATTTCTCATCCAGCGCTTGGAAGTACTCCTTCACCTGGCTCTGGAAGTCGCGCGGCACCTGCTCGCGCGCGATGGACTCCTCCATCATCTTCCGGTACTGCCCCAGCACGCCCATGTACTGCAGGCGGGAGGGCATCTGCGAGCCGCGCCCGACCATGTTGGTGTCGATCCCCTGCTTGCGACCCGCACGGGCCTCACCCTCCACGCCCACGTCGAACGGACTACCACGCAGGCGCGCGGTGGGGTCGCCCTTCGGAGACCCGCTCTTGCCGCGGCCCGGCAGCAGCCCCTCGCCCTCCGGGAAATCGCCCTCGTCGCCCGGCCCGCCCTGGCCCTGGCCGCGCTCGTTCCCGCGCTTGTTGCCGCGCCGGTCGCTCTCGCGCCCACCCTTGAGCGACTTGCCGTCGCGGCCCCGCTCCTCCTTGGAGCGCATCTTGTTCAGCGCCCGCTCCATGGCCTCCATCGCCCGGTCGCTCTGGCCGCCCTCGAGGGCTTCCATGCCTTCGTAGACGTCCCCCGACCAGTCGCTCTGCCCACCCCCTGGCTGGTTCTTCCGCCCAAGCCGCTCCATCTCCTGCAACAGCTCGCGCAGTTTCTCCGGCGACACCTTCTTATTGGGGTCGAGACCGCCGCGCAGTGCCTTGGCCTTCTGCAAGACCATCCGGGCCTGGTTCTGCGTGAAGTCGCTCTGGAGATCCGGCAGCCGGTCCATCTGCTCCAGCATCCGCAGCCGGTCGTCGCCCTTCTTGAGGAAGGAGTTGAAATCGGGCGCCCGGCCGGCCAGCGACGTGTCCTTGAAGACGGCGGCGAGATCGCCGGGCTGGCTCTGGCCGCCCCCGCCCATGCGCGGCGTCAGCGTGCGCTCCTGCACCTCCGCCCGCTGCACCGGATCGCGCCGGGTGGCCTGCCGGCGCTCCGCCTGCTGCAGGTCTCCGCCGCGCTCCTTGAGCTTCTCCTCTTCCTCGTCCCGGGAGACCGAGAAGTTGGGCAGGCCGCCCTGGGGCAACGGAATGGGCGGGGCCGCCGCGAGCACGAGGCCCAGGACGAGCGGGACGGGAACGAACTTGGCCCCCCGGGGCAACCGACGCGGGATGATGCGCCGCGCGCCGAGCCGGTCGGCGCGGGCCGCCGCGTCGGCGACGAGGGCCTCCACGATCGGGGTCCGGTCCGCGCGCTCGGCCCACTCCAGCGCGGTGCTCACCCGATCTTGAAGTCCGTAGCCGCGGTCGGCGAGCCGCGCCGCGTCCGCCTGGGGCAGCTTCAGCAGGAAGCCCCACAGGGCTCCGGCCCCCGCGCCCGCCAGCAGGAGGATCGCGGCGCCCACGTAGCTCCAGATCCCCAGCGACTCCTTGAGCACGAGCGGCACCACCGCGGCCACCGCGCCCCACAGGAGGCCGCGCAGGCCATAGAATTCAGCGCGCCGCAGGCGGATCTGCCGGGCGACCTCCGCGACGAGCCGCTCGATCACCGTGGGACCGGGCATCAGACTCTCCTCTCGCCTATCTCAGGAAGACCTCTTTCTCTGAACCGGTCATGCTCTCGGCGGCCGCGACGGTCTGGCCGATCAGGTCGTCCACGTCCACGCCCTCCGCCTCGCCCTCGAAGTTCAGGATGAGCCGGTGACGGAGCGCGGGCAGCGCGGTGGCCCGGAGATCCTCCACACTGACGTTGAAGCGGCCTTCCGAGAGCGCGCGGACCTTCGCGCCCAGCACCAGGGCCTGCGCTCCGCGCGGGCTCGCCCCGTAGCGGATGAAGCGACGCGTCGACTCGGGGGCCCGCTCCCACTGCGGATGGGTGGCGAGCACGATGAAGGAGGCGAGGTCTCGCACGTGGGTGGCGATCGGGATCTCGCGCACCAGCTCGCGCATGGTGAGCACCTGGGCACCGGTCAGCACGCGCCGGACCTCGACGTGCCGCACGTGGGTGGTGCGGTCGATGATCTCGGTGAGTTCCTCGAGAGCCGGATAGCGGACCCGCAGCTTGAAGAGGAAGCGGTCGAGCTGCGCCTCCGGCAGCGGGTAGGTGCCTTCCATCTCGATGGGGTTCTGGGTGGCGAGCACGAAGAAGGGCGCGGGCAGCGGGTGGGAGTGGCCGGAGACGGTGACCGACCCCTCCTGCATGCCCTCCAGGAGCGCCGACTGCGTCTTCGGGGTGGCCCGGTTCACCTCGTCGGCGAGCAGGATGTGGCCAAAGATGGGCCCGCGCTGGAACTGGAAGTGCTTTCGCGCCTGGGCGTCTTCCACGATGATATTGGTGCCGATGATGTCGCCCGGCATCAGGTCCGGCGTGAACTGGATGCGGGAGAAGGAGAGCTCGAGGCTCTCCGCGAGGGTCTTGATGAGAAGCGTCTTGCCGAGGCCGGGGACGCCTTCCAGCAGCACGTGACCGCCCGCGAAGAGACCGACCAGCACCTCGCCGACGACGTCGTGATGGCCGACGATGACCTTGCCGACCTCGGCGCGCAGCGCCTGGTGGGCGCTCACGAACTCCTGGACTCGCTGCTCCTGGGACTGGCTAGACACGGGAGGCTGCGCCATGAACGGCTCCTTTCCCGCCTGGAATTGAATTGATCCATCATAGGGGGGCGTTCCAGCCCCGTCAACTACTTGCCCCTTCTTCTGGCACTCCGATGTGCGTGGTGCCGGAATTTCACTCAGCGTCACGCGTGCGACACCCCGAAACGCGTGCGAAACGCGCTCGAACGCGCGCGCGGCCCGATTGACTCGATGCGGCAGCAAGGACCGTGCCGCGCGCTCAGCCGGAATCAGGCACCAGTCGCATGTACACGGCGAGGTAGCCGTCGATTTCGCGGTCGGCGCCGAAGCGCGCGCTGACACGCTCGCGGCCCGCCACCCCGAGCCGCGCGCGGAGATCGGGATCCTGCAGCAGGCGATCGG
Organism: Candidatus Acidiferrum sp.; assembly: GCA_035635775.1. Classification (GTDB taxonomy): domain Bacteria; phylum Methylomirabilota; class Methylomirabilia; order Rokubacteriales; family CSP1-6; genus CAMLFJ01. Next base: position 62,272 of record DASQAL010000254.1, read on the forward strand.
CCTTCGCGGCCAGCTCCTCCGCCGAGCCGAACAGGAAGCCGGTGATCGCGTCCTCGACGAGGGATCGGTTACCCGCGATGTCCGCGGCGAGCACCGCGCGGCCGAGGGAGAGGGCTTCGAGCACCGAGTTGGCCATCCCGCCCTCGGCGAGCGAGCAGTTGAGCACCACGTCCGCCAGATCGAGGAGGGCGGGCATGCGGTTGTGCGGCACCGCCCCCAGGTACCGGGCCCACCGATAGTCGGCCAGCAGCCGGCGCAGGGCCTCGCCTTCCGCCGCGTCGATGATCGGCCCCACGTAGACCAGCTCGAGCGTCGGATGCCGGTCGCGCAGGCCCTCGAGCGGCTCCAGCGGAAACGCGGGCCGCTTCACCTTCCGGATGCCGGCCGGGAACAGAACGATGGGGCCGGGCAGCCGCTGGAGCGCGGCGACCGGCGGCCAGTGGCCGGCGGCCGGCACCCCGAACACCGCGCTCTGCGGGATCACCACGAGGCGGGCCGCGGTCGCGGGCAGCGCCTCCACGATGCGATCCGCCATCGACTTGTCGAAGACACTCACCGCCCCCGCGCCCTCCAGCACCCGCCGGACGATGGGCGCCGCGTCCTCGTCGAAGAGATCCTGGTTCACGTCGGTGCCCGTCACCGTCACCAGCAGCGGGACGCCCACGCGCCGCGCCAGCCGCAGCGCGGTGGGGCCGGTGCGGAAGGCGTGGAACGCGTGGATCACCGACGGCCCGTACTGGGTGATCTGGTGGTCGACCGCGCCCTCGGGCACCACCGAGAGATCCCAGACGCGCAGCTCGACACCGCGCTGCCGGAGACCGCGCGCGATACGGTCGACCGTGATGGCATTGCCGCGAACCGAGGGCGAGGCGAAGGGCGTGAGGACGGCCACCCGAGCGGCCATGGTTGCGCGGAGCCTACACCGGCCCCGCGCGGCAAGGCAATCGCCGCGCGACCCCGGCCGCCAAAGACGGACTTGCTCCGGGCCGGCCCTGTGTTAAGGTTTCGCTACAGGTCGTCGCCTCACCGGCGAGGGGGAACAGATGGACGGAGCGTCGCGCGAGATCGGGTGCCCGGAATGCGTCGAGCTGCTCGCGGATTACATCGACGGGTCGCTCCCCCCGGATCAGACGGCGCAGCTCGAATGGCACCTGGACGGCTGCCCGCCCTGCGTGGCCTTCGTCAATACCTACAAGGGCACCGTCAACGCCGCCCGCCGTCTCCGTGAGCAGCCCGAGACCAGCCTCCCCGCCGAGCTCCGCCAGAAGCTGATCGCGTTCCTGAAGCGCTCCGACGCATCTCGTTAGCTCGGAGGGGGCTGCGCCCCCCTTCCGAACCTCCCCCCAAAGGACAGGCTGCGCGGGCGGAGCCCGCGCTCGAAGCGGCTGACCTTACCGAGAACGCTTAGGCTAGCGCGAGTCGCGGCTCGGCGGTCACCTCGCCGATCTCCCACACCGGCTCGCGCGCGCTCGCGAAGGCCTCGCGCACCGCGTCGGCCCTCGCCGGGTCCACCGCGAAGAGCAGGCCGCCCGAGGTCTCCGACTCACAGAGCAGGTTGACCATCGCGTCCGGCACCGCCGGGTCGATGCGGAGCCGCCCGAAGACCTCTTCGAGGTAGCGGCGGTTTCGCCCCATGCCGCCGCTCCAGCCCCCCAGATCGGCCAGCGCCCGCGCGCCTGGTAAGAGCGGCAGGTCCTGGCTTCGAATGGTCAGGCCCGCCCCCGAGGCCGCCACCATCTCGCTGGCGTGGCCGAGGAGCCCGAACCCGGTGATGTCGGTGGCGCCGGTCGCCCCCGCCTCCTGCGCCACCCGGGCCGCCACGCGGTTGAGCCGGAGCATGCTCTGCACCGCGCCGTCGAGGACCGCGGGCTCGCACTTGTCGTTCTTGGCCGCGGTGGCGATCACCCCGGTGCCGAGGGGCTTGGACAGGAACACGCGCTGACCCGCGCGGAGTCCGCCCTTGATCAGGATGCGCCGCGGGTCGACCCGGCCGGTCACGCAGAGGCCGTACTTCGGCTCCGCGTCCACGACGGTGTGGCCGCCCGCGATGACGCCGCCCGCCTCGTGCACCTTGTCAGCGCCGCCCCGGAAGACGGCCGCGATGATGTCCTTGGGCAGCTCGCGCGGGAAGCCCGCCACGTTGAGCGCGAACAGCACCTGCCCGCCCATCGCGTACACGTCGGACATCGAGTTCGCGGCCGCGATCGCCCCGAAGAGATAGGGGTCGTCGACGATGGGCGGGAAGAAGTCGACCGTCTCCACGATGGCCACGTCATCGGTCACGCGGTAGACGGCGGCGTCGTCGCTCCGGCCGAGCCCCACCAGCAGATCGGGGTGCTCCTCGCGGCGCAGATCCCCGAGCACGGCCTGGAGATCTCCAGGACCCATCTTGGACGCTCACCCCGCGCAGGCGGCGTAGGCGGTGAGCCGGATCTCCTTGCCGGTCTTGGGATCGATCAGCTTCGGGTCCATGACCGTGGAGCGGGGACCGCGCGAGAGGCGGTCAGACGGCCTCGGCCTCGACGAAGGCGCGGAAAGCCTCCGCGAGGGGCGAGCGGCTGCGCTCCCGGTGGGTGGCGAGGTAGAAGGCCCGGGCGATCTTGAGATCCTTCACCCGGAGACACCAGACGCTGCCCGCCCGGCACTCGTCCTCGACGGCCCGCCGCGACACGAGCGACACGCCGACGCCCGCCTTCACCGCCTGCTTGATCGCCTGGGTCGAGCCCATCTCGCCGACCACGCGGAAGGCGGCGATGTCGCTGCCCGCCTGGGTGAGCGCGGCCTCGAGGGCCGCCCGCGTGCCCGACCCGCGCTCGCGGAGCAGGAGCGGCTCGGCGCGCAGCTCCTCCATCGTCACGTGCTTGCGCCCGTGCCAGGGATGCGCCGCGCTCACGATGAGGACGATGTCGTCGGGGAACAGCTCGCGGAACTCGATGCCCCGGTGACCCGATCGCGCCCCGACCACGCCCACCTCGGCGCGGCCCTCGGCCACCCACTCCGTCACCGCCTGGCTGCCCCCGATGAGCAAGGTGATCGCGATATCGGGGAACTTCTCCTTGAAGCGGCCGATCAGGGCGGGGAGGATGTACTCACCGGGAATCGTGCTGGCACCCACGAGCAGCTCGCCGCTCATCCGCCCCTGGAAGCTCTCCATCGCCTGCCGCGCCTCGCGGGACAGGGCAAGGAGGCGCTGCGCGTAGCCCTGCAGCAGGGCGCCGCCCTTGGTGACGGCGGCCCCGCGGCCGAGGCGATCGAGCAGGCGCACGCCCAGCTCGTCCTCGAGGCTGCGGATGTGCTCCGAGACGGTCGGCTGCGTCAGGAACAGCGCGTCGGCGGCCTTGGAAAACGAGCCGAGCTCGGCGACCTTGACGAAAATCTCGAGCTGGCGTAGATCCACGGGCCCGAGTATAGAAGCGCCCCGGGGCCGTGTAAAGCCGAGGCCCGCGGCAGAGACACGAAAGGGGCCCGGAGGCCCCTCGTCGGACGCGGCGGCGCTACCGCTGGCTCAGCGGCAGCCGCACCCGCCCCCGCAACAGCCGCCTCCGCCCGTGGGCGCCGACGAGGCATCGCTCATGCGCCCGCCGGTCTTCACCCCCACGACGGAGAGCCGCCGGCTCACGCGCTCGCTCTCGCACGAGACGCACACCACCGCCGACGGGCGCTGCACGAACTTCTCGAACTCGGCCCCGCAGGCCAAGCACGCGTATTCATAGATGGGCATGACGCCGCTCCGATCCTTGTCCCGACCAGTCCGCGGTTACTGTCCGCCGCGCTGGACGTAGCTCTTCACGAACTCCTCGGCGTTCTCCTCAAGGATGTCGTCGATCTCGTCGAGGAGGCTGTCCAGCTCCTCCTTGATCTTCTTGCCCTTCTTGGAGAGCTCGGCACTACCCGCGCCGCCGTCGTCACCACCCTCGGCAGGCTTGGTCGGCCTCGTTTCCTTCTTCTTCTGCTCAGCCATGGGACGTCACCTCCTGGCCCCGGTCCGCGGAGCCGGCGTCAGGGCCTAGACCGTCGGCAGCACGATCCCCTGCTGGCCCTGATACTTCCCCTGCCGGTCAGCATATGACGTCTCGCAGGCCTCGTCCGATTCAAAGAAAAGGACCTGCGCGATGCCCTCATTGGCGTAGATCTTCGCCGGGAGCGGCGTGGTGTTGCTGATCTCGAGCGTCACGTACCCCTCCCACTCCGGCTCGAACGGCGTCACGTTCGTGATGACGCCGCACCGCGCGTAGGTCGACTTCCCTACGCAGATCGTCAGCACGTTGCGCGGGATCTTGAAGTACTCCACCGAGCGTCCCAGCGCGAACGAGTTGGGCGGGATCACCGCGACCTCGCCCTGATAGTCGACGAAAGACCGCGGGTCGAAGCTCTTCGGATCCACGATCGTGGTGTTGATATTGGTGAAGATCTTGAACTCATCCGCGATGCGGATGTCGTACCCGTAGGAGGAGAGGCCGTAGGAGATCCCGCCCTTGCGCACCTGACGGTCTTCGAAGGGCTTGATCATGCCCTTCTCCACGGCCATGCGCCGGATCCAGCGGTCGCTCTTGATCACACGTGCACCTTGTACCGATCGTACTGCCTGCTCCGAGTGGGAGTCAAGTCTCGGGCAGTCGTTCCCACGTCGCGCCCTCCGCGTCCACCGGGAGACTGAGCGCCCGGCCCCCGATCCCGGCCTCCCGCAGCGCGCGCTCCATCGCGCGCGCCACGTCGTCGCCGCGGCCGCGCACCGCCGCGAGCATGGACGGACCCGCCCCGCTCAGGACGCAACCGAGTGCGCCCGCCCGCCGCCCCGCGGCGGCCACCGCCTCCATCCACGGGAAGAGCCGCTGGCGATAGGGCTGGTGGAGCCGGTCCTGCATGGCGAGGTCGAGCAGGTCCGGGCGTCCGGCCCCGAGCGCGGCCAGCAGCAGGCTCACCCGCTGCACGTTGAAGACCGCGTCGGCCCGCGGGACCGAGTCCGGAAGCACCGCCCGGGCCTCCCGCGTGGAGCTCTCGGTCTCGGGCAGCAGCACCACCCAGGCGATCTCGCGCGGCACCGGCAGGCTCACCGCGGTGACGCGCGCCCCGTCGGCGCAGGATACGGTGAGCCCGCCCAGCACCGCAGCGGCCACGTTGTCCGGATGGCCCTCGGCCCGGGCCGCCGCGGTGACGAGCGCGTCGCGATCGAGCGGCTCGCCCAGCAGCGCGTTGGCCGCGAGCAGGCCGCCGACCCAGGCCGCCGCGCTCGAGCCCAGGCCGCGGTTCAGCGGGATGCGGTTGACGCAGCGAAGGCGCCCGCCGCGGAAGGGCCGGCCCGCCACCTCGAAGCCCAGGGTGACGCCGCGGGCGACCACGTTCGTCGCGTCCCCGTCGAGCCGGCCCGCGCCCTCGCCCTCCACGCTGACGGAGACTTCGTCCGCCTCCTCGAGGATCACCTCGTTGTGGAGCCCCAGCGCCAGGCCCAGCGCGTCGAAGCCCGGCCCGAGGTTGGCGGAGGTGGCGGGCACGCGAACCCGGACGCGCATGGCGCAGAGAATACCCCGGGTCCGGGGTAGAATGCGTGAGAACGGGCCGGCCGCTATGCCCAGGACCATCATCGAGCCGCAGTTCACGATCGAACACCTGTCCATCCTGGACAGCGACGGCAACCTGGACTCCGCCCTCGATCCCCGGATCCCCCCCGAGGAGCTCCAGCGCCTCTACCGCGCCATGCTCCTGGCCCGGCATTTCGACGAGCGCATGCTGCGGCTGCAGCGCCAGGGGCGCATCGGCACCTTCGCGCCGATCAAGGGCCAGGAGGCGGCCCAGCTCGGCAGCGTGGCCACGCTGCGGCGGACGGACTGGATGGTGCCGTCCTTCCGCGAGACCGCGTCCATGCTCTGGCGGGGCTGGTCCATGGAGAAGCTCCTGCTCTTCTTCTCGGGGTACCTCGAAGGCGGGCGGCCCGAGCCCGAGCAGCACGATCTCCCGATCTGCATCCCGGTCGCCACCCAGCTCCCGCACGCGGTGGGCTTGGCCTACGCCGCGCAGTACCGCGGCGACGACGCGGTGGTGATGGCCTACTGCGGCGACGGGGCCACCTCCGAGGGCGATTTCCACGAGGCCATGAACTTCGCGGGTGTCTGGCACGTGCCGGTGGTCTTCATCGTGCAGAACAACCAGTGGGCGATCTCCATTCCGCTCAAGAAGCAGACCCACTCGCGCACCATCGCCCAGAAGGCGCTGGCCTACGGCTTCCCGGGCCTGCAGGTGGACGGCAACGACGTGCTCGCGGTGTACGCGGCCAGCCGCGAGGCGGTGGAGCGGGCGCGCCGCGGCGACGGCCCGACCCTCATCGAGTGCGTCACCTATCGCCTGGGCGTGCACACCACCTCTGACGACCCCACCAAGTACCGCTCGACCGAGGAGGTGGAGGCGTGGGAACGGAAGGACCCCCTCACCCGCTTCCGCGCCTACCTGCAGACGCGGAACCTGCTCGAGCCTGGCCTGGAGGAGGCGGTCGACGCGGAGATCGCGCGCGGCGTGCAGGCCTTCGAGGCGGCCGGTCCGCCGGATCCGCTCACCGTCTTCGATCACGCCTACGGCAACCCGCCCGCCGAGATCGCCGCCCAGCGGGCCGCGATGGCGGCGCGGCTCGGTCATGCCCCCCAGCCGGACGCGGGCCCACCGCCGAGCCCGCCCATGAGAGGACAGAGGCGCTCGTGGCCAAGCTGAACATGGTGAAGGCGCTGAACCTGGCGCTCCTGCAGGAGATGGAGCGCGATCCCGACGTGCTCGTGATCGGCGAGGACGTGGGGGTGGACGGCGGCGTCTTCCGGGTCACCGAGGACCTCCACCGCAAGTTCGGCGGCACCCGGGTGATGGACAGCCCGCTCGCGGAGGCCGGCATCATCGGCGCCTCGGTGGGCATGGCGCTCTACGGGCTCAAGCCGGTCTGCGAGATCCAGTTCTCCGGCTTCGCCTTCCAGTGCTTCCATCAGATGGAGAATCACGTCGCACGGTACCGCATGCGCACCCAGGGCCGCTTCGGCTGCCAGATGGTGGTGCGCATGCCCTACGGGGGCGGGGTGCGGGCGCTCGAGCACCACTCGGAGAGCGAGGAGCAGTTCTACGCCCACATTCCCGGCCTCAAGATGGTGATCCCCTCGGGCCCGCGCAATGCCTGGGCCCTGCTGGCCGCCGCCATCCGCGACCCCGACCCGGTGATCTTCTTCGAGGCCAAGGCGCTCTACCACGCCGCCAAGGAGGACGTGCCGGACGAGATCGAGACGATCGAGATCGGCCGGGCCCACGTCGACCGGGCCGGCAAGGACCTCACCCTCGTCGCCTACGGGGCCATGGTCCGGATGGCCCGCGAGGCGGCCGACCGGCTCCACGAGGAGGACGGGGCCCTGATCGAGATCGTGGACCTGCTGACGATCTCACCGCTCGACCGCGAGACGCTGACCGCGTCGGTGCGCAAGACGGGCCGCGCCGTCGTGGTCCACGAGGCGCCGAAGAGCTTCGGCCCCGGCGCCGAGATCGCCACCAGCATCATGGAGGGCGCCTTCCTGTCGCTCGAGGCCCCGATCCGGCGCGTGACCGCTCACGATGTACCCTTCGTGGGCTTCGCCCGCGAGCGGGCGAACCTGCCCGACGTGGCCCGGATCGTCGACGCCTGCCGCGAGACTCTGTCGTTCTAATGCCTGGCGAGGCGCAGCCGAAGGCGAGACGAGCGGACAATACAAATGTCTAAGACATTTAGCCTCCCGGACCTTGGAGAAGGCTTGACGGAGGCCGAGATCGTCGCGGTCCTCGTGCGTGAGGGCGACGTCATCCGGGAAGACGCGCCGCTCCTCGAGGTGGAGACGGACAAGGCGCAAGTCGAGATCCCCTCGCCCATGGGCGGGCGCGTGGAGAAGGTCCACGTACAGCCAGGCCAGACCGTCAAGGTCGGCGCGCCGCTCGTCACGTTCGCCGATGGGGCGGCGGAGCCGGCCGCCGCGCCGACGCCGAGTCGGAGCGCGCCCGCGGCCACCGCTCCTGCGCGGGCGGCCGCCGCGGCCCCGCCCGCGCCTGCCGCGCGTGCCGAAGGCCCGGTGCCGGCGACCCCCGCCACGCGGCGCCTCGCCCGCGAGCTGGGCGTGGATCTCAAGGCCGTGCGCGGCAGCGGCCCGGGCGGCCGCGTGCTCGACGAGGACGTGCGCGCCGCCGCGTCCGGATCGCGGGGCGCCCCCGCGCCGGCGTCCGTCGCGCCGGCGGGCCCGGCCAAGCCGCTGGCCACGGTGGGCCTCGAGGCCCCGCCGCTCCCGCGCTTCGAGCAGTGGGGCCCGGTGGAGCGCGCGCCGCTCTCCCACCTGCGCCGCACCATCGCCGACCGCATGACCCTCGCGGCCACCCTGATTCCCCACGTCACCCACTTCGACCGCGCCGACATCACGGACCTGGACGCGATCATCACCCGGAACCTCGAGGCGGCCCGCGCCAAGGGCGTGACGCTCACCCTGACCTCGTTCCTGCTGAAGGCGGCAGCGCTCGCCTTGCTACGCCATCCCACGTTCAACGCGAGCCTCGACCCGGCCGCGGGCGAGATGGTCCTGAAGCGCTACTACAACCTGGGAGTGGCGGTGGCGACCGAGCGCGGCCTGATCGTGCCGGTGCTACGTGAGGTCGATCGAAAGCCGGTGCTGGAGATCGCGCGGGAGCTGGGCGCCCTGGCCCAGCGCGTCCGCGACGGCAAGGCCACGCTCGACGACCTGCGCGGCGGCACCTTCACGATCACCAATATCGGCGCATTGGGCGGCACCGCCGCGATCCCCATCATCAACTACCCCGAGGTCGCCATCCTCGCCGTGGCGCGCGCCCGCCCGGAGCCGGTGGTGCGGCAGGGCCAGATCGTGCCGCGGCTCATGCTGCCGCTCACCCTCACCTTCGACCACCGCATCGCCGACGGCGCCGACGGCGCCCGCTTCGCCGCCGAGATCGTGCAGCTGCTCGAGGCGCCCGAGCGACTCCTCTGGGAGTGGTGAGCCATGGTCATGGGCGATCTCGTCGACGAGGTGGAGGTCGCCGTGCTGGGCGGCGGGCCGGGCGGCTACTCGGCCGCCTTCCGCTGCGCCGAGCTCGGCCTCGAGACCGTGGTGATCGACGCGGCCCAGCGCCTGGGCGGGGCCTGCCTGTTCGAGGGCTGCATCCCCAGCAAGGCTCTCCTGCACGTGGCCGCGGTGCTGAGCGAGGTGGAGCGCGCCAAGGAGTTCGGCGTGGACTTCGGCGAGCCGCGCATCTCGCTCGATCCCCTGCGGAAATGGAAGCAGGAGCGGGTCGTGGGCAAGCTCGCGCGGGGGCTCACCGCGGTGGCGAAGGCCAAGGGCGTCGAGGTGATCGGCGGGCACGGCGTCTTCGAGGACTCGAGCACGCTCCGGATCGAGGCCGGTGAGACGCTCCGGAAGGTCCGCTTCAAGCACGCCATCGTGGCCACCGGCTCGCGCCCGAGCGGCCTGCCCGGCCTCACCCTGCAGAGCGAGCGTGTCATGGACTCGACCGCCGCGCTCGAGCTGCCCGACATCCCCGCGCGCTTGCTCGTGATCGGCGGCGGGTACATCGGCCTCGAGCTGGGCACGGTCTACGCGACGCTGGGCAGCCGTGTGACCCTGGTCGAGATGACGGACGGCCTGCTGCCCGGCGTCGACCGCGACCTGGTCCAGCCGCTCCAGCGCCGTGTGGACAAGATTTTTGCGGCGATCCACCTCGGGACTAAGGTTGCGGCGCTCCGCGAGACTGGTGCCCAGATCGAGGCCGATCTCGAAGGCCGGGAGACCGAGCGCTTCGACCGCGTGCTGGTGGCGGTGGGCCGTCGCGCCCAGAGCGACGGCCTCGGCCTCGAGGTCACCCGGGTTCGCCTGACCGAGCGCGGCCGCTTCGTCCAGGTGGACGAGCGCTGCCGCACCGAGGATCCGCGGATCTACGCGGTTGGCGACGTCACCGGCGAGCCGATGCTCGCGCATCGGGCGATGCGACAGGGCAAGGTCGCCGCGGAAGCGGTGGCCGGGCGGCTGGCCGCGTTCGACAATGTGGCGATCCCGGCGGTCGTCTTCACCGATCCGGAGATCGCCTGGTGCGGGCTCAGCGAGGCTCAGGCCAAGGGTCAGGGACTGACGGTCAAGGTGGCGAAATTCCAGTGGGCCGCCTCGGGACGTGCGGCGACGCTCGGCCGGTCGGACGGCCTCACCAAGCTGGTCGCCGACGCCGCGTCCGGGCGCGTGCTCGGCGTCGGCATCGTGGGACCGGGCGCTGGCGAGCTGATCGCCGAGGCGAGCCTGGCCGTGGAGACCGCCGCGCTGGTCGAGGACGTCGCTGTGACCATCCATGCCCACCCGACCCTCTCGGAGAGCTTGATGGAGGCGGCCGAGCACCTCCTCGCCCCTGAGGCTTAGGGGCGCGGCCCTGCCCGAGTCGGTCCGCGTCGCCGTCGCTTCGGGCACCGTGACCGCGCTCGTGTATTCGCCCCCCGAGCCGTCGCGGCGCGCGGCCACCCTGATCCTGGCCCACGGCGCGGGGGCCCCGCAGTCGAGCGCCTTCATGGTGGACTTCGCCCGGGGGCTCGCCCGGCGCGGCTGCCAGGCCGTCACCTTCAACTTCCCCTACACCGAGCAGGGCCGGCGCCTGCCCGATCGGGCCCCCACGCTCGAGGCCTGCTTCCGCGACGTCATCGCGGCCATCCGCGCCCGGGCCGATCTCGGGACCGGCCCGCTCGTGATCGGCGGCAAGTCGATGGGCGGTCGCATCGCCTCTCACCTGGCCGCCCAGGGCCTCGCGGACCTCGCCGGCCTCGTCGCCCTGGGCTATCCGCTTCACCCGCCGGGCCGGCCGGAGCAGCTTCGCGCCCTACACCTGGCGCGGATCCGGCAGCCGATGCTGATCGTGCAGGGCTCGCGCGACGCCTTCGGCACGCCCGAGGAGCTGCGGCCCGTGCTGGGACCCCTCGGCGCGACGGCGACGCTCCACGTCGTCGAGGGCGGCGATCACTCGTTCAAGGTCCCGAAGCGCGGCCCGATCACGCAGGAGGAGGTCTTCGAGCGGGTGCAGGACGAGATCGCCCGCTGGATCGGGCGGCTGTCCTGACGCCGCGGGCGAGGCGGCGCGGCGGGATCGCGGTCAGCGCAGGTCGAGCTCGATCCCGCCCACCGCTCCCGCGACCACGTTGTAGAGCCAGGTGGTGAGGAGCGTCACGAGGAAGCCGAGCACCCCGTAGAGCACCGGGAAGATCACCACCGCCGCGACACCCCACATCGCACCCAAGCCGCCGCCGTCAGGGCGGAAGAGCGCGGCGATCGAGAAGAACGCGCCCATGATGAGTCCGAAGATCGCGTAGAGCACCGCGACCACCTTGGCTGCCGACAGGGGCCCGATCCGATTGAGCACCATGCGTGGCCTCCTTCCGGGTTAGAGACGCTTGAGCCGGGTTAGAGACGCTTGAGCAGCCATTCGGGCGTCAGGCTGATGGCCCAGGAGTTCAGCAGCGTGTAGTAGTTCGTCACGACCAGGATGCCCACGATCACCAGCAGGACCCCCGCCGCGCGCTCCGCCGTCGGGATGAACGGGCGGTAGCGCTTGAAGAAGCGGAGGAAGCTGCCGAGGGCCACCGAGGAGAGCAGGAACGGCAGCCCGAGGCCGGCCGAGTAGAAGAGCAGGAGCGTCACGCCCTGGCCCACCGTCTTGTCATTGCTGGCCAGCGTGAGGATGGAGCCCAGGATCGGCCCCACGCAGGGTGTCCAGCCGATCGCGAAGGTGAGGCCGACCAGGAAGGAGCCGAACAGCCCGGCGGGCTTGCTCTGGATCTGGAGCTGCTGGGTGCGGCCGAAGATCCCGACGCGCAGGACGCCCGCGATGTAGAGGCCGAAGACGATGATGAGCGCGCCGCCGCCGATCCGGATCCACTCGCGGTAGTCGAGCAGGAACTGGCCGGCCACGCTGAACGACGCGCCCAGGCTCACGAAGACCACGCTGAAGCCCAGGATGAAGGCGAGCGAGTGCACGAGCACGCGGGTGCGGGCCCCCGCGGTCACCTCGTTGGTGAGCCGGTCCACCGACATCCCGGTGATGAATGACAGATACGACGGGAAGAGCGGCAGCACGCACGGCGAGAGGAAGGAAAAGAGCCCGGCCGAGAACGCGACGAGGACCCCGAGCGACTCGCTCACTTCAGCAGCGACTCGACGACCGCGTGGGCCGCCTTGCCGTCCCACTCGCGCGCCCCGTTCGCGAACAGCACCCGCTTGCCCTTCCGGTCGATGAGGAAGGTGGACGGCACCGCCCAGACTCCGTAACGCTCGCGCACCGTCATCTTGGGATCGAGCCCGATCGGGAACGTGAGCCGGAACTTCTTCACGAACGGGCTCACCACGCTCGCGCCTTGCGAGTCGACGGAGACCGCCAGCACCACCAGGCCGCGGCCCTTGTAGGCCTGGTGCAGGCGCTCCATGCTCGGCATCTCCTCCCGGCACGGCTCGCACCAGGTGGCCCAGAAGTTCAGGAACACCACCTTGCCCTTGAGGTCGACGAGCCGGATGGTGCGATCGTCGGGCGTGCGGAGCTCGAAGTCGGGCGCGTCCTTGGCCGGCTTTGGGCGGATCAGCGAGAGGGCCGCCACCGGGTCCTCTCCCGCGGCCCCGCCCGGCGCCAGCACCGCGGCAAGGGCGAGGAGCGCCACGACGACGCGGCTTTTCACGCGGAGAGTATACACCCCGGGCCGGCGGGCTCCCCGCGGCGGCCCCGTCGGTGGAATCGTCGTTCTGTGGTAGGGTTATCCACTCATGGCGGCAACGGCATCCCAGGTGGTCACGATCATCGCCGATGACCTGACCGGCGCCTGCGATACGGGCTGCCTCTTCGCGGGGCCGGGCCCGGTCGGCGTCCTCGCGGCGCCCGCGCTGACCGCCGCCGACTCCTCCGTGATCACGGTCGACACCGAGAGCCGCTCCCTGCCGCCCCGGGAGGCCGCCGCCGCGATCCACGCCGCCGCGCGGCGCCTGGGCGAGCGGCTCGCCTCGGGCCGCGTGTTCAAGAAGATCGACTCCACCCTGCGCGGCGCCGCCGGCGTCGAGCTGACCGCGCTGCTCGAGCACGGGCCGCCCTTCACCGGCGCGCTCGTGTGCCCCGCCTTCCCGGCTCAGCGCCGCGTCGTCCGTCATGGCCGTCTCCTGGTCGACTCCGTTCCGGTCCACGAATCCGCGATCGCCCGTGATCCCGCCTTCCGCGCCGCCACCTCCGACGTGGCGGACCTGCTCGCGGGCGGCGCGCCGGTGGTCCCGCTCGGGCTCGACGACGTGCGCGCCGGCGCGGAGAAGGTCGCCCATCTGCTCGAACACCACCGCGGCGCCCTCGTGGCCGCCGACGCGGAGACCGACGCGGACCTCGCGACGCTCGCGGAGGCCGCCCTCCTGGCGCCCGGCACGCTGATCGCCGGCTCGGCCGGTCTCGGGCGCGCGCTGAGCCGCGCGCTCGGCTGCGCGGCGCCCGCCGTCGCCCTGCCGCCGGGTCGCGCGCGCCTCGTGGTGGTGGGGAGCCGCCATCCGGCGAGCCGCGCCCAGCTCGACGCCCTGCTCGCCGCGGGGGTGCCGCTCGTCACCGCGGACGCGCGGGGCCACGGCGATCCCGCGCCCGCGGTGGCCGCGCTCGCGGCCGGGCGCGGCGCGCTCGTGGCCAGCGCGAGCATTCTGGCGGATCGCGAGGCGGTCGCCCGCCACCTGGCTGCCGCGGCCGCGCGGATCCTCGAGCACGCCGCGCCCGACCTCGTCGCGGTCACCGGCGGCGACACCGCGTACGCGCTGATCCGCGCGCTCCGCCCGCGACGCTTCGATCTCGCCGGCGCCCCCGCCGACGGGCTGGCCCTGGGCCGGCTCGTCCTGGAGGACGGCCGCTCCCTCTACCTGCTCACCAAGGCGGGCGGGTTCGGCGCCGCCGACCTCCTCGCCACGATCCTGGGAGGAGCCTCGTGACCGCCCCTCGCGTGCCCGTGCTCGGCATCACCATGGGCGACCCCGCCGGCGTGGGCCCCGAGATCACCGCCAAGGCGCTGGCGCATCCCGAGGTCACCGCCGCCTGCCGCCCGGTGGTCATCGGCGACCGGTCGGTGATGGCCGCCACCCTGGCGCTCCTGCGCTCGCCGCTCACCCTGCACGCGGTGAAGTCGGTGGCGGAGTGTACGTTCGAGCCGGGGCGGCTCGAGTGTCTCGATCTCGCCAACGTGGACTGCGCCGCCCTGCCCAAGTCCACGGTGAGCGCGGAGGCCGGGCGCGCCGCCTACGCCTACATCGAGACCGGCGTGCGGCTCTGCCAGGCCGGAGCGATCGACGGCATCGTCACCGCGCCCGTCAACAAGGAAGCGCTGGCCGCCGCGGGCGTCCAGCACTCCGGGCACACCGAGATCCTGGCGCGGCTCACGAATACGAAGGACTTCGCGATGCTCCTGATGGGCAAGGAGCTCAAGGTCATCCACGTGACCACGCACGTGGCGCTCCGCCGCGTGCCGGACCTGGTGACGCGCGAGCGGGTGGGCCGCGTGATCCGCCTGGCCCAGCAGACCATGACCGGCCTCGGCCGGCCCCGCGCGCGCATCGCGGTGTGCGGGCTCAACCCGCACGCGGGCGAGGATGGCCTCTTCGGCGACGAGGAGAAGATCCAGATCATCCCGGCCGTCGAGGACGCGCGGCGCGAGGGGCTCGACGTCCACGGCCCCCTGCCCGCCGACACCCTCTTCTCGCGCGCGCGGGGCGGCGAGTTCGACATCGTGGTCGCGATGTACCACGATCAGGGCCACGTGCCGGTCAAGACGCTCGGCTTCAACTACGACGAGAAGAGCGGCACCTGGACCGGCCTCTCCGGCGTCAACGTCACCGTCGGCCTGCCCTTCCTCCGCGTCTCGGTGGACCACGGCACCGCCTTCGACCGCGCCTGGAAGGGCATCGCCAACCCCGAGAGCATGCTCGAGGCCATCGACGTCGCGGTGCGCATGCTCACCCAGAAACCCTTTAACCGCTGACGAGGATCCACATGGACGAGCATGCGCTGCGGAACATGATCGGTGAAGTGAAGGCGGGCCGGTTGAGCCGGCGCGCGTTCGTGACCACGATGATCGGGCTCGGGCTGACCGCGCCCCTGGCGTCCCAGATGCTGGCCGCGGCCGGCGTGGCCCACGCCCAGCCCAAGGCCCCGGCCTTCACCCCGACCAAGCGCGGCGGCGGCGGGCTGCTCAAGACCCTGTGGTGGCAGGCCCCCACGCTGCTCAACCCGCACTTCGCCACCGGCACCAAGGACCAGGACGCCTCGCGGATCTTCTACGAACCCCTGGCCGCCTTCGATCCGGACGGCAACATCGTGCCCGTCCTGGCCTCCGAGGTGCCGAGCGTGAGCGCGGGCACGCTCGCCCGCGATCTCACCTGGGTCACCTGGAAGCTCAAGCGCGGAGTCACCTGGCACGACGGCAAGCCCTTCACCGCCGACGACGTCGTCTTCAACTGGGAGTTCGTCGCCGATCCCGCCACGTCCGCGGTGACGAGCGGCTCGTACCGCGAGATCAGCAGGATCGAGACGCCGGATCCCTACACCGTGAAGCTCGTCTTCAACAAGCCTCAGCCCTTCTGGGCCGATGCCTTCTGCGGAGCCCGCGGGCAGATCATCCCCAAGCATCATTTCGACGCCTATCGCGGCGCCAAGTCGCGTGAGGCGCCCGCGAACCTCAAGCCGGTGGGCACCGGGGCCTTCCGCTTCGTGGACTTCAAGCCCGGCGACGTGGTGCGGGCGGAGCTCAACCCGAGCTACCACGTGCCCAACCGCCCCTACTTCGACACGCTCGAGATGAAGGGCGGGGGCGACGCGGTCTCCGGGGCCCGCGCGGTGCTGCAGACCGGGGAATACGACTACGCGTGGAACATGCAGGTGGAGGACGAGATCCTCCTGCGGCTCGAGCAGGGCGGCAAGGGCCGGATGAACATCTGGGCCACCGGAAACATCGAGCACATTCAGCTCAACAACACCGATCCGTGGACCGAGGTGGACGGCGAGCGCTCGAGCCTCAAGACCACGCACCCCCTGCTGCTGGATTCCGCGGTGCGCCAGGCGCTGAACCTGCTCGTGGACCGGTCGTCGGTGCAGGAGCAGATCTACGGCCGCCAGGGCCAGACGACGGCCAACTATCTCAACGCTCCGTCCCGGTTCCGCTCCTCGAACATGAAGTGGGAGTTCAACGTGGAGAAGGCGGCCGCGCTCCTGGAAACGGCCGGCTGGAAGCGCGGCGGCGATGGCATCCGCACCAAGGACGGCAAGCGGCTCAAGATGCTCTACCAGACCTCCATCAACGCCCCCCGCCAGAAGAACCAGCAGATCGTCAAGCAGGCGGCGGCCAAGGCAGGCATCGAGCTCGAGCTGAAGTCGGTCACCGCGTCGGTGTTCTTCTCGTCCGACCCCGCCAACCCTGACACCTACCCGCACTTCTACTCGGACCTCCAGATGTACAACAACGGGCCCAACGCGCCCGACCCGCAGTACTTCATGAACCAGTTCGTGTCCTGGGAGGTCGCGTCCAAGGCCAACAAGTGGCAGGGGCGCAACATCACGCGCTGGCGCAACGAGGAGTACGACCGTGCCTATACCACCGCCGACTCCGAGCTGGACCCCGTCAAGCGCGCGGCCCTGTTCATCAGGATGAACGACCTGCTCATCCAGAACGTGGTGGTGATTCCGGTGCTCTGGCGCAACGGGGCCTCCGCCTCCGCCGCCAATCTCCGGGGCATGGACCTCTCGGGCTGGGAATCCACCTTCTGGCGGCTGCCCTACTGGAGCCGCCAGGGGTAATGGAACCCAGCGCCCATCTTGACACTTTTGCCGATGAAGCCGTATAAGAAGCCATCCAACCGGTCACCGGAGACCCATCCAGGGAGGACCTTCGATGCAAGAACGTGAACTGAGGGACATGATCGGTCAGGTCAAGGCCGGAATCCTGAGCCGCCGCGAGTTCGTCCAGGCCATGCTGGCCGTCGGCCTCACCGCGCCCATGGCGGGCCAGATGCTCGCCTCCGCCGGGGTCGCGCACGCCCAGCCCAAGGGCGCTTCGATGTTCACCCCGACCAAGCGCGGAGGTGGCGGCCAGCTCAAGGTGCTGTGGTGGCAGGCGCCCACCCTGCTCAATCCGCACTTCGCCACCGGCACCAAGGACCAGGACGGCTCCCGGATCTTCTACGAGCCGCTCGCCTCCAACGATCCCGAAGGCAACCTCTTCCCGGTGCTGGCCGCCGAGATCCCGACGGTGCAGAACGGCGGGGTCGCCAAGGACGGCAAGTCGGTCACCTGGAAGCTCAAGAAGGGCGTCACCTGGCACGACGGCAAGCCCTTCACCGCCGACGATGTGGTGTTCAACTGGGAGTTCGTCCGCGATCCCAAGACGGCGGCCCGGACCCTCGGCTCCTACACCGACATCGAGAAGATCGACGTGCTGGACCCGCACACCGTGCGGCTCGTCTTCAAGAAGGCGGTGCCGTTCTGGGCGGACGCCTTCTGCGGCGTCAACGGCATGATCATCCCCAAGCACCTCTTCGACGCCTACCGGGGCGAGAAGTCGCGCGAGGCGCCCAACAACCTGAAGCCGGTCGGCACCGGCCCCTACAAGTTCGTGGACTTCAAGCCGGGCGACATCGTGCGGGGCGAGATCAACCAGAGCTACCACGTGCCCAACCGGCCCTTCTTCGACGCCATCGAGATGAAAGGCGGCGGCGACGCGGTGTCCGCCGCGCGTGCGGTCATGCAGACCGGGGAGTACGACTACGCCTGGAACATGCAGGTGGAGGACGAGATCCTCAAGCGCTTCGAGCAGGGCGGGCGCGGCAAGGCGGAGATCGTCACCGGCGGCAACATGGAGCACATCCAGCTCAACAACACCGACCCGTGGACGGAGGTCGACGGCGAGCGCTCGAGCCTCAAGACCAAGCATCCTTTCCTGACCGACCCGGCGGTGCGCCAGGCGCTGAGCCTGCTGGTGGACCGCGCCTCGGTGCAGGAGCAGATCTACGGGCGCACCGCGATGACCACCCCCAACTTCCTGAACGCGCCCGCCCGCTTCGCGTCCAAGAACACGCGGTGGGAGTTCAACGTGGACAAGGCCAACCAGGTCCTGGAGGCCGCGGGCTGGAAGAAGGGCGCGGACGGCATCCGGACCAAGGACGGCAAGAAGCTCAAGATGGTCTACCAGACGTCGATCAACGCCCCCCGCCAGAAGACGCAGCAGATCGTCAAGCAGGCGGCGGCCAAGGCGGGGATCGAGATCGAGATCAAGTCGGTGACCGCGTCGGTGTACTTCTCCTCGGACCCGGCCAACCTCGATACCTACCCGCACTTCTCCACCGACATCCAGATGTACACGGTCACCCAGACCATGCCCGATCCCCAGGATTTCATGCTCCAGTTCACGCCCTGGGAAGTCGCCACCAAGGAGAACAAGTGGCAGGGCCGTAACATCACCCGCTGGCAGAGCGAGGAGTACGGCCGACTCTACAAGGCGGCTGAGAACGAGCTCGACCCGGTGAAGCGGGCCGCGACCTTCATCCAGATGAACGACCTCGTGATCAAGAACGTGGTGGCGATCCCGGTGGCGTGGCGGCCGCGAGTGGCCGCCATCAGCAACAAGCTCCGGGCCACCCAGAGCGGCTGGGACTCCGACTTCTGGCACCTGCCCTTCTGGTACAAGGAGGGATAGTCCGGGCGCCGAGAGAGGCCCATCTGCTTCGTTGGCGCCCTCGGCCGCACGCTCGACGTACAGAGAGTACGCCTCGCGTGCGGCCGTCGGGCGCCGCCTCGCATCTGAGCCTCTCTCGGCACCCGGAAGATTGACGCGATGTCCAAGTACCTGGTGCGGCGCCTGCTGATCGCGATCCCCGTGCTCGCGGGGATCAGCCTGGTGCTGTTCACCGTCCTCGCCATGGCCCCCGGCGATCCGTTCGAGGAGCTCGCCACCAACCCCAACGTCCCCCCGGAGGTGCGCGCCAACCTCCGCGCCCAGTTCGGCCTCGACGACCCGATCCCGGTGCGCTACGCCCGCTGGTTCACGTCCATGCTCAGGGGCAACTGGGGCTTCTCCTTCGTGAGCCGCATCGACGTGGGCACGCTCATCCTGCAGCGGCTGCCCACCACCCTCTGGGTGCTGGGGCTGGCCCAGCTCCTGGGGCTGCTGGTAGCCCTGCCGGTCGGCATCTACGCGGCCATGCGACCCTACTCGCTCTTCGACCAGATCTCGACCACCTTCGCGTTCATCGGCTTCTCGCTGCCGACTTTCTTCACCGGCATCCTCTTCATCCTGTTCTTCAGCATCTATCTCGACTGGCTGCCCTTCATCTACCGCGCGGACATCAGCGGCTCCGGCTGGCGCTGGTACTGGGAGAACATCCGTCAGGTCATCATGCCGGTGACGGTGCTGGGCCTCTTTCAGGGCGCGGCCATGACGCGCTACATGCGCTCGGCGGTGCTGGAGGTGATCCGGCTCGACTACATCAACACCGCGCGGGCCAAGGGGCTGTCCGAGAAGGTCACGATCCTGAAGCACGTAGTGCGTAACGCCCTCATCCCGGTCGTGACTCTGGTGGCGCTCCAGATCCCCGCCATCTTCACCGGGGCGGTGATCACCGAGCAGATCTTCCGGGTGCCCGGCATCGGCTCGCTGCTGATCACCTCGATCCTCGCCAACGACACGCCGGTGATCATGGCCATCACGTTCGTGTTCTCCTGCCTCGTGGTGATCTTCAACCTGGTGGCGGATCTGCTCTACGGATGGCTCGATCCGCGCATCTCGTACCGATAGGCGATGAGCGCTCGCGCGAAGTCATCAGAATGACTCCCCCCCCGAACGGCGTGGCGTCCCAGGCGGTCCGGGGGGCGGTATCGCTCGTCCGCCCGCCCAAGGTGCAGACGCTCTGGAGCGAGTCATGGCGGCGCTTCCGCAAGCACCGGCTCGCCACCGTGGGGATGGTGGTGCTGCTGGTCATGGTGATCGCGGTGCTCGTCGGCCCGTTGGTCTACCGCGTCCCCATCAACGAGATCGACTTCAAGGCCAAGCTGAAGGGCCCCTCGTGGGCGCACCCGCTCGGCACCGACGACCTGGGCCAGGATCTCCTCGCGCGCATGCTCTACGGCGGCCGCATCTCGCTCGCGGTGGGCGTCGCCGCGATGCTCATCGCCATCATCGTCGGCACCGTGATCGGGGCCGCCGCCGGCCAGATGGGCGGCGCCACCGACCACGCGCTGATGCGCCTCACCGATCTCTTCCTCTCCCTGCCCGGGCTCCCGCTGCTCCTCCTCTTGGTCTACCTCTTCCGCGACGCGCTCAAGAAGGTGATGGGCCCCGAGATGGGGGTGTTCATCCTGGTGGTGGCCGTGATCGGCGGGCTGCGCTGGATGCCGGTGGCGCGTCTCGTCCGCGCCCAGTTCCTGTCGCTCCGGGAGAAAGAGTTCGTGGAGGCAGCGCGCGGGCTCGGGGCGCCCCCGCTCCGGCAGGTCGTCCGCCACATCCTGCCCAACGCGGTGGGGCCGGTCATCGTGGCCGGCACCATCGACGTGGCCGCCGCGATCATCGCGGAGTCGTCGCTCTCCTTCCTGGGCCTGGGCTTCCCGCCCGACATCCCGACCTGGGGCCGCATCCTCTTCGACGCCAAGGACAACCTCGACTTCGCCCCGCACTGGGCCATGTTCCCAGGCACCGCCATCTTCCTCGCGGTGCTCAGCATCAACTACATCGGCGACGGCCTGCGGGACGCCCTCGACCCGCGAAAAGTCCTGTCGTCTCGCAAAGCGGGGGAGGAAATGCAGGTTGCCAACGCTGGTGTATCTCCCGCAGGTCCCACAGGTTAGCGCCCTGTCGGCAGACACGCTGAAGTTCCGTCGTAAGTGACCGCTCCTGACCTGTGCTTTGTGCCCGCCACCGCGCTCCAACGCCTCTACCGCGCCCGGAAGGTCTCCCCGCTCGAGGTGATGCAGGCGGTCCTGGCGCGCATCGACGCGGTCAATCCGCGCGTCAATGCCTACGTCACGGTCGTCCGCGAGTCCGCCCTCGCGGCCGCCCGGAAGGCGACCGCCGCGCTCACGCGCCGGAGCGCGCTGGGCCCGCTCCACGGCGTCCCGGTCTCGATCAAGGACCTGACGCCCACCAAGGGCATCCGGACGACGTGGGGCTCCAAGATCTTCGAGCACCACGTACCGGAGGAGGATGCGCTCTACGTCGAGCGGCTCAAGCGGGCCGGCGCCATCGTGGTAGGCAAGACCAATACCCCCGAGTTCGGGGCCGGCGGCAATACCTTCAACGCGGTCTTCGGCGCCACCCGCAATCCGTGGAACACCGCGCTCACCTGCGGGGGCTCGAGCGGCGGCGCCGCGGTGGCCCTCGCCACCGGCATGGGCCCGCTCGCCCAGGGCTCAGACCTGGGTGGCTCGCTGCGGACACCGGCGGCCTTCTGCGGGGTGGTCGGCTTCCGGACCTCGCCGGGCCTCATCCCGGTCTATCCGTCGGATCTGGGCTGGGATTCCCTCAGCGTGACCGGCCCGATGGCCCGCACCGTGAGCGACGTGGCCCTCATGCTGGCCGCGATGGCGGGCCCCGACGACCGCGCTCCGCTCTCCTACGAGGTCGACTCCCGGCAGTTCACCGCGGCGGTGAAGCGGCCATCCATCAAGGGCTGGCGGGTGGCGTGGACGCCCGACCTCAATGGGCTGATCCCGGTGGATCACGAGGTGGCCGCGGTCGCGGAGCGGGCCACCCGCGTCTTCCGCTCCCTCGGGGCCAAGGTCGAGCGCGCCTCCCCCGACTTCGGCGAGGTCAACGACATCGTGCTGGCCACCCGCGGGCTTTCCATGGTCGCGCGCCACGCCGACAAGCTCGCGCGATGGGAGCCGGTGATGCAGAAGGGGCTCGTGTGGAACATCAAGCAGGGGCTCTCGCTGACCCCCGAGCAGATCGGCAACGGCGAGAAGCTCCGCACCCGGCTCTGGCATCGGGTGCGCGTCTTCATGGAAACGCGCGATCTGTTGATCCTGCCCACCGTCGCGATGCCCCCGTTCCCGGTGGAGCAGCCCTATCCCACCGAGATCAACGGGCGAACGCTCGACAACTACACCCAGTGGTTCTTCCTCACCTACGGCATCACGGTGACCGGGCTGCCCGTGATCTCGGTGCCGTGCGGCTTCACGAAGAGCGGGCTGCCGGTGGGACTGCAGATCGTCGGCCGGCGCCGCCAAGAGGCCGCCGTCCTCCGGGCCGCCGCCGCCTTCGAGGCCGCCGCGCCCTGGGCGGACCGGATCCCACCGGTGGTCTCCGCGGTCTCGTCATGATTGCGACCGACACCACGCGCCGCCGGGACCCGCCGCCGGATGTGATGGGCCTGCGCTACTGGATGCCGATGCCCACCGCCCAGAGCTGCATGATGAACCCCAGGTTGCGGTTGGTGGGCATCGCCTTCGCGAGCTTCGTCTCCTCGTAACGCTCCTCGCGCCCGTCCTCGGCCCAGGCCCGGGTGACGACCTGCCGCTCGCGCACGTCGACCTGGGCCCGCTTCCGGCCGCGCTCGTCCCAGAGGACGAGCGTGCCGTTGTCCGGGCGCGTCTCGCCGGTCATGCTCGGCTGCCCGCCCTCGTACCAGGCGTGGACGGCCCCGCGGGGGGAGCCGTCGACGAAGTTGAGCTCGAAGCTGCGGCGGCCGTTGGGATGAAAGCCCACCATCGGGCCCTGCCGGATCGTGCCCCCGGGTGCGGCCTGCTCGCACCAGAGGAACTTCCCGGCCTCGCTCTCGGTGCCCCCGCGCTTGCTGCCGGGCGGGCACGTGATGGACTGCGCCTCCGCCGCGACCGCCACGAGGACCAGCGCCAGGAGCGAGACCGCGAGGGCGCGGCGGATGATCATTCGGCGATCCACGTCGCGGCCACCCGCAGCACCGTCGAGGTTGCCCTCAGCGCGCCAGGCGGCGCAGCGGGGCCCCCGTGAGCCGCGTGAGGATCCACTGCCGGCGCAGCTTCGCGCCGAGACGCTTGTAGAAGCCGATCGCGGGCCGGTTCCAGTCGAGCACCGCCCACTCGAGGCGCCCGCACCCGCGCCGGACCGCGATACGCGCCAGGGCCCGGAGCAGCGCCTTCCCCGCCCCGGTGCCCCGCTCCTCGGGCAGCACGAAGAGGTCTTCGAGATAGAGCGTCGGCCGGGCGAGGAACGTGGAGTAGGTGAAGAAGTAGAGCGCGAAGCCCACCGGCGTTCCGCCGCGCCGGCAGATGATCGTCTCGAAGTAGCGCCGGCGCCCGAAGCCGTGGGCACGGACCCGGGCCGTCGTCGCCTCGACCTCGTGCGCGAGGCGCTCGTACTCGGCGAGGCCGCGGATCAGCTTCAGGATGGTGGGCACGTCCCGCTCGGTGCCCCGCCGGATCACGAGCGCCGGGCGCCTGATCATCCGTCGCCCCTTTTCTGGTATTCGCTCGGCTCGCCTTCGGCTGCACCTCGCCAAGCGCGCTCCCAGAAGTGGCCGGGGTTGGGGCGCTTGGCGAGGCGGCGCTCGAGAAGAGAGACCGCCTGGTCCCGCATCCGGCCGCGCAGGGCGGCAGCCAGGAGGGTGTCGTGGAAGATCTCGCGCTGGGCGTGGCTGCCTCCCACCTCCACCACGCGGGCATCCACGGGCGCGATCCGGGCCACGCACCCGGCGTAGTCGCCCCGGGCGAAGGCGTGGAGGCCCTCCAGCAGCGGCACCACCACCTCGGGCAGCGTAAAGTTCTTCGACTTCTTCCCGCGCGCGCGCAGCCGCTCGAGGTGCCCGTCCGCGGCCGCCCAGTCCCCGGCGGCGGAGAGCGCCATCCCCACGTGCAGGTCGTGGAACAGGAGGAGCGGCATGTCGATCCAGCGGCGCGCGGCCTCCGCGAGCTGCGTCCAGCGCTTCGGGTCGGATTGGCCATAGAGATCGAGCCGCCAGGCCAGCGCCACCGAATCCTGAAGGTCCGAGGCGATGGCAATCGGGATGCGCCCGAACACGCTCTCGAAGAGGCGGCCGCCCCGCTCGTAGTCACCCTCGGCCAGGTGGAGCAGGGCCAGGTGCCACAGGAGATGATTGCGGAAGTAGCCGAGATGGTCGCAGGGATGGATCCGCGGCGGCAGGGCCTCGATGCCGCGCCGGTTCTCGCCCCGCTCGTAGTGGACGTGGGCGATCGCGTGCACCGCCCACGCGTCGCGCGGGTTCCGGGCCAGCGCCCGCTCGGCCAGGGGCAGCGCCTCGTCGAAGCGCCGGTTCTCCTCGAGGGCGAAGGCGTGGTAGCCGAGCGAGTAGCCGTCGTCCTCGAGAGCGGGGAGCACCCCGGTCGTGACCTCGAGCATGTCGGCCGAGCGGCCCTGCCAGAAGTAGATGAAGTAGAGGCGCTGCATCAGGAGCACGTCGCGCGGGTGCTCGGCGAGAATCTCCTTCATGACCGGGATGGCGTCGTTGCCGCGCCCGCCCACGAAGAGCCGGAGCGCCTCCACGTGCCGCCCCTCGCGGCCGGTCAGCGTGGTGGCCTGCGCGGCGCCGTCGGTCACCGCGCGCTCCATCTCCGCCCGGCCGGCGGGAAGCTGCTCGTCCAGGTAGAGCGCGACCGCGAGGGCCGCGCGGGCCAGCACGAAGTCGGGATCGGCGGCGACCGCGCGGCGGAACTCGTCCACCGTCTCGGCGCCGAAGCCGAGCAGGGCGCGCACGCCGCGGTCGTAGGCGTCCACGGCGGCGCGCGAGCCCGTCGAGACGGTCAGGCCGTACGCGTCACGAAGCACGCCGGTCATCGTAGCAGATGGCGCGCCAGGAAGGCGAGGGCGCGACGCTCCGCCCACGACGCGCCACCGAGCGGCCCGTCGAGAAACCCCACGTGCCCGCCCTCGGCGACGAAGGCCGCCTCGAGCCAGCGCGACCCCTCCACCACCGCGGTGGGCAGGCACGCCGCCGGCATGAACGGATCGTTGATCGCGTTGATCAGGAGCGTGGGGCGGCGGATGCGCTCGAGATAGGGGGCGCTGCTCGCCCGGGCCCAGTAGTCGTGCTCGTCGGCGAACCCGTTGATCGGGGCGGTGAAGAACCGATCGTACTCCGTGAAGGTGCGCGCTCGGAGCGCGGCGGCCACGTCGAGACGGTCGTCGTAGAGGTGCCGCTTGGCGCGGATCTTGGCCTTCATGGTGCGCAGGAAGCTCTCGGTGTAGATCGCGCGGTTGAACCCGCGGTCGAGCTCGCGGGCGCAGGCGGCCAGATCGAACGGCGTCGAGATGGCCGCCGCGGCCGCGACCTCGCCGGGCGCCGCGTCGCCCTGTTCGCCGAGCCACTTCAGCGCGACGTTGCCGCCGAGAGAGATGCCCACCAGCCCGATTCGCGGCGTGGTCTCCCGCTTGGCGAGCTCTCCGATCACCCACTCGAGATCCGACGTCTCGCCCGAATGATAGAGCTTCGGGAGCCGGTTGACCTCGCCGCTGCACGAGCGGAAGTGCATGACCGCCGCCCGCCAGCCGAGGGCCCCCGCCCCCCGCAGCAGGCCGCGCGCGTAGTGGGATCGGGCCGAGCCCTCGAGACCGTGGAGGATGAGGATCAGCGGGCCCCGCTCGGGCCCGCCGGCGAGCCAGTCCAGGTCGAGGAAGTCGCCGTCCGGGGTATGCAGGCGCTCCCGGCGCAGCGGGGGCCGCCGCCAGTTGCGCAGCAGCGGCCCCCACAGCGTCTGGAGGTGTCTACCGCGATACCAGAACGGGGGAGCGTAGTCGGGGTCCGCGGACATTCGTCTAGTTCTTCAGGCTCTTTGTATGCGGGGGCCTAGAAATGGCCCCCGCACTCCCCCAGTCCGCGGACTTCCGTCTAGTTCTTCAAGCTCTTCTCATGCGGGGGCCCAGACATGGCCCCCGCACTCCCCCAGTGGCGGACAACCGTTTGTGGCTTTAGCCTTCTTGGCCTTTCAGTAGCAGTCTGACGACTTCGGGGGCGATCGCGCGGGCGCGGGCGTCCAGGTCGCCTTCGCTCAGATTCGCGATGGGGTGCGGCAGGGCCAGGAAGCGATACTCCGGCACGCCCCAGGACTGCG
>DASQAL010000255.1:0-2470 GCA_035635775.1 Candidatus Acidiferrum sp.
CCGATCACCACCGGCATCAGGAAGTTACGGCGGAGGTTCTCGGCGGAGGCGCGGCGCCAGGCGATCAGCGGGCCCACCCCCATGAGGAAGATGAGGGCCAGGAAGATCGGGATATTCACCAGGTTGAAGAACGGCGCGCCCACGCTCACCTTCTGGCCATTCACCGCCTCCGAGAGCAGCGGGAACACCGTGCCGAAGAACACGGTGAAGGCCGCCGCCACCAGGAAGAGGTTGTTCAGGAGGAAGGCGGACTCGCGGGAGAAGATCGAGTCGAGCTCGCTCTGGGCCCGGAGCCGCTCGATCCGCCAGGCGAGCAGCGAGAAGGCGCCGAGCATGACCAGGGCGAGGAACACGAGGAAGAAGATGCCGATCGAGCCCTGGGTGAAGGCGTGCACGGAGCCGATGATGCCGGAGCGGGTGAGGAACGTCCCGAAGAGGGTGAGGCTGAAGGTCAGGATGATGAGGGTGAGGTTCCAGAGCTTCAGCATGCGCCGCCGCTCCTGGATCATCACCGAGTGCAGGAACGCGGTGGCGGTGAGCCACGGCATGAAGGCCGCGTTCTCCACCGGGTCCCAGGCCCAGTAGCCGCCCCAGCCCAGCACGTGGTAGCTCCACCAGCCGCCGATCAGGAGGCCGAGGGCGAGGAAGTACCAGGCGATGATGGTCCAGCGCCGGGTGATGGTGAGCCACTCGTCTCCGGTGCGGCCCACGATGAGCGCGGCCATCGCGAAGGCGAAGGGCACCGTGAAGCCGGTGAAGCCCAGGTAGAGCGCCACCGGGTGCGTGATCATCCCGGAGTCCTCGAGCAGCGGATTGAGGCCGCGGCCGTCGGCGGGAATGGGGGAGAGGCGCTCGAAGGGCGGCGCCGGGATCGTCATCACCAGGAGGAAGAAGGCGGCGATGCCGAGCATCACGGCCAGCGCCCACGGGTAGAGCTGGGGCTGGGTGCGGCGGTAGCGGCCCACCATGATCAGGGTGTAGAGCGAGAGCATCCACGCCCAGAGAATGATGGACCCCTCGAGCGCGCCCCAGAGCGCGGTGATGCGGTAGTAGAAGGGCGTGCCGCGGTTGGTGTTGTTGGCCACGTAGCGAACCGAGAAGTCGAAGGACAGGAACGCGTAGACCAGCAGGAGCATGGAGGCGGTGATCAGGAGCCAGACGCCGATGGCCGCGCGCTCGGAGGAGCGCTGGAGATCGGCCCGGCCCTTGAGCCCGCTCATCGCGGCGGCGCCGGCCCCGTACAGGGCCAGCACGAGCGCGCCCACGGTCAGCGCGTAGCCCAGTTCCGGAGTCATGGTTTGGGCTCCGAGCCTCTCAGAGTCTTGAGCAGCTCCTTGTAGCCCGCCTGGCTCCCGTCGTGCGGCGCCTTGTACTCCTCCGAGTGCTTGGCCATGATGGTCGTGGCCTGGAAGTAGCCGTCGCGGCTCCAGGTGCCCTCGACGACCGCGCCGCGCGCCTCCGCGAAGAGATCGGGCGGCGTGCCGCGGTGGCGGACCGGGACCGTGGCCTGGCCGTCCGAGAGGGTGAAGCGCAGGTCGAGGCTCTTGGGGTCCCACGCGAGCGTGCCGGGCTGGACCATGCCGCCGAGGCGATAGGCCTTGCCCGCCACCGGCGTCGCGCCCAGCTCGCTCGGGGTGACGAAGTACACCACCGACTGGGTCACGCCCGCGTAGACGAGATAGGCGAGCGCGGCCACGATGACGAGGCCGCCCGCCAGGAACTTCGCCTGGCGCTTCATGCCGCGCGCGGCTTCGCGGCCCGGCGCGCCGCGAGCGCGCGGGTCCGGCGCGCCAGGTGGCGCCAGTAGGTGAGGAGCGCGACGGCGGCGATGCCGTACGCGGCGAAGACGTACCCCCAGTTGGACGGCATCAGGTCTGCTCCTCGAGCCGGGCGATCTCCATCCGGCGCGCCAGGAAGTAGGCGAACAGCAGGGTGAAGGCCACCCAGTTGACGAACAGGGCGAGCCCGATGGCGGGATCGATCGGGGACCGCTCGGGCCCCAGGATGGTGGAGGGCTGGTGCAGTGCCCGCCACCACTTCACCGAGAAGTGCACGATCGGGATATTGACCGCGCCCAGGATGCCGACCACCGCCGCGTAGCGCGCCCGCGCGTCCGGATCCTCGATCAGGCTGCGCAGCAGGAGGTAGCCCACGTAGACCATGAAGAGCACCGCGGTCGAGGTGAGGCGCGCGTCCCAGGTCCACCACGTGCCCCAGGTCGGCTTGCCCCAGATGGAGCCGGAGACGATGGTGAGGCCGGTGAAGAGCACGCCGATCTCGCCGGCGGCGGCGGCCAGGCGGTCCCAGCCGGGCTGCCGCGTGGCCAGGTAGCCGATGCTGCCCGCCAGCACGAGGCCGAAGGCCAGGTAGGCGGTGAGCACCGCCGGCACGTGGAGGTACATGATGCGCTGCACGTTGCCCTGGACGGCCTCGCGGGGCGCGTAGCCGAATCCGGCGGCGAGGCCCACCA
>DASQAL010000256.1:0-10557 GCA_035635775.1 Candidatus Acidiferrum sp.
CTCCCCGGTCCACCGGTGCTCAGCACCCCCATCGCCGTACCGCGCGACCGCACGAACCACCGCGTCACGATCGTCGTCGATGGAATGAGCATGCCGGCGATACCCGCGGCGCCGAGAGCGCCGAAGTACAGATAGTACTGCGCGAGCGACGTCACCTGGCCCGTGAGCGCCAAGGCCACGCCGAGGATCACACCGCCGCCCGTCACGACCGTCTGCGTTCCCCAGCGGTCGGAGAGCCAGCCGGCCACCGGCGCGAAGACGACGAACCCCAGCCAGCTCAGCGAGTACCCGAGCGCGGTCGGGCCGCGACCCCAAGCAAACTCCTCGAGCATCGCGACATAGAAGAGCGCGAACGTGGATCGCGCTCCCCACGCGAGGGCGTTGACGGCGGTCGACACGCCTAGCACGGTCCATCGGGCCGACCCGGTCTCGCCTTGGACGCCACCAGAGAGCGTCAGCATCGTGGTTCCGGCACTGCAGTCGGCACGATCGCCACGGTCAAGACCTCCTTCGACTCTAGGACCCCGCTCGACGGCGAACGTGAAAACGAATGGAGAGATGGGGGCGGTAGGCTTTGACACGGCCGGCGGGCCCGCATAGACTCCCGCCAGCAGTAGGCGTGACGCAGTGCACGGAGACGCTCGGCGCCTCAGCTCGCACCGATTGCTGCTAGCAGCCTGGGAGAGACATGAAGGTCGGTGTGGTTTCTGACACGCACCTGCCCCGCTTCGGTGATCGGCTCCCGGCGGGGCTCCGACGAGGCCTCGGCGAGGAGGGCGTCGAACTGATCCTACATCTCGGTGACTTCACGGACCCGGGGATTCCCCGCCTCCTCGAGGCTTTGGCTCCACTCGAAGCGGTCGCCGGCAACAACGATCCACCCGGCCTTGTTCAGCGCTTCGGCCGGCGCAAGGTCGTGACGGTAGGTGGCGTGCGAATCGGCATGATCCATGGCGATGGAACGCGCGGCAGCACGACGAGCCGGAGCCTGCGTGCCTTCGAGAAGGACGAGGTCGACGTCATCTGCTTCGGGCACAGCCACCAGCCACTGTGCGAGCGGCGCGGTGGGATCTGGCTCGTGAACCCCGGCTCTCCAACTGACAAGCGGACACAGATTCGGTACTCCTACGCGATCCTCGACATCGAGCATGCCCGCGCCGTGCCGCGGCTCGTGTTCTTCGATCGACACTGACGGCGGGCGGCCGGAACGCATTCGGAGGGTGCTAGTGGCGGCGCTTATGAGGCGGTTCGTGCTCGCTGCTCTTGCCATTTGGTCGCTCGCCGCGCCGGTAGCCGCTGCCGGCGATTTCCAGGAAGCCTGGGCCGCGCTCGTCCGTGGCGGTCACGTCGCGCTGATCCGCCGTGGCAACGCGCCGCCCGGCTACGGCGACCCGCCCGGTTTCAAGATCGACGACTGCGCGACCCAGCGAAATCTGGATGAGCGAGGACGGGCGCAGGGCAGGGCGCTCGGCGAGGCCTTCCGTCAACACGGTGTGCGCGCGGACAAGATCCTCTCCTCGGCCTGGTGCCGGTGCCTGGAGACGGCGCGGCTGATGGCGCTGGGCCCGGTCGATGGCACATGGACCGCGGCGGCGTCCGACAGGAGCTGTGGCACTGGCTCCTGGGCCGGCCGGCGTCTGAGAATGGCACCTTATCTCGCGGGGCCGGGGGCCACGAGGGGGGCACCCGCCGCCGGAGGGTGCTCATGTTGCCTGTCCTCGCGGTGCAGGTCCACGTCGCCGGGCAGCAGCCGCACGCCGTACACGATCACGCTCATCCCGAGGAACGCGCCCAGCAGGATCAGGTAGAGGGTGCGCCAGCTCGCGACGGTCGATGCATCCGTGACGGTGACATTCTACTCGAAGCGGGCGCCGCGGCTAGCGGCAGCCGAGCGCGACGCGGAGATTGGCCAAGTTGGCGCGCATCAGCTCGAGGTAGCCGAGGCCGGCCGCGGCCTCCGCCGGGCTCACGCCCTCGATGGGATTCAACGGCAGCGGGGTCGCCCCGATCTCGCGGCTCAGGGTCTCGGCGAGGCGCGGGCTGACCAGGGTCTCGAAGAAGACGTGCGTGACCTTGAGGCGCCGCGCGGTCCTGACGATGGCGGCCAGGTCCGCGGGGCTTGGCTCCGCCTCGGGCGAGATCCCCATGACCGGCACCTGGGTGAGCCGGTAGCGGCGCGCCAGATAGGCGAAGGCGGCATGCGAGGTCACGACCTCCCGGCGGGCGCAGTCGGCGAGGCCGGCCGTGAACTCCTGGTCCAGGGCGTCGAGGCGGGCGACGAAGGCCTGCGCATTGTCGGCGTAGGCCGCGCGGCCGGCGGGGTCGGCCTGCTCGAGCCCGGCCGCGATGGCCAGCACCTGGGCCCGCGCGAGCGTCGGATCGAGCCACACGTGGGGATCGGTGACCCCGCCGACCGTCAGGACGCTGAGCCCGCCGCGCGCGTTCACCACCACCCCGCGCCGGCCGGTGAGCTCGGCGAGCAGCTTCTCGGCCCAGCCGTCGAGGTCGGTGCCGGTGTGGACGAACACCGACGCGCGCTGGACCTGGCTCACGTCGCGCGGCGCCGGGTCCCAGTCGTGCGGCTCGACGCCGGCCGGCACCAGGGAGACCACGTCCGCGCGGTTGCCCGCGACCTGGCGGGAGAATTCCCACAGCGGGTAGATGGTGGCCACCACGAGCGGCTTCGCGGGGGGTGGGGCCGGCTGGCATCCAGAGATCACCAGGCCCGCGGCGAGCGCGAGCCTGAGCAGGGGGCGACTCACGCCCGGCCGTCTCCGCGCCCCGCCGTCGACAGACCGGTGAGGGCCGCGGCCCCGAGCGCGCGCGGCCTGATCGCAAGGAAGACTCCGAGCGCGAGCAGGCAGAGCCCGAAGGCGCAGACCACGGTGGCGCCGGTCGGCAGGTCCAGGACCGCGGAGGCGACCATGGCCATGACACTCACGACGGTGCCGAAGGCCCAGCCGACCGCGAGTCGCGAGCCGATGCGGCTGGCGAGCAGTATTCCCGCCAGGGCGGGCACGATCAGATACGAGAAGACGAGCAGGACGCCCGCGATCCGCACCGACGACGTGACGACGACGCCGAAGGAGGCGTAGAAGAGGAAGTCCCACAGGCGCACGCGCCAGCCGTCCCGGTAGGCCGCGTCCGGATCCGTGGAGATCAGGAAGAAGGGGCGGCGGCAGAGCCAGTGGAAGAGGCCGATCGCCGCGTAGAGGACAGCGACTTTTAGCACCTCGCTGCCGCGCACGCTCAGGAGACTGCCCACGAGCATGCCGCGCAGGTGCTCGGCTCCGTGGGGGGAGCGGTCCGCGAGCAGCACCGCGCCCGCCGCCGACACCGCGTAGACCACGCCGATCACCGCCTCGTGGGAGACCCGCCGCGTGCGACTGCGGGTCAGCGCGAGCACCAGGGCCCCGAGGATCGCGAAGGCCAGGCCGGCCGCGTAGGACTCCCACGTCTCCAGCTCGAAGCCGAAGAGGAAGGCCGCGGTGGCCCCGAGCGCGGCGATCTGGGCCAGCGCGATGTCGACGAAGACCACCTCGCGCGCGATGACGTGGAAGCCCAGATAGGCGTGGATGCCCGTGAGCACCAGGCACATCAGGAACGGCATCCACATCAGCGCGAGCAGGTCGCCCGACATGCGGCTACTTGAGCGCCTGGGCCAGGGTCTTCACGTTGTGGTCGATCGCGTCCAGATAGGTCTCGGCGCCCTTGACCGCGCCGACCCCGGTGGCCAGCAGCACGGCCCGGGCGCCCGCCTCCTGGGCGACCCGCTCCGCCAGCTTGTAGTCGCTCCACGGTTCCACGATGACGACCTTGACCTTGTCGTCCTTCATGAGCTGGATCAGCTTGGCGAGGTGGCCCGGCGTCGGAGGGATGCCCGGGCGCTCCTCGATCGTGCCGACCTGGGACAACCCGAAGCGCGTGAGCAGGTAGGCCCACTGGGCGTGATTGACGACCACCGGCGCACCCTTGAACGGCGCCAGCATCGCCGACCAGCCGCGCATCGCCTGGTCCACGCGCCCGAGGAACTCGGTCCGGTTGCGCTCGAACATGGGCCGGTACTCGGGCGCAACCCGGGCCAGGCCGTCCAAGAGATTCGCGGTGACCGCCGGGGCGAGCCCCGGATCGAGGGAGTAGTGCGGATTGCCGACCGGATGGACGTCGCCCATCGAGCGGTCGACGCGGGTCCTGGGGACCTCGAGGACGAGAATGCCCGCGGAGGCATCCACGCGGCCCGGCGCGCCGGGAATGACCTTCGGGTTGTTGGCGCCCTGGACGACGACGTCGGTCCACTGGTCGAGCTCGAGGCCGTTCATCACCAGGACATCCGCGCGGCGCGCCTTGACCATGAGGCTCGGGCGGACCTCGAGATCGTGCGGGTTCTGGTTGCCCCGGGCAAGGGCGTCGACCTCCACGAAGCCTCCGCCCACCGCCTCGGTCAGCGCCTTGAGATCGGTCGTGGTCGTCACGACCCGGATCTTGTCGGCTCCTGGCGCCGAGACGGCGAGGAGGCCGACGACCAGCACACATGCGGGAACGATGCGCAGGACGCTCAGCATGAATCGGGCTCCTTCACGCGCAGTCACTACTTGAGGGCCTGCGCGACGGCTTTCACATTGTAGTCGATGGTGTCCAGATAGGTGTCGGTGCCCTTGATTGCCCCGACTCCGTTCGCTACCAGGACGACCTTGGCTCCGGCTTCCTGGGCGATGCGCTCCGCGAGCTTGTGGTCAGCCCACGGGACCGCCAGGATCACCTTGATCTTGTCTTCCTTCATGTAGGCGATGAGCTTGGTGAGATGGGCGGGCGTCGCCGGGATGCCGGGGCGCTCCTCGACGGATCCCGCCTGGACCAGCCCGAACCGCGTCAGAAAATACGGCCACATGTTGTGGTCCACGATCACCTTCGCTCCCTTGAAGGGGGCCAGGGTGGCCGACCAGCGGACCATGGCCTCGCCCAGCCGGGCCAGGAACTGCTCGCGGTTGCGCTCGAAGGCGGCCCGGTTCTGCGGCGCCGCCCGCGTCAGGCCCTCGAGGACATTGGCAGTGACGGCGGGCGCCATGCCGGGGTCGACCGTGTAGTGGGGATTGCCCGACGGGTGCACGTCCCCCATCGAACGATCGACTCGAGCGTGGGGCACCTCGAGGACGAGGATGCCGGCGGAGGCATCGACACGCCCCGGCGCCCCGGGGATGACCCTGGGGTTGTTGGCGCCCTGGACCACGAGCTCGGCCCACTGATCGAGCTCGAGGCCATTGGTGACCAGGAGGTCCGCCCGCCTGACCTTGACCATCAGGCTCGGGCGAACCTCCAGATCATGGGCGTTCTGATTGCCGCGTGCGAGGGCGTCCACCTCGACCAGGTCTCCTCCCACCGCCTCGGTCAGCGCCTTGAGGTCGGTGGTGGTGGTCACTACGCGGATCTTGTCGGCCGCCTCCACACCCCCGGCCCAGAGGCCGAGGGCGAGGAGGCCCGCGCTGAATGCTCGAATGAGTGCACGCATCGAAGTCTCCTTTCCCAAGTCTAGAACGGATGCGCCGGATGGGCGCCGAGGATGAACGTGGCCTGGAAGAGAATCTCGTCCACCTTCCGGGCGCTTCCTCCGTTGTCCGTGAACCCCGAGTAGCTACAGCACTGCGAGCGCTCGGTGTGCTTGTAGCCGAGGCGGAAGCGCAGGAACTCCGACGGCATGAAGCTCAGATAGGGCTGCACCGCCCACTCCTTCCCGGGATTGACCGGGTACTGTGTCCAGTCGTACCGGAATCCGGCCGACCAGCGGCTGAGCGGGCCGACGCGGAACGGTTGCACCTCTCCGTACGCGTACCATCCGCTCCGCTCCCGGGTCCGCTTCTGTTCCACCGGGGATTCGGCGTCCGGGTCCGTCACCAGGACCTGGCGAATGCCATGGAGGTACTCTCCCGCCACGGTGAACAGCGCGTGCGGCCAGCCTTCGGGCCGGTACTTGTACTTGGCGTCGAAGCCGATGATCTGATTGTTCAGCCGTTCCGGCGTCTGCCCGTTGGCGATCGAGGCGCCCAGCTGGATCGCGCCAAAGTCCCCGAGCTCGAAGAAGGTACGGACGCGCCCGGTCACCAGGGGATTCTGGAGGCTGCCTCGCCCGAAGGCCGTTTCGTTGTCGCCGTTGAACACGCCACCGAGGACCTCCAGGAAGATCGGCAGGGGCGCCACCCAGGTGGCCTCGAGGCCCTTCTCGACCAGGCCCTCGTCGCCGAAGAACTCCCTCAATGCGTTGGGGCGATCGATGAAGGGCAGGTCGTGCTCGTGGAGAACGTTGGTGAGCCCGAAGCGGTTGCGCATCTGGCCCATTCTCGCCTGCGTGCCGAACGGCAGCGTCATCAGCTCGAGGAATGCCTCGGCCAGGTGCACCGCGACCTCCCTCCCACGCTCTTCCTCTCCCGCCTCGAAGCGGACCTCGGCCCGCGCATAGGGATCGATCTGACCGAAGAGACTGACCTCGACCTCCCGCGGGAAGAATCGGTTCTCGAGCCCCGAGAATGTGCCGCCGGCGTTCTTCTGGACGTTCCGCTGCGTCAGGTTCCCGATGAAGTCTCCCGCGATACCCATGTCGAACAGGAGCTGGCCGGCCCCGCGCCGCTCGTAGAGCGCGAAGGGCTCGCGCGGGCGCGCGAGGTCCATCGGGTTGATCGTGATCCCGGGCTGGGCCTGGCTCAGCATCTGATCGCGGCCGGCGACCGCCGGGACCGCCGTCCCTGGCGCGGCCGCGGCGGGGGTCGCCGCCGCGGGCGACGACGGCCGGGACTCGATCGTCTTGAGCCGATCGCTCAACTGGTTGATCGCCTTCTCGTAGCCCTCCTTCATCGTCTCGAACTGCCTGCGCATCTGTTCCAGCTCTTTGCGCAACGCTTCCGTTTCCTGGGCCGCGGCCGGACTCGGCACCAGGGCGCCGGCGGCCAGCAAACAGATGCCAACCAATGTACGCATAGACACCTCCGTCTCGAGGAAAGTGGGACAGGCCCGAGGGCACGTGCCCGAGGGCTGGAACTGCGGTTACCGAGCGGAGCGGCTAGGCGAAGGGGGGAGCGCGGGAATCGGAGAGGCTTGGGAGCGGCGAGGACAGCCGCACGCCGCGCGCCAGAAGGCGTGCGCCGGCGACGAGCGCGACGAATACGGCCGGACCCGCATCAGGCAGCGGCAGGTCGCCCGACAGCGAGTCCAGGCTGGCGAGGACGTGCTCCTCGTTGTAGAGCCCGGCGGTGCCCGCCTCGTGGACGTGGAGCGGCTGGCTCGCCTCCAGGGGCACGGCCAGGGAGACGAGCACGAGCAGCAGCGTGGCCATGACCGCGCGGGCGCGAGGGTGCAGTTCGAGAGCCGAACGGGCGATCATGGTTGGCCCGTACTTATACGCGGCCCCGCGACGGATTGCAAGTTGCGCGCGCTCGGACTCTAGCCGGCGTGCGAGAACGGATGCAGGGTGCCGCGATAGAGACGGTCGTCACGCTCGAGCCGTAGCGCGCGACGCTCGCCGGTTCCCTCGGGCACGAGGGTCCCTCGCCACGGTCCGGTTCCGTCGAATCGCAGCTGGCCGTCGGCCACCGCGAGGATGCCGCTGGCGCGCACCGAGCGGCCGCTCACCTCGAAGGACCCGTCCGCACGGATCTCGAAGTTGATCAGGTTGAAGCCTCGCTCGGTCACCAGCCACCCTTGCCACGTCCCCGTCAAGGCCTTGACGTCCTCGACGGAGACCGGCGTCGGGCCGGGAACCGAGGCGCATCCCGCGAGCGTGGCGATCACGAGGACCGCGATGATCTGGCGCATGTCCGTCCCTCCGTGTCCGGCATGGAGCATAGCAGAAGGTCAGCTCACGAAGATCTGAAGCGGGCGGCGGGCGTCGAGGGCTACCCTAATCAGACTTCGAGTCAAGAGGGTACCGACGCTTGAGCCAGCCGTCGTAGCCCTCCTGCAGGACCACGTGATTCGCGTAGCCCTTGGTCTCGAGGAAGCTGTAGGCGGTGGCCGCCTCCTCGAGTGGGCACCGGCAGTAGAGCACCACCATGGGCTGGGTCGGGATCTCCGCGAAGCGCCGGTCGAGCTCGGCGAGGGGGACCGAGACGGCCCCCGGCAGGTGGCCGCGGCGGAAGTCGGGCGCGCTGCGCAGGTCCACCACCACCACCGGCTGGCGGGAGTCGAGCAGCCACTTGAGGTACTCGGGCTCGGTGAGGGCCACCGCCGGCACGCCCCCGTGCCCGGCGTCCGCGGCCCGCGCCAGCGCGAGCGCGGCCGCGAGGACCAGAATCGCGCCCCTGGTCACGGTCCGATTTCGCGTCTCACGCATCGGTGATGGCCCCGCTTCACGGGGCCTCTTTCGCGAGGGCGGTGATCTCCACGTTGGGCGGCGCCCCGGTGAGCGTGAAGCGCACCGTGTCGCCGATGTCGAGCCCCTCGTAGAGCTTGGGATCGTGCACGCGGAAGCCCATGGTCATCGAGCCCATGTAGCCGGCCAGGTCCTCGTGCGTGAGCACCACCACGTTGAGCTCGGGCAGCACCGCGCGCACCACGCCGCGCGCCTGCCAGCTCCGCTGGCTGCCCACCGCGAACTGCTGCCGCCGCGCCAGATCGAGGTCCTGACCGAGCCGGGCCACCTCTCGGCCCCAGGCCAGATACCCGAAGAGCAGGCCTACGCCCAGCGCCAGATTGACCAGCAGGATGACGCGCCAGAGTCGCATGGCCGCCCTAGTGTACGTGCTCGTCGGGAGGAGGGCCGGCGGGTGTTTCCTTGTCGAGCACCAGGATCTGATCCACCAGGGCCTGGAGATCATCCCAGCCCCGGCCGGGGGCGCCCGGCAGCCAGCGCGCGCGCGCGTAGCCCTGGCGGTCGAGCAGGAATTCCACGTGGAGCGGCGGTGCCGCGCGCGAGGAGAGCTCTCTCGGGCCGAGGCCGCGGCTCAGCAGCGCGTAGGTCGTGGCAATCTCGGCCGCGCCGTCGGTGATCACCGGAAAGAGCATGGGGGGCCGACCACCGAGCCGCCGGATGATGTGGGCGGGGTCGCCCAGCGGCACCGCGATGACCTCGGTGCCGGTGGCCTGCAGCGTGTTGTAGGCCTCGGCGAGCTGGATGAGCCGGGGCCGTGACTCCGGCAGGGTGAAGAACACGAGGTGCACCATCCAGCGGTCGCGCAGCTCCTTGAGGTTGCGCGGCGGGGTCGGCCCCACCGCGATGGTGAAATCGGGCGCGACGAGCCACGGGCGGTTCGGCTGGACCACCGCCGTCATCTGGCGCGCGCGCTCACCCGAGGACAGGGCGCGGATGAAGTTGATCAGGTCCCAGCGCTCTTCCTCGCCGAGCGCCGCGCCGAACGGTGGCATGCCGCCCGCCGGAATGCCGTGGCTGAGCCACCAGAACATGTCGCCCGCGGTGTGGTCGGCGGTATGCGGGGCGGTCAGGTCGGCGGGCGGTTTGGGCAGGCCCGCGCCGCCGGGCCCGTCGCCGCGGCCGCCCGGGCCGTGGCAGGTCGCGCAGTGCGCGCGGTAGAGCGCGGCGCCGTTCGCGATCGACACCGCGTGGTAGGGCACCGAGGAGCGCCGGTAGGTGGTGGGATAGGCGTCCACCGACACGGGAGGCAGGGCGACCCAGAGGCCGGTGGCGAGCGCGGCGCCGCCCGCGCCGAAGAGGATCACCCGCCACGGCCGCAGGAGCAGCCCGACGATCATCGCCAGCAGGCCGACGAAGGCGACCTGCGCGCCGATGAGCACGCGCGTGGGACCGCCGGGAACCTGAGCCGCCGCGTCCCAGGCGAAGCGCGTCGCGAAGGGCCAGCGGATCGCATCGTGCACCGCGGGCGGCGACAGGGACAGCGCGCTGGTGATGAGGAGGATCAGCAGCGCGAGGGCCGCTTCGCCGGCCACGAAGCGCCCCAGCCGCGCCATCGCGGGGCGGCCGACAGTGGCGCCGTCGCCGGACAGGCGCGGCAGCAGCCCCCGGCGGTTGCGCCCGGCCAGGATCAGGATCGGGGTCAGCAGCGCGACCTTGAGGAGCAGCAGCCATCCGTAGCGCGTGCCGACCAGCGCGGGGACGCTCCCCACCTGGAACCACGCATTGGCCGCGCCGGTCGTGACGACGAGCAGCATCAGGGCCAGCGCCACCCGCGAGAAGCCGCGCACCGCGAGCACCGCGAACGGCCGCGCGTCCGCGCCCGATTCGCCGGACGCGGCCCGCAGCAGCGCGGCCAGCGGCAGGAGCGCGCCGAACCAGGCCCCGGCCGCGATCAGGTGCAGGGCGTCGAGGAGCGCGGCGGCGAGCCCGCGCGGCTCGACCGCCGCCGCGTGGCCGGCCCACGCCATGGCTCCGGCGCCCACCGCGGCGAGCAGCCAGGCCTCGCCGCGGAAGGCGAGCCGGTCGGCGGGGGATGGCTCCCGCTCGCGCAGTAGCAGGAGCGCGGCCAGCAGGAGGAGCAGGCCGTGGCGCACCAGCCAGACGGTGCCGAACTGGCTCCGGGCGAGGAGCTGCGCCCACGCCACCGGATCGAGCGCGGCGCCCGCGCGGCCGGTGACCACCGCGGTCTGGTAGGCGAGCGC